>JAFZVQ010000014.1 GCA_017617715.1 Bacteroidales bacterium | reverse complement strand
TTGCTTGGAATTACTGGTTATGTCAGCTATATTTGTAGAAAATGGTTTTATATGAGTACGAAGGAAGCTCTCCAGCTATTCGGAGAAAGAAAGATTAGAACCGCGTGGAGCGAGGAAGATGAGAAATGGTATTTCTCAATTATAGATGTCGTAGCCGTGCTGACGGACAGTGCCGATCCAAAAAGGTATTGGAGTGTTCTGAAGGTTCGCTTGAAGAATGAAGGTGCTAAACCTACTACAATTTGTAGTACTTTGAAAATGAAGGCTACTGACGGAAAGATGCGCCAAACAGATGTGGCCGACCAGCAGCAACTTTTCAGGCTTATTCAATCTATTCCATCTCCTAAGGCTGAGCCATTCAAGCAGTGGATCGCCCAGGTGGCAAGTGAGCGCCTTGATGAGATTCAAGATCCGGAACTGGCTATCTTGCGAGGTGCTGATTATTACCGGGCAAAAGGATATTCAGAGGGCTGGATTAACCAGCGGCTCCAATCCATCCGGATGCGTAAAGAACTGACTGATGAATGGAAGGCAAGAGGTATAGAAAAGGAGAAGGACTACGCTATACTTACTAATGAGCTGACCAAGGCCTGGAGCGGGCTGACAGTCAGGGAATATAAAGACCTTAAGGGGCTCAAGAAAGAGAACCTGCGGGACAATATGACAGATATCGAATTGGTTCTGAATATGCTTGCAGAAGTATCCACAAAGGCAATCTCCCAAGCAAAGCAGCCCAAGACCTTCAATCAAAGTAGAAACATCGCCCGTGAAGGTGGCAGCATTGCCGGGGAAGCTCGCGAGAATATTGAGAAACGAGTCGGCACCAGCGTCGTGACCTCACTCAACGCAAAGGACAAACCAGCCCTGGAAACAGGTACGCCAGAGATTGATAACCAATAAGCACAGTTGTGCCGTATAAAAGCTTTTTACTTCCTGTGTCCGCCAAAGAAACTCCATCTGACGCCGATGGAGATTACTGATGGCGAGCCTCCGAAGAATAGCCGGTACTCTGCAGTAATGCGAAGATGGTCCCAGAATTCACAGCCTCCGCGGAAAGACAGGAACGCGTTGCTTGCCTTTGTTGTGGTTACGTCGTGACCTGACGCGTTATTTGGATTCAAGTACTCACCGTTGAAATACCCGGCTCCGAGCCCGGCAAAAGGTGCCACATTATTCCAATTACGCCAGTTGTAATCAACATGAGCACTATACATTGCGCCGGAGCTGAACTTGATGCCATACTTCGGACTCTCTACGAAAAGAGCCGAGTACTGCAGGCCAAGGTCCCACGGCGAGCCAACAATATTGTAACGCGCCTCGGCCTCAAGCTTCATGCCGCTGCCAAGTTTTAGCGGCGTTGCAAATCCGCCCCCAATACCTATCTCAAAGTCCTGGACATCATCTCCGATTCTCTGGACTGTTTGCTTTTCCTCCGGCAAATCCCATGAAGCATCAAGCTGCTGGGCCATCGCAATTCCCCTCGGCATTCAGACTATGGGCCAGATGCAATGAGCGTCCCTGGTACTGGTTTACTTGTCGGCCACGGCGCGTATGGGCAATCCGGTAAGGCGTGGAGTATCGGTTATATGAGATTCAACGTATAAGTAGAATTTGGCCGAGTATGCGTTCCGGGGATTGTTGTTGAGCACCCTGGATGAAGACCAGTACTCTCCGATTTCGCCCTTGCCGTCTGCTTCGCTGGAGCCGTAGCAGCCACCGGCGAAAGGAAGGAAGATACTGTAGAAGTTGGGGTTCTTGCTTACACCCCTTTTGCCTTTTACTCCGTCTATTTCAACTGTTTCCCATGTACAGCTGTCAATCAGCTCCTGCCATTCTTCCGCTGTGGGTGTACGCCACTTCCCGCCCCAGATGGCGTGGGCGGCATCGTCTTCCCTGTCGAGGATGACCTTGTTGTCCACGTTGCCGCAGGAGGCATCTCCGTTATACTTGGTGAGCATGGTGCTGGGATGGTCGTACCATAAGTAGTTGCCGGGGAAGTATCCGTTCTTTGGCTGCGTCTCGCCCCAAGCGAAGTAATCGCCGTACTCTTCACGTGAAGAGGCGCCGACGTTGCAGGAGGCCCAATTGACGGAGAGGCCTATGTCGGCCAGAGTGACTGCTTTCATCGTGCTGAGCGTGCACCTGGCCTTCCTTTCTCCATCCACGGTGGTTGCTGTTATGGTTGCTACGCCGGGTTTCATTGCAGCCGTGACCCTTCCTTTCTGGGTCACGCTGACGATGTCGGGATTGTCTGAAGACCATGTGACCCTCTGGTCAGTCGCAGTTTCGGGATATACGGTTGCGGTGAGCTGCCGGCTTTCCCCGAAGTATATACAATCCACTCTGCAGTCCAGGGACACCCAGGAAACGCTGGTGGGCTCGGCATAGACGGGACGGACCAGGTAGCCTGTCTGTCGGGGCAATACGTAGAGTTTCTTGTCAGAAGAATCGAATCCGAATGCGAAGGCTTCGGACGGGACGCCTTTTTCATAGAGGTCGGACGCCCAGTAATAGCCATCGCTGCCGGCAAGGCTGCGCTCGCTCCCGGACATGAAGCCGCCGGCCGGGAGGAATATCGAATTGCCTGAATATGAACCTTTGCCGCTGACTTTGTATCCCCAGACGCCGTTCCGTTTCTCCCAGGTCCAGGTGCAGAAATTCTTCAGTGCGGACCACTCATCGCCCGTCGGCATGCGCCAGTTTCCGCTCCACATGAAATGGGCTGCGTCGTCTTTGGCTGTCAGCATGTACAGGTTGTCAAACACGCCGTACTCTTCGCTGAAGTTGTATTTGGACAGCGTCTGGTCGCTTCCGTTGCAGAAGGCGTAGGTTTTCCAATTATATGCCGACTTTGGTGTTGTCTCGCCCCAGGCGAGGTAGTTGCCGTATTCCTCCGGCCTCAGGGCTCCCACATTGAAGGTGGCCCATTTGACCGATAGTCCAAGGTCTACGTATTCGTAGCCGGGTGCAACCACCGTTACTTCGCATTTTGCGGTCTTGCCGCCGTTGACGGTGGTGACGATGATGTCGGCAGATCCTATTGCGAGGCCGGTCACATTGCCATCCTGGTCCACGACTGCAACGGACGGGTTGGTACTGCTCCATTCCAGCGCCTTGTTGGTGGCGTCACTGGGATAGACGGTGGCGGTGAGCTTTTCCGTTTTGTCAAGCTGCAGCTCCATCGTCGTCTTATTCAGGGAAACGCCGGTTACGCTTTCGCAGAAGACGGGACGGACGGGGAGTCCGTATTCGCGATGGCTGTCGGTCGTGCGCCGGCTGGTCTCTGTGTACATGAAATCAAGCTTGATGGCGTTGAACTTGTTGGCGTAGTAAAGCGTTGACGTCCAGTAGCTTCCGGCCCAGCCTTCTTCGGAATTGATTGTCCCTCTCAAACAGCCGGCGGCGGGAAGGAAGATGGAATTGCCGGAGTAGGCTCCTTTGCCGGACACGGTGTATCCGTCCACTCCGTTCTTTGTGGTCCAGGTCCAGTTGCAGCCTGTGAGGAGTTCTTCCATCTCCTCCTCGGTGGGCATGCGCCAGCTGCCGCTGAGAGTGGCGTAGGCGGCATCGTCAGCCAGCTCCAGGACATAGGTCTCGCCGTTGTATTTGGTCATGGTGTCGCCGTCGCGCCACAGATAATTGGATTCGTAGTAGGAGGCTTTTGTGGTGGGCTCGCCCCAGGCGTAGTAGTTGCCATACTCTTCGGGCTTTGATGCTCCGACATTGAAGGTCGCCCACTTGACCGAAAGGCCAAGGTCCACATATTCGGGGACGGGTACATTACTCTCCCAGTTAGTAACTTTGGAATCAATGTATTTCAATACGCCGAAGGTGGAGCGCTTTATCTCCTGCGCGGCATTACTTCTAAATGATCCTGTTTTTGTTTCTGTCGTGAAGGTCATTGTGAAACCACCAGAGATAAAGGCTGGAATCATGGTTATATAGTAATACTTTCCAGCCTTGAATGTGCCATTATCGGGGGCTACCAACGTAACTATAGGACCACAATAATTATTCTCAGTGAATTCTGGCTTGCCCTCGGAGTTAAAGGCAAACCGAGCCCTTCCACACAAGTATTCACCGCTATTGGCCTCGAATTCCACGGACTTGATATCCGACCTTGAAACGGAGAACTTGATGCCGCCGCAAATGTTCCAGAAAGCTAAACTGGTTGAGTTTCCTTTTGCTATCGCCGGGAAGGCGTTGTCTGAGAAATTGCCTTCAACACCTGTCTGAACGCCTGGTATGTATGTCATTATTGAAGATCCATCACAATGAGTCACTTCGGAATAAGGATACACGGCCCAATATTCCTTGCCAGGTTCTGTAGTATCAATGGTGCCCTGGAGTTCGACAGCCTTTGCAATGGATGTGTTAGTCGATACGAACTTGCTGCCACCGTTAATGCCACTGCCGTAGAAAACGCTGACTTCTTCGGAAGGGCCCCAATAAACAGATCCGTCATCCTGGCGGACGGAACGGGTCCCGGGGTCAAGGCCCTCCCGGGTTGCCGTCAGTATTATCTCCTTCTCGGGGAAAATCAAAGATTCAGGCGACTCTTTAAAGTCATTGCATCCAGTCGCCAATACGGCCAGGAGTGCTATAAAAATGGATTTATAACTTTTCATACTGCAAGTCCATTAAACAACCCAATCTTCTTCAGTAATACCTTCAAGTCCACCCTCCGTCGGGCTGGCACATAATAAGTCCACCAAGGAGGATTCATCATATTCGCATCTAGGCGAGGCGTAGCTAATAGTTGTTTTGGTCATAATGGTGGTTTATTTGGCATTCTGTCGAATTGACCTCTACTCTCAGGTATGTCTCCCCCGATGAGCAATGGCAAAAATACGATATTTTATGATAATCCGCAATTTATACCATACAAGGAAAGAAAAAACCGGATTTCTCGAAAAAATCGAAAAAGTCCGGTCTGGTGCCCGAGGAGGGACTCGAACCCTCACGCCTTTAAGGGACAATGGATTTTGAGTCCATCGCGTCTACCATTCCGCCACTCGGGCAAACGGGATTGCAAAGGTATTTAAAATATCGCAATTATCAAATTTTTGGTGTATCTTAGGGCTTTCAAACAAGCCTGATATGATTTGCACAAGCCTACAGAACAAGACATATAGCGAAATCATGGAGCTGCTGCCGGACCTGGAGATGGCCGAGATTCGCCTCGACAGGTGCGAGCTCAGCGACAGCGAGATCGAGGAGCTGTTTGCGCAGACGGATATTCCCTTGATCGCTACCTGCCGCGGAGATGGAGGTGATTGGAGTGTTTCAGAGCATAAGCTGTCAATCGCAGTCCAGGCGGGGGCGCGGTTTGCGGACCTGGAGATCGAGGCGCCGTCGGAGGTCAGCAGGCGCTTCCAGAAGCTGTGCCGGCAGTGCGGCACGGAGCTCATCCGCTCCTACCACGACTTCGACGGCACGCCGGACGAAAAGGGCCTCCAGATGGCGCTGGCGAGGTGTTTCCGCTACGGCGCCGACATCGCCAAGATTGTGACCACCTGCCACTCGCCGTCCGACGCCGCCCGCATCGAGGGCCTCTACAGCATCATCCTTGAGGACGTGGATTCCCTGCAGGGCCGTCTGATCGCCTTCGGAATGGGCGACGAGGGCCGCAGCACCCGCATCAGCTGCCTCAGGCGCGGGGCCCCGTTCACCTACGCCGCCCTCACCCGAGAAGAAGCCACGGCCCCCGGTCAGCCCGCCACGGACGAGCTCGCCGACCTCATCTACGGCAGCGCCGAAGGCTTCCACCGCGCCGGTCTGCGTATGCCCGCCTCCAAAAGTTTCGCCCAGCGCGCCATCCTGGCAGCCGCACTCGCAGAAGGCACCTCGCGCCTGCGTGACTACAGCTCCTGCGAAGACAGCGAAGCGGCGATCCAGGCCGCACGCTCCCTCGGCGCCGACGTGCAGCAAGACGGCAGCACGCTGATAATCACCGGCATAGGCCCCATCAAGCAAGATCTCGGACTGCCACTCCTCAACGTCGGTGAATCCGGGCTGCTGGCCCGCCTCTCCATCCCCGTGCTCTCGGCAATCAACGGCATCCCATTCGCCCTCGAAGGCTACGGAACCCTGACCCGCAGGCCCATGAACCAGGCGGCGGAAATCATGGCGGCTTTCGGGGTGCTGCTGAACAACCTGAATGAGACCGGCACACGCGAAATCCACGTCCCCCTGACGGTGCGCGGCCGCCTCATCCCCGGCAACGCGGAGGTCAGCGGCTCCGGCGGCTCCCAGCTGATATCCGGCCTGCTGATGGCGCTCCCCCTGTGCGACAAAGACAGCACCTTCCACGTCAGCGAGCCCAAGAGCCTGCCGTACATGTACATAACCCTGGACGTCCTGCGCCACTTCGGCATCAGCACCCGCAGCGAAATGGAGGGCGACGCCGAAATGCTGGAGGCTGAAGACTGGGGCGGCTGCACCGGCATCACATTCAAGGTGCGCGGCGGCCAGCGCTACAAAGCGGCCGACTTCAGCATAGAAAGCGACTGGAGCGCGGCGGCGGGCTTCCTGGTGGCCGGCGCTGTGTTCGGCAGCGTGGAAATCAACGGCATGGACATGAAATCCATACAGGCCGACATAGCCGCGATCGACGTGCTCATCGAGGCCGGCGCCATGGTGTCGCAGCTCGACGACGGCACTATCTGCGTGCGGCGCGCGCCCCTCGAGGCGTTCAGTTTCGACCTCAACCATGCCCCCGACCTCTTCCCGGTGGTGGCCGTGCTGGCCGCATTCTGCGCAGGCGAGTCACGCATCGCCGGCCTCGGCAGGCTTGCCGGCAAGGAGTCCAACCGCGCCGAAGCCATACTCCGCATGCTGGAGCAGATGGGCGTGGAGGCAGAAGCGGACGGCGACTTCCTGGTGGTCCAGGGCGAGACATGGGCGAGCCGCCTGCTCAGCGGCCGCCTGCTGCATTCCGGCGCCTACACTTCCAGCCACGACCACCGCATGGCCATGGCCCTCCAGGTGGCGTCCCTCGGCGCCGACGGACCTATATCAATAGATGACACAGCCTGCGTGGGCAAGTCGTTCCCGGGATTCTTTGAGACATTCAACCAATGAGAGTATTCACAGAAGACACAATAGCCCGCGCATGCAGGCAATTCAACATCGACAGCCCCGGCACCGCCACCATCATGGACAACGCCAAGCTGTCGGCGCACCTTGAGCGAGAGACCGGCATTCCGGTGATACACATGGAGTTAGGCTCACCGGGCTTCGCGCCCAACAAGGTGGGAGTGGAAGCTGAAAAGGCGGCGCTCGACGCCGGCGTGGGCTCCAGCTACCCGCCCACCGACGGCCTGCCCGTGCTGAAGGAGGCCTCGTCCCGCTTCGTCAAAGCCTTCCTCGGAATCGACCTTCCGCCGCTCTACCACATACCCACCACAGGCTCCATGCTCGGAGCCTTCGGGGCCTTTGCCGGCGTGTCGCAGTGCTTCAAAGGGCGCAACAGAATCCTGGTCCTCGAGCCCAGTTTCTCCGCCAACAAGCAGCAGATGGCCATACTCGGCACGCCCTGGAAAGGCGTGGAAGTCACCGAGTTACGCGCGGCAGGGATGGAAGAGGCGCTCCGGCGCGAGCTCGCCGGCGGCGAATTTGCCGCCATCGTGTACTCCAACCCCAACAACCCCTCCTGGATGTGCCTGACGGATGAAGAACTTGCCGTCATCGCACGCGTGGCCGGCGAGGCGGGCACCATCGTGATCGAGGACCTTGCCTACTTCTGCATGGACTTGCGCGCGGACTACGGCACGCCATATTGCAAGCCCTACCCGCCCACCGTGGCGCGCTATACCGACAATTACATCATGCTGCTGTCCGCCTCCAAGATATTTTCCTACGCAGGCCAGCGCATAGGCGTCATGTGCGTGGGGCCGGAGCTCTATCACGCTCAGTTCCAGGCACTTGCGGCCCGCTACGGCGGCTCCGGCATCTTCGGACTCACCATCACGGGCAACATCCTCGACCAGATCACTTCCGGCTGCACGGCCAGTGCCCAGTACGGAGTCGCCGCAATGATGAACAGCAGCTGCGAAGGGAGTCTGGACTTCGTGCGGGACGTTAGCGAATATGGCGCCAGGGCCGCCAGGATGAAGGAAATCTTCCTTCGTCACGGTTTCACGCTGAGCTATGAGCGCGATGCCCGCGGGCCCGTCGGCGACGGCTTCTTCTTCACGCTGAGCCGCCCGGGCATGGACAGCGCCCGGCTGGTGGACGAACTTCTGGCCTACGGGGTGAGCACGGTGAGCCTGGAGAAGATGGGCAGCGCCCGCCAGGGAGTGCGCGTGTGCTCCAGCCGCATCAAGGGCGACCAGTTCGAGCTGCTGGAAGAGCGCATGGCCGCCTTCGACGCCGACCACCGGTAGCGGCATCACAGGCTGGCGATTATGCGGTCGAAGGAGGCGTCCGGGTGGAGCGAATGCTTCTGGAGGAGGCTGTGGTAGGAATAGACCGTGGTCACGGACATGTTCAGGACCTTGGCGATCTTACGGCGCTGGGGGATTCCCATTCGGATGAGGGCGAGGATGCGGAGCTCGGTGGAGAGCTCGCCGCCGGCAGTCCTGGACAGGCGGTGCTCCGGCTGCATATGTTCGTTCACCCGTTCCACAAAGTCCGGGAATATCCCGAGGAAGGTGGTGTCGAATGCGGAAAGCAGGTCGTGGAACTCATCGTCGGCGAAGGAAGGCTTGCGCAGCATGGCCAGCACCCCTGAGTAGCCCTCGTTCCTGGCGGTCTGCCGCAGCGACGAACGGTAGCGGTCCACGTTGTTCAGGTAGTCCACGCACTTCTCCATGTAATGCGCAAGGAAGCCGTCCTTGATTTGGGAGATTTCGTTGATCTGCTTGCGGGATCTGTCCAGGCGCCGCGAGTACTTGTTCAGCAGGAAAAGGGACACCAGGGCCACTGCAAGCAGCATTGCTGACACCAGAGCCAGAAGCAGATAGGCCTGTTTCTTTTGCTGCTCCTGCTGCAGCAGCACGTTCATTATCTCCAGCAGCGAGCGGACTATGTCTTCGTACTGCACCGCGTAGTGGGAGTCGATGGCGTCCTGGTGGGCCATGCGCATGTATCTGTCGGCCCTGCGGATGTCGCCCTGGCGGAAAAGAAGGCGCGCCAGCTCATATAGCGAACGGTAGGCCTTGACCGAGAGCCGCATGTCGAAGGTGGCAGAGCGCGCGAAATGCCGGACCGCCATCTCCTCATCCCCTTTGAGCGAGTACTCCAGCGCCAGGAAATAGTTGGCCTTGGTGGTGTCGTTCGGGGTCTTCAGCTCGCAGGCAAGCAGTTTCTCGATAGCCTGGTCGTACAGGCCGGCGTTGTTCAATGCCGTATTGTGGTAGTAGGCGCACTCTATGGCTGAACTGTCCCGCTGCCACCAGCGTTCAATGAGCTCCTCCCTGACCTGCTCAAACTCAGGATGCTGCTGCTTAAGCTTTCCGTATATGTGATGTCCGGCGAAGGCGTATATCCCGAAAGCCTCCGAGTCAAATCCCGTCGTATCGATTTTCTCCAGCACATTCCGGGCAATGGTAAGGGAATCCAGCTTGAAAAGAATATTGGCATAGCACGACTGGCTCAGCCCCCTGCGCCTGGGATCATCTCCGCTGAGCCGCAGCATCTCGCGCACATAGCGGTGGCAGGAGTCCACGTCGTGGTAGAACAGGACCTTTTCTATTTCATACGCCCGCTCCCACTTTAGCGAATCCGAACCGGCGTCGAGAAACAGCCTGCGAAGGGAGTCCTGACGGCTGACATACAGGGAGTCATACACCGGCTTCATCTCTATCGCCCTGTCCAGGGCGGCCAGGTATTCCCGGCTCCCCCTTTCGCAGGAGCAAAGGGCGAGAAGGCCCAAAAAGAAGCATAAAATAATTCTTTTCACGCAGCAAATATATGTAAAAAATCTTGTTTTTCAATAACTAAAATATAACACTAACACATTAATATACAAATATCTAAACTTATAATTTCCTTATAAAGACCCTTGTTATTGCGTACCACACTACACAACAGTTTGCATTTATACCTAACTTTGCAAAGCAACCACTTGAAACACAAACACAACTATACCCTATGATGAAATCATCCGTCAAAAGAATCCTGGCCACTGCCGCCGCCCTTCTCCTGATGTGCGCCCCGGCACTGGCCCAGAAGCTGCAGGTCACAGGCAAGGTGACTGACGCCTCCACTGGAGAGCCCGTCCCCGGGGCCGCCATCCTTGAAAAGGGAGGCAAGGCAGGCGTCATCTCCGGCATGGACGGGAGCTACTCCATCGAAGTGGCCCCGGACGCCACAATCATATGCTCACTGATCGGCTACAAGGACTCCGAGCGCCCCGTCCACAGCCAGGCCGTCATCAATTTCGCCCTTGAAGTGGATGCGGAAATGCTGGAAGAAACGGTCGTGGTGGGCTACGGCACACTCAAGAAATCGCAGCTCGTAGGCAGCGTGGAGCAGATTTCCGGCGACGTGCTGGAAGACAGGCCCAACGCCAGCGTGACGCGCTCCCTTCAGGGCCAGATCCCGGGCCTGAGCATCTTCCAGGCCGACGGCAAGCCCACCCACGGCGGCTCGGTGTACATCCGCGGCGGCGCCACCAGCTACGTGATGAAGAAAGACATGAGCTCAAAGGCCATGACCGAGTACTCCATCGGCCAGGGCGGCAGCGCGCTCGTGCTAATCGACGGCGTGGAAGGGGAGCTCTCCTCCGTCAACCCCGACGACATCCAGTCGGTCTCCGTGCTGAAAGACGCCTCCTCCGCCGCAATCTACGGTTCCCGCGCCGCCTACGGAGTGATCCTGATCACCACCAAGGAATCCAGCAACGAAAAGCTCACCGTCAGCTACAGCGGCTCGGTGGCCTTCAACCAGCGCACAGTGATGTGGGAAGACAACATAATCTCCGACGGCCTCGAGTACACGCGTACCTTCTATGATTTCTGGCTCGGACGCACCGAAACCCCCACTGCCGCCGGTGCCCTTCCCACGAAGATGAACACCTACGACATCCCGTCCGACTACCTCGAACAGTTTGAAGCAAGGCGCGCCTCGGGCGACACCAGCATCTACGGCATGAACGGCTCCAACTACATCTATTTCGCGTCTGTGAACTGGCTGGAGATGTTCTACAAGCGCCTCAACACCACCAACACCCACTCCATCAGCATCAACGGCTCGTCCAAGAAACTGTCCTACTCCCTGTCGGGACGCTACTACACCCAGGACGGCATCTACAAGATAGGCCACGAAGACTACAACCAGTTCAACCTCCGTTCCAAGGTGGCCCTGAAGCTGAGGGACTGGCTCACTGTGGACAACAACACCTACCTCTACCGCATCGACTACATCCAGCCCATCTTCTCCAAGAACAGCTCCAAAGTGGGCAGCCAGCTGCAGCAGATAGGCATGCTGGGCCTGCCGTGCATGCCCACCCACAACGAAGACGGCACCTACACCATCGGCGCCGCAGCCTCCGGCTATGAAGCCTTCAGCGAAGGCAACTCGGCCCAGGACCAGCAGACCGTGTCCGTGACCACCACCACCGGCATCACCATAGAGCCGGTGAAGGACGTCTTCAAGATCCGCGGCGACATTTCCTATAAATTCGCCAACAAGCACACCGAGCGCTATGTGGCGCCCACATCCCAGAGCCGCTCGCCCGGCATCGTGACATACTACGTGAGCGAAGCGGACTCCTACAAACGGGAGTACCATTATACCACCAACCACGTGAGCGCCAACATCGTGGGCACTTTCACCCCCAAGCTCGGCCCGGACCACAAGCTTAACGTGGTGGCCGGCTGGAACATAGAGGACCACAAATACGACGTGGAGACCATACTCCGCCAGGGCATGATGTACCCCGGGCTGACCAGTTTCGAAATGTTCGAAGGCAGCGAAATCGAGATCAAGCAGTACGACAGCGACTGGAGCACCGTGGGCGTGTTCTCCAGGGCAAACTATTCATTCCTCGGACGTTACATAATCGAAGGCTCCATCCGCTACGACGCCAACTCCCGTTTCCCCAGCAACCAGCGCTGGGGCCTATTCCCGTCGGCATCCGCCGGCTGGCGCATCTCCGAAGAGCCGTGGATGCAGTGGTCCCGCAGCTGGCTTGACAACCTTAAGCTGCGCGGCAACTGGGGCACCCTCGGCAACGGCAGCGTGTCGCCCTACTCCTTCCTGGAGACCATGGGCGTGGGCAAGAGCAGCGTCATCTTCGACGGCGGCTACGTCAACACCGCCGGCATGCCTTCGATAGTGCCCGACAGCCTCACATGGGAGCGCATCCGCACATGGGACGCCGGCCTCGACATGGACCTGCTCCACAGCCGCCTCTCCTTCTCCGGCGACTACTACGTCCGCTACACCGACGACATGTATTCCTCCGGTCCCGAACTGCCCGCAATCCTCGGTGCAGCCACTCCCAAGGGCAATTACGGCCAGCTGATGACCCGCGGCTGGGAGCTCACCCTTTCCTGGCGCGACGCCTTCAAGCTTGCCGGCAAGGACTTCAGCTACTCGGTCAAGGGCAGCCTCTGGGACAGCCGCACATGGGTGACCCAGTTCTACAACGAGAGCCACAACATCTTCGGCTACTACGAGAACAAGGAAATCGGCGAAATATGGGGCTTCCGCACCGACGGGCTCTTCCTCACCAACGAGGAAGCCGCGGCCTGGTACCCCGACAAATACCATAACCTCGGCACCTCCACCATCCCCTACGCCGGCGACATCAAGTTCCTCGACGTGGACGGCAACCAGGAAATCACGGCCGGCGCCGGCACCCTCGAAGACCACGGCGACCTCGACCGTATCGGCAACATAATGCCCCGTTACCAGTACGGCATCAACATGGACTTCAAATGGAACAACATAGGCCTGAGCATCTTCCTGCAGGGAATCGGCCACCGCGACTGGTTCCCTTCCGAAGGCACGGGCTTCTTCTGGGGCGGCTACGGCAGGGCCTACGACTACGCCCTCAAGGACCAGCTGGACGTCGTGATCCTCGACAAGAGCTCCGAGAACTGGCGCGTGGCCAACGCCGACAAGAATCCCTACTGGCCCCGCCGCCTCTACGGCCCTGCCATAGCCGGCAGCGGCCTGGGAACCATGAATTCCTACAACGACTATTTCCTCCAAAATGCCGCATATCTGCGTCTGAAGAACCTCACGCTCGATTACACCTTCCCTGCAAAGCTCGCCCAAAAGATCAATATCGACAAGCTCAGGGTGTACTTCTCGGGAGAGAATCTCCTCACTTTCTCCCCCTTGTTCGAACACACTTCGATGTTCGATCCCGAAGTGATCAACAAGGGCGACTCCGACTTCGGCAACTCCACCTCCGAGACCATGGGCGACGGCGCAAGCTACCCCATGCTCAGAGCCTTCACCTTCGGTATTAACCTTACATTCTAGAGGCAATGAAAAAACACGTAATACTCATCGCGACAGCCCTCCTGGCCGTCTCCTGCAATGATTTCCTGGAGAAGACCCCGGCCAACAAGTTCGCAGCCGAGACCTTCTTCGCATCCGAAGGCGACCTGAGGCTCTATGCCAACGGACTGATCAATACGGCCCTCCCCGCCGCCACTGACATGGCCCTCGGGGAAGACCTCTATTCCGACCTGTGCGGCACCAAGGCCTCGAAGGAATTCTACCGGGGCAACTATTCCGCCGCCAAGGCCGACAACTGGACCACCTCCACCTGGAGTTTTCCCCGCCGCGTGGCATACATGATAGAAAATATGCCCCGCTGCAAGGACGCCGTGCCCGAAAAGACCTACGGCCACTACGAAGGCGTCGCCCGTTTCTGGAGGGCCTGGATCACCATGAAGCGCATGAAGGTGTTCGGCGACTGCTACTTCATCGACAGGGTGATACAGCCGTCCGACAGCCTTACCCTCTACGGCACGCGCCAGGACAGGGAATACATCTTCCACAGGATAGCCGAAGACCTCATCTTCGCCTGCGACCACTGCCTTGCATCCGGCGACGGCGTCAACACTGCCGGCAGGGTGTACGTCAACCAGCACGTGGCTCTTGCCTACGCCTCCCGTATCTTCCTCTATGAAGGCACCTTCCGTAAATACCATAAGGTCAACCCCTCCACCGGCAAGGCCTGGAACGGCGAATTCGAAAGCCCGGAGCAACTCCTGCAGCTCGCCGAAAAATACTCTAAGCAGCTTGTCGACAGCAAGGCCTTCTCGCTGAATTCCGACTACCGCAGCCTCTTCGTGTCGGCCGTGCTGCCCTCGGACGAAGTCATCTGGGGGCACACCTACTCCACCGAGCTCAGCACCCTGCACGGCGTCACCTACAGATACTGCTCCACCACTTCGTCCAACCTCTATTCCCCCACCAAGGAATACGTGCGCATGTTCCTGAAGACCAACGGCACGCCCGCAGAGGAGGCCGTCAGCGTGACCAAGGAATTCGAAGGCCGCGACAAGAGGCTCTCCGCCACCGTGCTGGCCCCCGGCCGCAAGATGTCGAAGGCCAACGGCGTGCAGGAGGAATTCGCTCCCAACTGGACATGGACCTGCAGCGGCTACGAATGGATCAAATGGGTGCAGCTTGAAGAGGAGCCGCTGAGCGCCGACAACAAGTCCTACAACTCCGTGCCCATAATCCGCTACGCAGAAGTGCTGCTCAACTACGCAGAAGCGGCCGCCGAACTGGGGCACATGGACCAGGCGCTCTGGGACAAGACCGTCGGCGCCCTGCGCAAGCGTGCAGGCGTGACAAGCATCTACCCCGGCAGCGCCGGCTACGTGGCCGACACCTGGCTGCGTGACTACTACACCAAGGATGTCCTGCATCCCGCCACCCTCACCGACGTGCAGCTGGAAATCCGCCGCGAAAGGGTCACCGAGCTCGCGCTCGAAGGCCAGAGCCGCTACGACGACCTGATGCGCTGGCACCTGGGCGACCTTATCGAGCGCCGCTACAAGCACCAGGGCTGGCGCGGCATCTACATCACACAGGAAGAGGCCGCGTCCGGATTCGAATGGGCCGGCAAGAAATACACCGTCTCGAAGAGCAAGAACACCAACGAGACCAACTACAAGATAAGCAGCGGCGCCGACGGCACCTGGACCCTCTCGGAGGGCAGCTACGGCTACCTTATCTACCACTACAAGGTGGTCTGGGACGACATGATGTACACCCATCCCATCCCCATCGCCGCACTCAACGTGAATCCCAACCTCGGCCAGAACGAAGGCTGGCAATGGAATTAATAACCTATCAGCATATAAAAAATGAAAGTAAAACATCTAATCATCGCGCTCCTCTCGGCAGGCCTGCTTGCCGCAGGATGCGACAAAGAGCCCCAGAAGACTGAGGATCCCGAAATCTCCGTCTCCCCCACCCAGCTGCATGCCACCTACGAAGGCCAGATCTTCGAGGTGGGCGTGGAATCCAACTGCACATGGAACCTCTCCAAGACCAATGCCCAGGGCGAGGCCATCGACTGGGTGAAGTGCGACGTGACCTCCGGCAAGGACAATATGTCGTTCAGCATCAAGGTGTTCAAAAACGAGACTGCGGAGGTGCGTAAGGCCACCGTGACCCTGTTCCACGACACCACTAAGGCATTCATCGACATCACCCAGGACGCCAACCCCAATCCAGACACGGATCCCGGGCCCGATCCGGATCCCCAGCCCAGCTACCTTGAACTGTTCTTCGACTTCACGGCCGGCGGCCTAGACGGCTGGCCCACCGCAAACGACCAGTCATGGGCGGGCCTCAAGAATTGCGACTCAGGCTGCGCCACCGACAACGGCGGCACCGCCACCTCCAACTCCCACAGAAGGGCGCAGGTGACCTTCAAGCTCGACGGCAAGGACTACGACTTCACCATCGCCGACCCCAACGGCGCCGAGAAGCACAACATCCGCCTCGACCCCGCCAAGGGCGTCTATTCCGGCACCTACCGCTATTTCGGCATCCCTGCAATCGAGGGCAAGAAGATAGCCAAGATAGAGATGGTGCAGAACGCCAGCACCCAGAATCCCGAGAAATTCACCCGCAATGTCGGTGTCGCCAAATGGGTGCGCCACAAAGACGTCCCCGTGGATGAAATCCAGTACGTGACCGGCGGCGAGCCCCAGAACCAGGTCACGAACCTCGAGACCTACACATATGAACTCGAAGGCACGGCCCCCAATACCGTGTACTGGATCAATTCCCCGACCAACGCCAGCATAATCAAGAGCCTCAAGCTCTACTATGCCGACGCCGACGGCAGCGAAACGCCCCTCGGGCCCGAACCCGCTGATCCCAACACCCAGCCGGACCCGGATCCGGATCCCAACACCGGCGACGATCCCGACCCCAATCCCGATCCCAACGCCATCACGCTGACCTTCGATTTCACCGGACAGCCCTTTGAAGGCTGGCCCACGGCGGCAAAATACACCCACCAGGACGGCGGCATCGAATGCATCTACCCCCTGAACGGCGTCAACTACATCTTCACTCCCGCCGACTGCGACACCGCCAGCGCCGGTCAGGCCTTCTGGCAGCCGCCCGTGGACGACAAGCCCGGCTACTTCGCCTTCAACGCCCAGTACCGCTACCTCGGCCTGCCGCCCATCGAAGGCTACAAGCTCTACCGCGTGACCTGCCACAACGTCAAGCTCACCACGTCCGCGCCTAAGGTCGGCATCACCAAGCTCATAGCCGACAAGGCGGCACACCCTGCAAGCAGCGCCTACCTCAAGGGCGGCGAGATTCAGGAATGGGATGCCGAAGGCGGCAAAACCTACACCTACACCGTGGGCGGCACCGCAGCCAACACCAAATACTACATCTACGCCTACGCAAAGGGCGCAGTGTCCTCCATCGAACTCATCTACAACCCTGCCAAATAGCGATGCGCCGACGCGTTATCATACTGGCCCTCACGCTCCTGGCCGGAGTCCTCACAGGCTCCTGCCAGGAGAAGGAGGAGCCGGAGGAGGAGATTTCAGCAAGCCCCGGAGTCATCGAGGCCAAAGCGGAAATAGCCAGCTACCATATTGAAGTGCGCTCCAACGCCAAATGGACCGTGAGCCTTAGCAGCGAGGCCGGCTGGGCCGAGCCGGACCGGCTGTCCGGCCACGACGACGCCTCCGTGACGGTGCGCGTGCTGGAAAACCCCTGGAAAGACCCCCGCTCCGTGATCATAAGCTTCACCACCGCGGCCGGCAAGACCGCAGCCGTGGAAATCAGGCAGGAGGGGAACGCCCAGGGCGGCGACACGCCTGATGAGCCGGTGCTGAAAATAGGCTCCTACAACCTCCGGATGAGCAACCTCGACACGAGCGGCGACTACACCTGGAGCATACGCAAGGAGCGGCTGAAGCAGTCGCTTATCGACTGCAAATTCGACGCTTTCGGCATCCAGGAAGTCAGTTCCGACGCGCAGGCGTGGCTGAACAGCGAGCTCTCCAACTACTATACATTCAAGTACTTCAGCCCCTACAACCAAAGCGGCACAGGCGACCGCGCGCAGGGCATAGGCTTCAGGAAAGACGCCTTCACGCTGTCCGACTGGCATTTCTTCTGGGCCACCGACACGCCCCAGATAATGAGCGTCAACGACGTGGGCTCGTCAGGCTCCTTCAAGAGGGGCGGATGCTGCTGCATCCTCACCCACAAAGCCTCCGGCCGTAAGTTCTTCCTCATGAACAACCACGGCTGCCTCGACGGCGAAAGCAACAAGAAGAGCGCGCCCCACTATGAAAAGATGGAAAAGCTCTACAACCCCGACAAGCTTCCTTCTTTCTTCGTGGGCGACATGAATGCCGGCACTTCATCCGACGCCGGCTCGGTCTATATGACCTATACCTCCTATTGGAAAGACGCCTACGTCGTGCTTGACGCCACTAAACGCATGGGATGCGCCGGCACCTACAACGGCTACGCCAACCCCACCGGAAAATCCCGGATCGACTTCGTGTTCTACCGGGGCGACAAGCTGGAGCCCCAGCTTTACACATGCAGCAACAAGCTCTACAACGGCTTGTATGCATCCGACCATTTCCCTATTTTTGTGGAGATGAAATTCCTTAAATGATGAATATTAAGCTTTTAATCATACACGTACTGGCCGTGCTGACAGCATGCACCGCCGCCGGCACGAAAGAAGAGGCTCCCGGGCTCCCCGAGGGCGCAGTGTCCATGGAAAACGATAAAGTGGCGGTGGCTATAGGTGCCGACGGCTCCCTGCTGAGCCTGCGCAACGTGCAGACCGGACACGACTATGCCGGCGGCGCGCTGCTCTGGCGGCTCTATTACGACTCCCCCCGCCAGAAGGAAATCCAGATTCTCGGCTCGGAGCAGCAGCCCGAAATCAGGCAGGAAGGCAACGTGATCACCCTCAGCTACCCTTCCCTAAAAGCCGGCGGGCAGGAGCTCGACATGCAGGTCACCCTCACGCTCACCCTGGAAGAAGACAAGGTGCGCTTCGGCTCCACGCTGCAGAATAACGAGCCGCACACCGTGCTGCGCGAGTTCCACTACCCGCTGGTGCACGGCGCCCAGCTGCCCGCAGACCATAAACTCTTCACGGCGGAGGCAGGCGGCAAGCTCTTCGACAATCCGCAGAAGACCATTGGCAAGCTCACGGAATCGCCCTACAAGCGCCCCGAGCAGATCTTTCGCCAGAGGGACGTCAAGTACGGCGCAAAGTGCTTCATGAACTGCTTCGGACTCTTCGGGGAGGACCAGGGCCTGTATTTCGGCTCCCACGACGCCACCTTCCAGGACACCTGGCACGGCCTGCGCGCCTACCGTAACCCCGAAACCGGGAGGCACGACGTTCTGGAGTTCGGTTTCTTCAAGTACCCGCACTGCTTCTGCGGCGAAAGCTGGAGCTGCAACGCCAACGTGGTGGCCCCCTATTCCGGCAGCTGGCACGTGGCTTCGGGTATCTACCGTAAATGGGCGGACACCTGGTGGGACTACAGGGGCGCGCCGCAGTGGGTGCGGGAGATGAAGAGCTGGCAGCGCGTGATTTTCAAGCACCAGTACGGCGAATACCTGTTCAAGTATCCCGACATGAACGGTGTCGTGGACGAGGCCGGGCAGAGCGTGGGCTGCAACGCCCTGTTCCTTTTCGGATGGTGGGACGAAGGCATGGACCACGGAAATCCGGACTACTCCCCCGACCTGAGCCAGGGCGGCGACCAGGCACTGAAGGCCGAAATCGCTCGGTACCAGGCCGCCGGTAACCACCTGCTGCTCTACTACAACGGCAAGCTCATCGACCGCGAGAGCCGTTTCTACAAGAGCGGCGCCGGCCCGAAGGTCTGCCGCCACGACAACACCGGCTCCGAGATCCTGGAGCGCTACAAGTTCACCGGCCAGGGCACCTGGCTGGGCGAGTATGACCAGCGCACCTTCGCCGTGGCCACTATGATGGACCCGGCGTGGAACAAGGTCCTCTTCGACCTTCAGGACCGTGCGTACGAGCTCGGCGCCCACAGCGTTTTCTACGACCAGCTGGGCTACATCGAGTGGGAGAGCGCCAACTGGGACACTTCCCGTGAGTATCCGGTGCCCGACGTGTTCGGCATCAGGAAGCGGGCGGAGTGCCTGAAGCTGCTGCGTGACCGTTATGCCGAAAAGGCCCCGGACTTCGCGCTTGGCGCCGAGGCCACCGTGGACGCACTCGCCCAGTACTGCGACTACACCCACGGCTACCCGGCCAACGACGGCCCGGAGCGCTGGATCAACTTCTTCCGCTACACCTTCCCTGAGTTCGTGTTCACGGACCGCGGCCAGCGCGACGACGTGGACGCAGCCCGGCACGTCAACAACACCGTGCTCGACGGCCAGCGCAACGACATAGAAATCTACCGCTGCAGGGGCATCATCTCCGACGCGCCGGTCTACCAGGCCTACCTGAAGCAGGCCAACGCCCTGAAGGAGAAATATAAGGAATGCCTGCTCCTGGGCCGCTACAACGACTGTTTCGGTTTCACCTGCAGCGCCCCGGGGCTCGACGCCCGTTCGTTCCTCAGCGAGGACGGCACCCGTATGGCGGTGGTGGTGGCCAACCAGGACACCGGGGCAGCACACGTGGTGTCGGCAAGCATTGACGCACCCGGCTGGCATGTCGTGGACGGCGATGCGACCGGCGGCGGCAAGGTGTCGGGCAACAAGGTTAAACTCGGTCAATTCGATATGGCAGTACTGCTGTTTGAGCTGGACAACAGCCCGGTGCGCATAGGCACCTACAACCTGCGCCGCGCGAAGCTGGACGCGGCCAGCCCCGTGAATAACTGGGAGGCACGCGCGCCGCGCCTGGTGCAGTCGTTCATCGACAACGGTTTCGACATCTGCGGCGTGCAGGAGGTGGATTCGGCCGAGCAGAAGAGCCTGCCCCGCATGCTTGAGGAGCGCGGCGCAGGCTACGACTGCTGGTTCTTCGGTCCCTATGCCGACGACGGCGTGGGCACGAAGGCCCACGGCCTGCTGTGGAAGCGGGACCGCTTCACTCTGGAAGGTGCGCCGCACTACTTCTGGATTTCCGACCCGCCGGAGCAGAAGCAGTACAACGACTCCATCCCCGGCCACAAGTTCATCCGGGGCGGTTTCTGCGTCACGCTCAAGGAGCGCGACGGCCGCAAGCTGTTCGTGATGGTCACGCACGCGCCGCTCAACAAGGAGCTGCACGCGCAGAACGCCGGCATCTTCGAGAGGATGGAACGGAAGTACAACGCGGAGGGCAACCCGTCCTTCTTCCTGGGCGACTTCAACGCCGGCGAGAAGGAAGAGTGTTCAAAGGTGTACAGGACCTGGTGGACCGATTCCTACCATGCGTTCGACTCCAATCCGGCCGCGAGGAAGGGCCCGGACGGCACTTTCAACGCCTGGCGCATGCCCGCGCCGCCCATGGCACGCCGGATCGATTTCATCTACTTCCGCGGCAAGGGCGTCACTCCGCTCCGCTACGTCTGCAACAACCGCCTCTACGACGGCCTCTACGCCTCCGACCACTTCCCCGTCTACGTCGACTTCGCCCTCTGACGGTCGCCGAGAGATCCTTCGTCGTGCTTCGCACGCCTCATGATGACATCTGTCATTCTGAGCGAAGCGAAGAATCTAATGCCGAAGCGAAGAATCTGTCCTTCTGCTACTTCGCTGAATAGTGGGCCTTCAGGGCGGCGATGGCATCATCGTCCAGCACGTCGGACGTGATGATGAGTTCGTCTATGCTGGCGGGGAGCTTGTAGGAGAGGTTGCCGGTGCCGTCCTGGCCGATGTTGAAAGACAGCGAGTCGAAGGATATGGTGGCAAGCGCATCCGGAATGTCCGCCTCGTCCCCGTCGATAAAGTCGTAGTAAAGTCGGACCTTTCTGTTCTCGCGGTCGACGGTCAGGATGACGTGCATCCAGCCTTGGTCATAGTCGGACGGAAGTACCCGCGTGAAATCCATCCTGTTCTTGCCGCCGTCTCCGACATTGAACTTGATATCCCGGGTGCCCCTGAGGGACAGGATGAATCCTTTATACACGCCCTCGTTCCAGTCTTTGTTGGAAATCAGTCCCGGGTCGGCGCCCTTGGGCGATGGCAGCGTGGCTTTCAGCCAGAACGCCGCCGAGAAGGATCCAGTGCCCACGGATACATCCTTCAAAGTCACGTATCCGTTGTTCAGGGCAACACCTTTCCCGAAGTAGGCGTCTTCATACTTCAGCGTGCCGGAGGAGCTTGTCTGCACCTTGCCGAAAGCGTCGCTGATGCTTTCGTCGAACGGGAAGTACGCCGTCACATTATGTTTGGAGAGAAGGGCCTGCACGTCGCTCAGGGAAGGGGTAGGCGCTGTCTGGTGGCTGCGGTACTTTGCGCCCGGCAGCTCCCCGGCCTTGCGTTCACCCACCTCGGTGACATCCTTGAACACGCCGGCCGGGACGTGCCCTGTCCATGTCTCCGGAGCTTCAAGCCCAAGCGCATAGGCGGAAATTGCAGCGACGTCGCGAGCTTCAGCGTCGACGATGGTACCGTCCGCGACAGTCTTGCCCGCGATTCCCAGGAACACATATCTTTCCTGCTCCGTGTCGCCGCCATGGCTCTTTCCGATGCCGCCATGGTCGGCGGTGACGATAAAGAGGGTATCGTCAAGGAGCCCCTTCAGCTTAAGTTGGTCGTAAATCCATCCGATATAGGTATCCAGGTCGCTGATGGCCTTAAGCTGGGCGTCCGTCCCGAAGCCAAGCTTCTCTCCCACGACATCCGGGGAGCCGAAATGAACGAACAGCAGCATCGGCGCGTTGTCGGCAAGATAACTGACAGTCATGCGCGCTATTTCCGGATCGACATCCTTCGTCTCCCCCATCTCGACCCCGAGATTCTGCTCGATAATGCCGTTGTTGATGGCGTACCAGCTCACGAAGGAAGCCAGTTTCGCATCCGGATGGGCCTCGCGCGCCACCCTGAAGATGGACGGATAAGGGCTCTTCACCGGATAATGGACGTTCTTGTCTTCGGAAATGTCGTTCGTGATGCCGTGAAACTCGGGAAGCACGCCGTGCAGCATGGAAGTCCAGCACTGGGCGCTGATGGTAGGGAACGATGTCTTGGACCTGTAGGTCGTGGCCTGGCCGGCGAAAATCTCGTCGCAGCGGGGCGTTGGCGTATCCTTGAAGAACGCTCCTGCACCGTCGACTCCGACTATCACAACATGCTTGTAGGCCCCTTTGGACACGATGGGTGTATCCGGGGTTTCCACGGGAGTGACCTCTTCCTCTTTGTTCCCGGGATCAGGATCCACGGGCTCAGGGTCTTTCTCACATGAATATGCAGCCAGCACCATCAGGGCGGCGATTAGCAGCGAAAATATCTTTTTCATCATCACGAACTGTTTTGCAATGTACGAATATTACCTGAAACGGCAAAATTATTCCCGAAACGGCCCTCGGTGCCACTCATTGTCATTCTGAGCGAAGCGAAGAATCTATTCCTGCCCGTAGAAGGCCTTGACGACGAAGAAGGCCTGCTTGGGGCGGCCCTGCTCGTCGATGAGACCCTTGCGGTTGAAATCGTCCTGGATACCGGTGAGAGGGCGCTTGGGAGAGCGGAAATCCTTAAGGCACCAAGGGCAGAGGCCGCTGAGGCCCGGAATCTTCGACAGCATCGAAAGGTTTTTACGGTACAGCAGCTCAAGATACTCTTCCGTAAACATCTCGGCGTCGCTGCCGTGGTTGCCATAGAGGGCTCCGCCTCCGAATTCGCTGATCACCACGGGCTTCCCGCGCGGGATGGACCAGACCACGGAGTCGCAGTCCGCCGGTTTGCCGTCGTACCAGCCGATGTATTGGTTGAAACTGATCAGGTCGGTCAGCCCGAGCAAGTCGTCATCGATGACCGGATGGTAAAAATCCGGTTTATCTTTCTGGATAGCCGCGCTGACGAGCCTTGTCGGATCCACAGCCCTTGTCTTGGCAATGAGCTTCCCGAGGAAAGCAAGCCTCTCCGGGGTGCGGGGCGTTTCATTGGCCATGGACCAGACCACGACGGCGGCGCGATTGACGTCGCGGCCTATCATCTCAAGTAGCTGGTTTTCAGCATTTTTGTAGGTATCTTCGGAGGCCCAGTCGATGTTCCAGTAGCATGGGATTTCTTCCCAGAGCATGAAGCCCATTTCCTCGGCAAGGCGGACCATCTGCTCGCTGTGGGGATAATGCGCAAGGCGCAGGAAATTGCACCCGAGGTCTTTTGCCGCCTCCAAAAGCGCCCGGACATCTTCCTCACTCCTGCAGCGCCCTGGATTCACCCCGATTGTCTCATCGTGCAGGGCGACACCCTTTAGAAACACCGGGTTACCGTTCAACAGTATCTTCTCCCCTTCTGTGCGTATGGTCCTGAATCCAACTCGATCTTTTATCTTGTCAGCGCCGCAGTTGATGGAAATATCATACAGGCGAGGCGAGTCCGGACTCCAAAGCTCCGGCGAAGCCTTCATCCTGAAATATGCGGTCCCTTCCTTGCAGGCGCACGCTTTCTTCCTGATTCCGAGTTCGGGAATCTCAAGCGTCACTGTGTCGCTGCCGCCGTCCAGTTTCACGGAAACCTCTATCTCAGCCCCGTCGAAGCGCATACGCCATTCCCGTATGTAGACCTCCGGCACGCTGACCAACAGGACATCCCTGGTGATGCCGCCATAGTTCCACCAGTCGAAGTTGACCGTGGGCACTTCGGACGCCCCGCGTGAGTTGTTGACCCACACTATCAGGCTGTTAGGTCCCTCCTGCAGGACATCGGTCACTTCAAACCAAAACGGAGTGAAGCCTCCTTTATGCGTACCGAGAATATTATTGTTGAGTCCTACCATGCACTGGTAGTTGACAGCGCCGAAATAAAGGAACCACCTCCTCCCGGGAATTTTATGGAAATCAACAACCCTTCTATACCAGATGGTTCCTTCATATAAGTAAAGTCGCTCCGATTGCGAGTTCCAGTCGCCCGGAACGGTGAGCGTGGGAGCTTTGTCGAAATCGTATTCTATAAGCTTAGTCTTGTCCTGATAGAAGTGTCGGTCGGCGAAATAACGCTTCTGGGGCTTCTGGAGCTGCATCTGGTATTTGTAGATGCCAGTATCCATGGGATCTACTATATAGTTCCACTGCCCGGCAAGGGAAATGCATTCCCGCCCGTCGGCAAGGGAAATCGCCCGGGCCGACGGAAGCAGGGCGAACAAGAGCGATATGGCTGCAAGGAGTCTTTTCATTTATAATTCCAGCACTGCTATGGAGTTGTTGTAGAGTTCCACAAGGACAGTCCCGTCCTCCTCGGGAAAAAGGGGAATCTCCGTGTAGACGTGTTCTTTATCGGTAAGGTGGCAGAAGACCCTTCCAAGAGGGCTGCCGGAAAGAGACACCCGCACCGAGGCAAGGTTGCAGGCATTGTTGTCGCCGTCGTAGCGGGTGAGCATAAGGACCGTTTTCCCGTCCTTTACCGATGCCACCGCATAGATATCCCCCGCTCCCCCCTCAATCTTGCAGCTGCACTCACTGCCGGAGAGCTTGCTCCAGGCATAGAAGGCATAGTAGGTGGGAAGCCGCTCAAGGGTGGGATACCTGTAGAAGCCGCACCATCCGCTGAGAGGACGGTAATCATAGTACATCAGCATATCCACCGGCGCATCCTGCATGGCGCTCATCGTGGCCGCAGCAAACGCAGCACCCTTCAGGGAGTAGCGCACATCTTCATTGTAATACTCATTCGGGGAACCGGGCGCGTTGCCCTTGAACCTTCGGTAGTTCCATTCATTGAGGATGAGCTCCGCATCGGAATAGCCGTACTCACGCATCCATTCCCTTATCATGCTTGCCTCCAGGAGGTAGACCGACGGCTCGGAGCCGTATTTATGCCAGGAAATGAAGTCTATGGGCACTTTATTGTCCCGCATATACTCAAAGAACTGCGGGAAATATGTCTTGGTGCCCTGGATACGGCAATATGAGGGGCCGCCGATCTTCAAGCCAGGGAAGCGCTCCTTCAAATGCTTTGCCGCCACTGCATAGAACTTATGGAATTCTTCTATGCTGCCGCCCCAGGTGCGCGGTTCCGTCTTCCAGCGCCCGGAAGACTGGTCCAGGTCGGCTTCGTTCCAGATTTCCCAGTAACGGATGCCGTAATGGAAGCCGTCCGCCCAGCCCTCGTTGTAGTGCATGATGATATGCTCGCATATCTTCGCCCACTTCTTATAGTCCTTGGGTGGATAGATGTTGTACTTGGCTGCCGTCTGGTTCTCGATAGTCTGTCCCAGACGGTAGAAAGGCTCGCTTCCGGCATCGACCAGGGCCTTGATATACACATCCGTCTCCCTGAAATCATATGAAGACGCCTTGTCCGGATCCTTGCAGAAATCAGGGAAGATGTCGCTGACGTCGACCACGCGCTGGCCGTAGTAGCCCTCGCTGGCATCGTGTGTGCGGCTGTAGGGAATGTTCAAGATTTTGAAATCAGCCTTTTGCTGCTTGCTGTCTGCCAACGGCCCGTTGTTGACGGCATTCATGGGCTTTATCGGCCCCTCGACAGCGCTGGTGTCTATAGTCACCCGCACGCTGACAGGCGTGATATCAGGCTGAATCTCCTGTGCGGCAATCTGCCAGGCTCCGGCAAGCAATGCCGCGACTCCGAGGAATAATCGCTTCATTATTGTTTCCATTTTACATCCCGAATATATACCTGCCGGCTCCCTTCGTGGACGGAGTTGAAGGCCAGCTGACTGCCGTCGGGGCGCCAGCGTGCATGAAGGTCGCAGCGGGAATACTGCTCCTTATACTCGTCTGGCACGAAGAAGCGGCCGAGGGAAATCAGCGCCTCATCTTCGAGCCGCAGAAGCACCCAGCTGCGGTAACCGTCCTTATTCCAATAGCCTTCGCTGCTGATGAACTTGCCGTTGGGAGAGAAGATACAGTGTCCGTCCCAGTCCATGATGCCGGGAGCGAGATGACGTACTTCCTCCTCTTTGCCGACCGTAAAGACCGTGTGTACCCAGGTCTGGTTGCCGTTCCATCTGGCTGTGACAGCAAGCGTTTCGTTGTCTTTCCAGTTGAAATGGGAGCCTTTCCATCCGTCCGGGAAGCAGCGGCGAAGCTCCGTTCCGTCGGTGCGGATCGTGAACGACACTGTATCCCATCTATACACGTACCCGCGTTCCGCGAGCTGTGCCTTGAAGTCCTGCACAGTGCGTGCGAGGAAGAAGACTCTGCCTGCATCCGAACTGATGATGGTATGGCAGAAATATGCCAGGCCGTCGTCGGATGTTATCCGGGGCATCAGATCCTTTGCCGCGGCAACGGAAAGGATGAGCTTTTCTTCTCCTGTCTTGAGGTTGATCAGCCAGAGGCCGTCATCCTCGGGCCAGACTTTGTCAAGCTGGGGATCCTGCCCGTCACCGGCGTATCCGTAATCCGGGCGGCATACTCTGAGCCGTGCATAGTTGAGGCTCAGGGCCCATTCCCCGGAAGGGTCCACTGCGCTGACGGGCCTCGGCACGATGCGCTCCGCCCCAGTTTTCCAGTTCAGCAGAACCGTGACGAACCTGCCGTCACGGCAGTCGTTGAATGCGCACAGGCCGTCTTCCCATGGTATCCAGTGGAACATGGCGGCTTCCTGAAAGTTCCAGCATACCGTCCTTGAGACAGGAATGAGACGATTACCGTCTTTGAGGTCCACTAGCGCCACCGTTGCCGTATCCGTCTGCTCCGCCAGCCTTCCGTTTACGTCAGTCTCGAGCACGCAGACGTAGCGGCCGTCCGGACTCCAGGCGTTTATGCCGAAGTAGTTGGCCAGCAGGTGGTCTCCCGGCTCCCTGGTGATGGCATACGGTTCCCCTACCTCCGGGAACGGAGGCAGGGTTTCCGTGCAGGCTGCGAGAGCTAAAACGATAATCTGGCAGCACAGATAAAGACGCTTCATCTTAGTACAGGTCAGAGGTCATATAGCCTTGGTGTGAAGCTCCGCTGGCATTATAAGGCTCGGTAGCTCCGGGAACTACGCAGGTTTTCATGGGATTGCCACCGAGCTGGCTCCAGTTGGCGCCGGGACCTGTAGTCTTGGGGCAAGTAAACTTGAAGAGATAGGCACCCTCGTCGCTGTTTGAAGTGGCGGCCACATAGATATTGCCGCTGTAGTCTATGGTAGGACTGGTCCGGGGCTGGTAGCCTGAAATTATGATTTGTGAAACCAGGCTGCCGTTCTGGGGCGAGAGCTTGTAGATGCGCTGTTTTCCTGAATCCGTCACATACACGTAGCCCATATTGTCAATAGCGGGCACGCCGCAGTTGCCAGTGCCGGTGGTAAATTCCCACAGCAACGAGCCATCGGAGGCATTCAGCTTGAACACCTTGTTGGCGGCGCGCACATAGGCGTTGCCCTCGTCGTCCAGCACGCAGCCAAGACCGAAGTTGTTGGCTGCCGCCTCGACCTCAACCTTCCATATAGGCGTAGGGACGGAGTTGTACACATAGGAGTTGAGGCTGTAGCGGGCACAAACCAATATATCCTCTGCGGTTGTAGTCGACACTACATAGACACTTCCGTCGATTGTGGAGATGGCAGGCTGGTTGCCCTTGGCCATGTAATTGTTTCCGTCGGTATGGGCAAGGCCAAGCAGGTTGTAAGACCGTCCGGTGTCGCTGTTGGAAGAAACTTTCCAGGTGCCGTATTCGCCATCGATGACGGCCACCTTGAAGCCGCCGCCGGTATCTTCTGAACTTCCGCGGGCCGTACTGACAATGAGTTTACCGTCGGCGCTTACGGCCATTCCGCCATAGGAACCTTTATCCACATTAAGCTGCTGGTTGAGCGTTCCGTCTTTGCGGCTGAAAATAAGCATATTGTTGTCGAAATCGCCGCCCACATTCCGCAGAAGTACGCTGACATAGTCCCCTAAGATGGCCGGGATACAGTTGCGGTACTGGGACTTGGGGCCCGTCGGCACATACCAGTTCTTGGCAGTCAGGTCTCCCTTGAGGCTGAAGAGACCGCCGTTGCCGCCGTCAGCGCTCTGATACTGTACCGGCATATAGACATTCCCGTCAATGTCTATGGATGGCGTGGGCGTCTGGAAAGTCAGCGAGGCAGGCATGTTGGGACTGTACTCGGAAAGGTCGTAGCTTCCAATCTGCGTTCCGGATGAATTGAAGCCAACCAGGTGGTAGCCGGAGGATGACACGTAAATCCTGTTGCCGGCGGCATTCACTGCCGGTGAACCCCAGTAGGCGCAAGCGCCTTCCGTGGTGTCATATGCCCTGCTCCAGACCTGTGTAATGGCATGCTCGTCGGAGCCTTCAATCTCGATGAACTTTGTCGCCGTAGCCATGTTGCCATTGTTGTCGATGACGGTAAGCCTGGCCTGAACGTCACTCTTGATGGTGGTGAAAGTAACAATGGGATTCTGCTCGTTGGAGCGTATTCCGTCGAAGTCCCATTCCCAATAGGCTATGCCGGAAGGGGATGAGGAAAGGTCGGTGAAAGTGGCGGGCTCATCAATCTGGATGCTTCCGGGGATTTCGAAGTTGGCGACAGGCATGGCCGGGGTGCTGCTGTTGACGCCGAAGACCGCAAAGACGGGATAATGGTCGGAAACGTACTTGTCGTTCCACTTCCTCGCATCGGTGCGGAAAAGATAGCAGTCGCCGATGCCCTTGTAGTAAATATGGTCTATCTTTTTGCTCTCGGTACCCCACCAGTGGTAGCTCCCGTAATCATCCGTCTTCTGTGCCCTGTGGCGTGCATTGTAATAGACGGCCTCGAGGGGATTCAGCCATGAGTCACCGTCCTTGAGGTTCCAGTCTCCGATAATGATGACAGGGAGATTGCCGGTGTTCTTGCTGTTGACCGTGTTCATAATGAGGGCAATTTCCTGGGGCTCAGTATCGTATATACTCAGATGGACGTTCATCAGGAAGAACTGGGTGTTCGTGGGCTTGTAGGTCATGATGGCCCAGGCAGAGGCCTGTGGTTTGCTGTCCGATATCCCGGAGAAATAGGTGCCCGCTTTGTTGGGCGTGTCAGAGTGCCATACCGTGCCTGAACTGTTCAGGGTAATCAGATCAGTCCTGTAGAGTATGGTGGAGGATTCTCCGTTGTTCTGGTAACCCCACAGATTCCACGCTCCGTCGGACTTCGTGATATCTTCCCCAAGTTTGTTGCCAAGGCCATAGTGGTTGTAGCCGCTGCAGTTGCTCTTGATATCGGAAACCTGTTCCCTTTCCGCCTCTTGGAGGCCGATGATAGCCGGGCGGTAATTGTTTACCATTGCGTAATAAGCGCTCCTGCGGTTGGTCCAGTCCCGGTCTCCCGTATCAGGATTGTTGGATTTGTCACGGGCCGATGCGAAGCGTACGTTGGACGACATCACGAACAAACCGTCGGGAATGGTTTCCTGCTCGGGGACGTATGTCCTGGCTGTTAGGGGATATACCTTGCCAGGCTGAGCGGTAAACGAACTGGACGTGGAGAATGTCATTTGCGTGCCGTCGGTGGCCCGGATAGTGAAACGCATGCCGCACGTATAAGTCTGAGCAGGGATTACCATATACATGCTGCTGCCGAAAGCGGTGCCGTCTCCGTAAGCATACACGCACACCCTGGAACTGGCTCCGGAACGGGGTGAGAGGCTGCTGAAGTCGGTACTGAACTGTCCGCTCACTTTTTCCGATCCGAGACTCTCGAATAACACGGAAGAAACTCTTGCATCATATGATCCCGGAATGGTGAGCTTGACAACACTCACCAGAGGCGAGAAAGTCAGCAACGCAGAACTGCTGCTGCCCGCCATGACAAAGGCAGACGCGTCGTAACTTGTCGCGGACATCCTTTGAGTGGCCGGGAGGGTGACAACCGCGGATCCGTTACTGTACGAAGATATCGCGGGAGCGGGGTATGCGCAATAATATGGAGCGTTGATGACGCCCTGGATGGTAAATGTCGCCTTGGCGGTGCCTACGTATTCCGAATCGTCGGCGATGGCGCCCGAACTGATGCCATTGACTGAAATGGCGTCACCGGCCGACCAGTAATTGGGATAGGACGTGCCGGTTTTATCCCCGAGTTGCGTTTTTGTGGCATCAGGTGCGGCAATCTCGGCACTGAAGGTTACGGTTTCCGGTTCGACCGGAACAACTGGTTCCTGAGAGCAAGCAAACAGGACCAGAAGAGCTACTGGATACAACTTTTTCATACTGTTTGCTTGATTAATTCCAATCCAGGCCGCTCAGGTCGTCACTTTCTTCGAGGGGAGTCAACGACTCGGTGCTGGCGCACAGAGGGCGGCTGTTTCTGATATTCAGAACCAGGTTGGTGAGAGGGGATATATATTCTTTTTTCATAATTCGTTATAAGTTGAATCCGGGGGGCGTGCAAGTCTTCTGTGGATTGCCTCCGAGCTGCGACCAGTTCGGGCCGGGGGCTGTCGTTTTCTGGCATTTGATCTTGTAGAGAATGGCACCCTGGGATGAGCTGCCGGTCACGTAGATGGTTCCGTCAGGCCCGATCGTGGGGCTGGTCCTGGGGTTCTCAAGTTCCAAAGAGGAAATGAGTTTGCCGTCCGCGGAAGAGAGCTTGAGCAGCTTGTTTCCGCCGTAGTCGACCACATACACATAGCCCAGGGCGTCGATGGCCGGGACTCCGGTGTTGTAGTTGCCTTCCGTATTGTAAACCCAGCCCTTGTCGCCGGTCTTTGAGTTCAGGCGGAATACCTTCTCCGCGGCGCGGAAGTAGGCGTTGCCGTCGGCATCGAGCACGCAGCCAAGACCGAGGACGCCGCTGGTGGAGTGGGTCTCCAGTTCGACCTTCCAAAGAGGCGTCGGCGCCGAATCGAACACATAATTGTCCAGATTGTACTTGGCGCAAATCATATTCTCGTTGTCGCTGGTGGCGCAGACATAGACGCAATGGTCGCTGCCCACAGCAGGCTGGCCCGCTTTGGCCAGGTAGCCGTTGCCGTCGGTGTGGCGCATGCCGAGGAGGTTGGTCTTGCGGCCGGAGTCGCTGTTGGCGGAGGTCTTCCAGTTGCCCAGGGCGCCGTCCACGACTGCTACGTGATATCCACCACTGGTTTCGGTGCTGGGCTCGCGTCCCTGCTTGGTGCCGCCCCTGTTGGTCGAATAAATGAGTTCTCCCTTGTATCCCGCAGCCATGCCGCCCCAGGAGCCCTTGTCACACTCAAGTACCTGTACCAACGACCCATTGGAGCGCCTGAAAACGGCGGCGTTCCTGGTCAGGTCGTTTCCGCAGTTCGTCAGGACCACTGCGACATAGTCTCCCACTATGGTAGGAATCGTATTGCGGTACTGCGATGTGTTTCCGGTGTCGTGGTACCAGTTTTCGCCGGACAGGTCGGGCCTGATGGAGTACAGGCCGCCGTGGCCGCTTTCGCTGTAGCCGTATTGCACGGGAATGTACACATTGCCCTGGGAGTCGATGGAAGGTGTTGGTGTCTGGATGTCGCGGTCGGTGATGCACGGTTCACGTTTTCCGATGTCGTAGGAGCCGAAGATGCTGCCGTCGGGATTGAATCCGACGAGATGATAGCCGGAGGAAGCCACATAAATCTTATCTCCTGCAGGAGTGACTGCTGGAGCCGTCCAGTCTGCCACTGCGGTGCCTTTCCCGTCCGTGGTTTCGTCATAGAGCTTGCTCCACTCTATGGTGAGGTCGTGTCCTTCCGAGAGGGCGACGGAGAAAGTCTTGGATGCAGACGCCTTCTGGCCGTAATGGTCCGTAACCGTGAGGCTTACCGGGATGTCGTCTCCATAGGTGTTGAACATCACCTCGGGATTCTGTGCTGAGGAAACGATGCCGCCGATGTTCCATTCCCATACCTCGATGCCGTCTTCCGACGTGGATTTGTCCGTAAACCTGATGATTTCGTCCATCTTGGGATTCGCGGGAATATCGAAGGCTGCAACAGGTTTTTGCTTTTCGGTGGAGCCGGTCTTGAACTGGAAGATTGCATATACCGGATGATGGTCGGATATCCACAGTTTTTCCCATTTCATATTGAGGGTGCGGAAACGGAGGCACTTTTCGAATCCGGACCAGAAGATGTGGTCCAGGTGCTGATGCTTGGAAATCGTGCTCTGACTACCCCACCAGTGGAAAGTTTCGATGTTGTCCGTGAGAGGAGCAGTCTGCCTGGCGCTGGAGTATTGTCCCAATATAGGCGCCAGTATAGGGTCGGTCTCTTCGAGGTTCCAGTCTGCCGAAAGGACGGTCGGAAGCCCGGCGGGGCATTTTTCCTTTACGGTATTCAATATGACCTGTACTTCCTTGGGCTGGGATGCCTCATACAGGCTGAAGTGTGTATTGATGTAGAAGAACCGGCGCCCGCTTTCCTTGGCGGTGAGTACGGCCCAGGTTGCGGTGCGGCTTTGCCCGTATTGTCCGTCTGTCATTTCCGGGAAATAGCTTCCGACTACATTGGGCGTGGGCGACAGCCATACCGTACCCCAGTCTTCCAGCGAGATTTCATCCGTCTTGTACAGGATCGAGGTCGATTCACCCTTCTGTGATCCGTCGTTGCGGCCGACGCCTACATAGGCGTACCCTTTGCAGTTGGCGACAATGTCTGAAACCTGATTCATTTCGGCTTCCTGGAGACCGATTACCATAGGCTTCATGGTGTTCACCATCTTAAAGTAGCCTTTCTTGCGCACTTCCCAGTCGCGGTCGCCGACGTCAGGATCGTCCGCCTTGTTCCGGGCCGAGTAATAACGTACGTTGGAAGACATTATCATGAGGCCCTTTACTTCCTCGGAAGGGAGCGGGTCTTCATCATCCACCTCGACGGTGTACCATTTGCTGTAGTCCAATTGCTGCTGCTTGTAACAGGAGGGCAGCAGGAGAAGCAGGAACAGGAGATTTATATATTTTTTCATGCTTTTAGATTTTTCGACTTCGCTCAAAATGACAGAAGGTCACCATCCGGGGTTCTGGTCAAGTTTGTAGCCGTGGTTTTCATACTCGCGAATAACTTCGGCGGGAATGGGATAGAGGTACTGGCGGTCATCATCGTGCCATTTGCGCTTCACGATAACCTCATAGCGGAGATCATATCCGCCGTCGGGGTTCTCATCCAGTCGGAGGCCCTGCTCTGCAGAGCTTTCGGGGAAGACTTGAACGTATTTGTTCTGTGCGTAGCTGGGAACATTGGCGTACTCGTCATAGGTGACGTAAAAATCCTGGGTGTCGTCGTCGTTCACCTTGAACTGGGCGTTCAGGACGGGGACGTGGATGCCTGTCCAGGGGACTCGTTCGAAGTTCTTACCTTCCTTCCAGCGTTTGAGGTCGTCGGCGCGAAAGCCTTCGTAGACCAGCTCGATAGCCCTTTCGCGGCGGATTTCAAGGATCACGGGATCGTTGATGTCGGGATAGAAGGTCTCCTGCAGGTATTTGTCCACCTTGGTGGGCTTGGACAGCGTCACGCCGGGCTTGTCCTGGAAACCGGCCCGCAGGCGCAGGGCTCCGATTGTGGCGGCCCAGTCTGCGTCGGTGAGTTCTCCCAGTTCCGCCATGGCCTCGGCATAGTTGAGCAGCACCTCGGCGTAACGGAATACGGGCTGGCTGTTCTCGTTCTTGGATGTGCCGTTCTTTTCTGTAGAGTCCTCGACGAATTTTATGGGCTGGTAGCCGGTGATGGCAACCCCGTCCACTATGTTGGGACGGCGGTCTCTCCAGCCTCCGCCCTTCATCTCATACCTGGGGCCCTTGACTGTCTGGGCCAGGCGGGCGTCGCGGCCGGCGAATTCATTAATGAAGTTGATGGCCTTGTACGCGGGTTTGTCGGTGAACGGCGTGCCGTCAGTGCAGAGGTAGGTGAATATGAATGCCCTTGAAAGACAGGAGCAACCGCCGTAGGTAGGTGAATTCCAGTACCAGTTGGCATCGCCTGTCACCAGGTCGAGGAGGGATGCCTGCACGCCAAGGATGACTTCATCGGTGATGATGTCCTTGGAGTAGAAAAGGCTTCTGTATGCCCCGAGCGAAGGATTGTCGGTCAGATATGCATCTGCACACACCTTATTGTTAAGCTGCACCAGGGGGTCGTTGATAATCACCTTTGCGGCGTCCGCTGCCAGCCGGTAAAGCTTGTTTGCGGTCCAGTCGGCAGTCTCCAGGTTATGGTATTTGCGCCAGGATGCTTCCCAGAGACAGGCGCGGCTCTTCAAGGCGTAGGCGGCATTCTTGGATATGCGGGTGTTGCTTTTCGATGATGTGGTCCTGATGTGTTCAGCAGCGAAATCAAGGTCGTCTATTATATGGCTGATGATGACGTCGCGGGAATCCCTGTTCTTGTACATCTCGTCCAGCTCGTCATTCTTGAGGCAGTGGTCGAACCAGGGCACGCCGCCATAGGTGAAGAGCTTTTTGTAATAGAAGTACGCCCTGAACCAGCGTGCAAGACCCTCGTAATGGTCTTTGTCGGCCTGAGATACGGTGCACATTTCTTCATCGTGTATGCCGTCGATAAAGTAGTTGACCGTGCGGAGGTAGCCCCAGCCCCAGGAAGTGGATGTCTCTGCCGTATATGCTGAGGTGTAGAACGTACTTACGCTCCTGCCGACTGCATAGTCTGTAGTCCCTTCACCGCTGGTCAGTTCACTCAGCGACGGGAGCTGATTGTAGAAGGAGAGTGAATATGCTTCCAGACCCTGTGCCGAGCCGAAAATCAGGGCTTTGTTCCCGGATGTCACCGGCAATTCCACCAGGGAGCAGGAATAAACGCTGAGCGCTCCCAGGGCGGCGATGATCAATATCCTGTACTTTTTCATAACCGTCAGATTTTAATGGTTATACCAAGTGAGAACGTCCTCAGGGAGGTGAGGCTGTTGCCGTCTCCGTAGTTGTCGGTGCCGTTGCCGAGGTCGGCGTCGGATCCGTGTGTAGCGGTGACGACGTCAACGTCCGTAGTCAGCCTGTAAAGAGGCGACCAGGTATAAAGGTTCTCGCCTGAGAAATAGATGCTAAGGCCGCTAAGGCCGATAGGCTTCAGCCATTTGCGGGGAAGGTTCCAGCCGACCTGCAAGTTCTGGAGCCGGCAGTATGCGGCATTCAAGACGTAGCGGTCCACCTTGTGCTGTCCGGAGAAGAAGATGCGGTAGTAGCCGCTGTATTTCGGCAGGAATGCATCGGGATTCTCCGGAGTCCAGGCGTTGTTGACAGTCCAGGCCAGTGCATTTCCGTATGGCCTGTGGTACTGGCCCCAGATGATGGATTCGCCGCTCGGGTACCAGTCCTGCTTGCCTATTCCCTGGAACATCGCGGATGCGTAGATTCCGTTCCACTCAAGGTTCAGGGATAGGGAATAATGATATCTTGGGTGCTTGTTTCCGACAATCACCATGTCTCCGGCATCGTTTGCCGTCTGGGCCCCCTTGTCAATCATATAGTTCCCGTTGTTGTCCTTCAGGATGACGTCCCCGGGTTTTGATATGTATCCCTCGTTGATTTGGATGAGCTTGTTGACATAAGGGATTCCCGGGCCGTAGAAATTGTTGATCTGCTCGTCGCTTTCGAAGAAACCGTCAAACTGGAATCCCCAGATTTCGCCGATTTCCTGACCCTCGTAGTAGTCACTCAAGGACTTTGACGGGTTGTTGTAGCGGGTGATGAAGGAACGGTTGTCGGCAAGGGTGGCCTTGATTCCGTAATTGAAGTCGTGGCCGGCGATGGGGACGGCATCGTCGTAGCTCAGCGAAAGCTCGAAGCCGCGGGTGATCAGGTCTGCATAGTTGCCTTTGGGTGCGCTGGCTCCGTAGGTGTCGGGCAGGGTCGGACCCACGGTGTACATATTCAGCGTGTTGCGCACGTAATAGTCGCCCGTGAAGTTGATCTTCCCGTTGTAGAAGCCTATGTCGACACCGCCATCTATGGTCCTGGACGTTTCCCATGTCAGGTTGTCCGGAATCTGGCTCGGTATCGAGGTTATGCGCCTCTTGGACTCTCCGTCGATGACGTTGTTGAGGTTGGAGAATCCGAACCTCTCCACAAAGGAATACTCCGATACGTTACCGTTGCCGAGCTCGCCCCAGGAGACACGCAGCTTGAGGTTGGATATGATGGAAGGGTTTACGTTCCACCAATGTTCCTTGGAGACTCTCCATGCGGCAGAAGCGGAAGGGAAGAAGCCCCATTGCTGGTTGGTGGGGAACTTGGATGACCCGTCATAGCGACCGTTGAGTTCCAGAAGGAATCGCTCGTCGAAGGCGTAGTTGAGCCTTGCGAACACGCCCGCGCTCTTCCACCGGCCTTCGTAGGAATACTCGGAGAAATTGTCTCCCATTGCCATGTTGATGGATTCCACGTCCTCGGAGATGAGCCCGTATCGCAACATTTGGAACGACTTTGATGCGTATTGTTCCCAGTTGAAGCCGGCCAGGACCTTGAAATCGTGCTTTTCGTTCCACACTTTTGCATACTCTGCATAGGCATTGGTCGAAATATAATTGCTCCGGAACCAATACTCCTGGACATAGTCGTTCACGCCGGGAGTTCCTCTCCATGTGATTTCTCCCGGAGCCTCACTGTAGCTGACCATGGTGTTCTTCTTCAGGTTGTTCTCCCAGTTAGCCCTGAAGGAGAAGTCTGCGTTGAGCCGGAGGGTATGGTCGAAGAATTCTGCGCGGGCTCCTGTCGTGGTGGTTAAGTTGTTCCGGAGTTTGTCGGTGTAATTCTTACCGGTCACCAAGCCGCCGATTGCCATGGCGCCGCTCTTGGTGAGGGTCCCGTCGGGATTGAAAACGGGGACGCTCACGTGGCCCTCGTCCTGCATGCTGCGGAGGAACAGGCCGTTGTTGTTCTGGTTATGGCTGGCAGGGATATGGTTCTTTTCGTAGTTGAACGAGATATTTTCCCATATTTTCAGCCAGTCGAACGGCCGGGCCGTGACCTTGGACCGCAAGGCGGTCGTGAAGTATTCGTCCGGGTTGAAATTCAGGATTCCATCGTATTTGTAGATACGTCCCGACACGTAATAGTCGATTTTTCCGGTCGTGCCGCTTGCGGACATGTTGTGCGTGCGGGCCATCGTATATGGCTTGTAGATAACCTTGTAGTAGTTGGTGTTGCCGTAATAGACGTACCGGCCGCTCTCGTCCACGTCCACTTCATCGGTGATGCCCTTTTGCTTGCGCCGCAGGAATTCGTCCAGCCACGCCTGCGAGAATTCCTGGCTGGTGTTGATTCCGGAAGGCAACACGCCCCAGTAGTTATAGTATGAATCCCTGAACAGAGAGGCATAAACATATCCGTCATCGACAATGTTAGGAAGGTTGCTCGGCGTCAGGAAGGAAAGATTCTCGTTGTAGCTGAAATTGAATTTGCCCGCTTCGTTCGATGCGCTCTTCGTGGTTATGAGCACCACGCCGAACGTCGCCCTGGAGCCGTAGATGGACGCTGATGCGGCATCTTTCAGCACGGACACGCTCTCGATGTCGTCCGGGTTGAGCAGCGCCGGGTCTCCTTCCACGCCGTCGATGAGCACGAGGGCGTTGCCGCCGCCGCCGACCGAGGTGGTACCTCTGATGTTGTAGTCGGCGCTACGGCTCGGCTTGCCGTCACTCAGCGTGATATTCAGGTTAGGGATAGCGCCAACGAGCATCTGGGTGGTGTTCGAGGAAGGCCGCCCGGAGAACACCTCCGAGGTGACCTGGTCCACCGCGCCGGTAAGGTTGGCCCTCTTTGCTGTGCCGTAACCCACCACTACCACTTCTTCCAGAAATTCGGAAGACGAGCTCATTCTGATTTCCACAGGGCCGGGGCCCGTGACCTTGAAGGTGTAGTCTTCGTATCCCAGGGACGAAATGACTATTTCCTTGCCGACGGACGCGGCTATCGAGAATTCTCCGTCGATGGAAGTGACGGTCCCGCCCGATGCACCCCTCACAATTACGCCGGCTCCGATTACCGGTTCGCCGGTGACAGCGTCCTTTACGACGCCCGTGAGGGTGATCTCCTGGGAGAAGCCTGCAACGGCGAGGAGAGAGAAAAACAGTGTTAACGCTAAACGTCGCATATAATCCGGAATATCTTTTTACAAAGATAGTTCGGTCTCGGACGTTTATAATACGCCGATGTTTCCGACAATTGCAAGTAATTATTATTTTGCCGGGTGAATTCTGTTCTTGCCGCGGTGTATGGCGTAGCGGGTGCCGTTGATGTAAAGGGTATAGGGACGGTTGGTCTTTACAGTCACTACCCCGTCCTCATAGAGTATGTCTGTGACCGTGTTTCCGAAGCTGAGTTTCTCTATTCCGTGCCTGCAGCTCTGGTGCAGGTTCCAGCGTACGGTGGCCGTAGGGGCATCGACGTCGTAGAAACCGAGGACGTTCTCTATGAAGAGGGATATGGGCCCCAGGGCCGACCATCCGCAGAAATCGGCCTTGACGCTCTTGACCCTGGTGGACGCGCTGGTAACCTTGCTGGCGGGCTCTGGCTTCGTGGGATTGTAACATTCCCAGATGGTGTGAGGCTCATACTGCGAATAAGTTTGCCACATATGCTCGAGGATGGCCTCTGCGGTGCTGTCGGCCTGCTCGAAGAAGCCGTACTTCTCGAGAGCCTTGATGCCCATGTAGGCCGTCGGGAGCCACATAGAGCCTCTCCAGTAGTTCCCGTCCGGGTCAAAATCAACATCGTCCCGGGCTACGGACGTCCACGGCACGGCGCCTCCGAGTTTGTCGTCCTGCAGGGCGAACCTGACCATGGCTTCCGCCTGCTCCTGCGAGGGGATTTCCGCAAGCATGGGCCAGAAGGAAGCGGGCGTGAGGATATGCGTCCTGGAGAGGTCTCCCTCACGGATGTCGTAGTAGCAGCCGTCTTCTTCGTCCCAGTAATACCTGTTCACCTTATTCTTCAGATCCTCGTACTTGTCTTTGTATTCCTGCTCCACGGCTTTATCCCCTGCAACCCGGGCAAGGCGGGAGATATAGAGGGCCGACAGGGCCTGCTGCGATATGGCATCCACCCAGAACAGCGGCATCTCCCTCTTTCTGGGAGTGTTGTCCATGCCGCTCTGCCAGCTGTTCCAGTTGTAGCCTACGCCCTTGTATTCTACGGCAATGCCTATATTGCAAATCGGGAAAGGAAATTCCGTCCCGGGCTTCATGGTGTTGAACAGCTCGAAATGCTTCTGGAGGAACTGCTTCTCGCTGATCAGCTCCTTAATATGGGCCTTGTCGCCGGTGAATTTGTAGTAGTCGTTCTCCACCCAGGCAAAGAAAGGGGGATTGTCCGGGTGCCAAACGCTGAGCGGAGACCCCGCATTCCCGTGAAGGGTGTAATAGAAATTGTCGAGCGTCTGGATGCCGGGGAAAACCTTCGGGGCATATTTGCAGAACAGGACCATGAATTCCGAATCCCAGATCCAGATCGCCTCGTCCCGGAACCCCTCGTCCATGTACAGTGGCTGCACGAGGCCCGGTTGATACTTGATATGGGCCTTGGCCTGTTCCCACGCGGTATGGTAAAAGTCGACGTATTCCGGCCTGGCGTCGAATACGGGAGTGGGAATCCCGGGCTCCTCCTTTTCCCCGCACCCTGAGGCCAGAAGGGAGGAGCTAATCAGCAGCAGTATATGCAGTTTCTTCATAATCATTTGATATTCTGCCCTTTGGCTACGTTGCGCAGTCTCCACTGGCGCGGCGTCATACCGAATTCCCGCTTGAAGCACTCAGAGAAGAAGGAATGGGTGTTGAAGCCTACGGTAGACGCCACGTCCTGTACCGATACGGAATCATCCTTCAGCAGCTCCACGGCCCTGTGCAGGCGGACTTTCATCACATATTCCATCGGCGCAAGCCCGGCATAATCCTTCATTTTCTTGTACAGAGTGGAAGGTGACAGGCACACGACTTCGGCAAGGTCGTCCAGGGTGATGTTGCGGTGGAGGTTGGCGGAAACATACTCCTGGATGCTGCGGAGGAACTTCTGCTCCTGGGCGGAAACCCGGCCGGAAGGCAGTTCTCCGTCAGACGGGAGCGAAGAAATGTAGAATTCGTAAATGCGCTTGCGGTTCTCGATGAGGTTGTCCACGGTGCTGCGCAGTTTCTTGGGCGAGAACGGCTTCTCCAGATATGCGTCCGCACCGCCTTCGAGGCTTTCCTGCATGAATACGTCCGGCACTTCTGCCGAGAGCAGTATGACCGGTATATGGCTGGTGGCCAGATTGCCCTTCAGGGCCTTCGTGAGGGCTATTCCATCCATTTCCGGCATTATTACGTCCGAAACGACCAGCGTGGGAGACGCCCCTGCTTCTATCTGGCTTAGGGCCTGGCGGCCGTTGGAGGCATACAGTATGTCATACGACTCGCTGAGTATATCCCCGATGACCCGCGCCATATCCTTGTCGTCCTCGACCACCATTATGGACTTGTCCTTGGTGCTGACGCTGATTGGCCCGGATGGCTGCGAGGCTTCCGAAGAAACTGGAATTGTAAAGATGAACCTGTTGACGGACAGGTCGTCGTCCATCGTCAGTGAGCCTCCGAGCAGCGATGCGAACTGGCGGCTTGTCGAAAGGCCGAGCCCGGTTCCTTCAACGTTCGCGGATGCGCTGTCTCCGTAGCGGTAGAACGGCTTGAATATCTCTTCGCGCACGTTTTCGGGGAGCACCGGGCCGTCGTTTTCCACGCTTACCACCGCGTCCTGGCCCTTGACGGACAGCACTACGGACGAACGGTGCCCGGAATACTTGAGGGCATTGGAAAGGAGGTTGTCGAAGATGCGGCCGAGGGAGCGGACGTCCGTTTCGCTGTAAACCGGCACCTCCGGGAGGCTGAGCTCCAGGCTCTTCCCTTCCTGCAGGAACATGGGCAGGAAGCGGCGGTGCGCATCCTTGGCTATGCTACGGATGTCCAGGAATTCGGGGTGCATCTGGAATGTGGAATCTGTAAGCTTGCGGAAGTCCAGGAGTTCGTTTATGAGAACGGTGAGCTTGAGCGAATTGCGCCGCATTATGTCCAGATTCTCCTGAACTGCGCCATCCGGAGAGGAGGAAAACTTACGTATCAAGGCCTCCAGCGGTATCTGCACAAGCGAGAGCGGGGTGCGTATTTCGTGGGCGATGGAGGTGAGGAATTCCATCTTGGATTCCAGCAGCTTGCGCTCCTGCTCCCTGGCGGCCTTTGCCTTGGCACGGCGGTCGGAGAGTATGGATATCCCATAGATGGACAGCAGGAACAGGATAAGATACACAAGGAAAGCTCCCGGACTGAGCAGCAGCGGCGGCTGGACTCTAAGCGACAGCACCGCCTCGGGGCTCTCCGCTCCGGAAATCGAAAGCGCCTTCACCTTGAGATCCCATCTTCCCGGGGACAGGTCATAAACCGTAAAGCTGCCGTCCCTGACAGGCTGCCATCCGTTGATTCCGTCGATTCTCCAGAACAGCTCTTTGCTGGGGAACCTGCTGTAATCCAGCGGCGACACGTTGACCTCGAAGGAACGGGCGCTTCTGCCGATGTTGAGGGAAGCGGGACGGAAATAACGGGCCCCGCCCTCCTTCCCTGCGGAAGACAGGATGTGCAAGGAGGAGAAGACCGGCGCGATTACGGGCTCCGGCACCTCCGACATCCGCCTGGCGGAGAAAGAGATGAATCCGTCTGACGTGCCCGCGTAGAGCGTCCCGTCGGAAGAAATGAAGTTCGATGAGTAATTGAAACCATCTATTCCGAGGGCGTCGATGGGAATCATGGGCAGCTGCCTGCCGTCAGCGGGGTTGAGGATATGCATTCCATGGGCCCCGGTGATCCAGAGAAGGTCGCTGCCGCGGGGCCTGGCAATTTTCAGAAGCCTGGTTTCCGCTGCTCCGGCGGGCTGGAAAGAATCGCGGACCGGATTGAATTCCCAGAGTCCGCCGCCTTCAGATGTGGCAAACACCCGCCCGTGCCCGTCTTCAGAGATGTCGGTCAGGATATTGGACGTCGGAATCTTGTAGGTCGAAAGCGAATACTCCTTATAGCGGAACACCTGTCCGCTGATGCTGGCGATCCAGATGTTTCCGTCCGATGTGCAGATGATGCGGGAGACCTGTTCGCACGGTACGAATATCTCGCGGATGAAGCTGCCGTCGGGCTTGTCCCTGCCGACGACGAAACTGTCTTTGCCTCCTATCCATAGCCTGCCTGACAGGTCGCGGCAGAATGAGTATGCCGATTTCCCGGCCTGAGGATAGGCGGTTCTCTTTCCGGTTCCGGTATCTATAAGTGTAACCGGAAGGTCTTCATCTATGGTACCTACCCATAACTTGCGCCCTTCGGCCATGAGTCCGGTGACGTTCCGTCCCGGGAAGAACTGCCGCACTGCATGCTCTCCGCCGTTTTGAGGATCCAGGCAGAGAAGGCCCCGGGTGTCCGTGCCTATCCAGACAAGGCCGTCCGGAGTTTCGGCAAAATCGCGAGCCTTGAAGCGGCCTCCGGCGAAGGAATCGCTGTAGTGCCGGAATCGGACGTTGTCCGGAGAGATGTGGGCAAGGCCTTCCAGAAGCGTTCCGGCCCATATTCCGCCATTTCCGTCCCCGGATACGCATCTGATGGAATTGTCGTGGAAGGGACGTATGGTACGCACAAGGGCGAAAGTGCTGTCAAGAACCTGTATGCCGTCGCGGGCGGCAATCCATGTTTCCCCGTCCGGGCATGAGACGGCGTCCCTCATCCTGTTGATGAAGGGAAGCGGCGTGAACTCCCGATCATTCATATCGAATGCATATGCCATACCCTTTTCGACTGAAAGGAAAATATGACTGTCCGTACTTGCTATGCGCGAAATGCCGGCGGGAAGGTCCGGTTCGGCGCACAGGCACTCCGGATCGGAGGCTCCGTCGGCGGAGACATACAGCCGCCCGTCGCTTGAAATGATGTAAACGGCACCTGAAGGATCGCAGCTGAGGGCTGAGCCATCTACATGGAAAGTTGTCACCGTTCCGCTTGACGTCTCGATACGGACAACATTCTCCCGCTTGGGTGCAAGCCACACATAACCGCTTTTGCTGCAGCACATCTGACGAGCGGAATAACCATCGAGTCCGGGTATTTCAAACAGGCGCATCTCAAGGAGTTTCCTGTCGATGCAATACAGGCCCTTGGAGGTGCCGGCCCACAGGATGCCTGAAGGATCTTCGGCCAGGGAAAACACCACGGGACGCACATGATTCTCCGTATCTGGGAATGACACGTTCATCAAGTTGATTCCGTCGTACAAGTCCAGCCCGGCGTTCGTCCCTATCCAGAGGAAGCCCCTGGAGTCCACCAGCACGTCGTTTACGCAGTTGTCGCTGAGTCCCGAATGGATGTCCAGTTGCATCGTCTGCCACTGCACGTCCTGCGCCGCCACGGTGACGGGCCATGGCAGAAGGAGTGCGAGAAGGAGCAGAATCTTATTATTCAGCATAATACTTCACCAGAATTACGCCATGTGACGGTATGCAGACATGATCCGGACAGTCTTCCTGCCGCCACAGGTCCCGACAGGCGCGGGCATTCGGATATCCTGCCTTTGACAGCATCTCCGGAATGTCGGTTTCAACCGCGCGTTCTCCCAGGTTGAATATGCCGGCGGCGCAGGATCCGTCCGACAGGGGACGCCCCCAGATTTGAATCGTTTCGTCTTCCCAAAGGCAGTCGGCCTGCTTGCCCAGAGGGTCCTGGTCGACAGCAATTACCTCGTTGTTACAGAGTAGGTTAAGCGTGAATTCATCCACGCAGGAAAGGTCTCCGCCGATCATAAGCGGGGCGGCAAGGAGGGCCCACTGCGAGACGTGGGAATACTGCTCGTCGGCGCTGAGCCTGCTATCGCGAAGTCCCTCGCCCCAGCCAACCTTGCCTATTACGAGCATGTCGGGGTCGTTCCAATGCCCGGGGCCTGAATATGATACGGCAGGACGCTGCTTGACGAAGCCGATGCGGACTACACGTTCCCATTTGTCCCACAGGTCTCCCGTAGTACGCCAGAGGTTGCCGCCGGCTTCTTCTCCCCAGGTCCAGACGTCTTCGAGGCCATATTGGCAGATGGAATAGACGATATCCCTTGGCTGCTGCAGAAGCGCTTCTTTCATGAGAAGATACGGCTTCATGTGCTCTTCTTTCCCTACCGTCGGCATTTCCTTAAGGAGCGACCGGTAGCCGCAGAGGTCGTATTTCAGGTAATCCACGCCCCAGGAGTTCCAGGTATTGGCATCCTGCCGCTCATGTCCCAGGGAACCGAGATATCCTCCGCAGGTGCGGTCTCCGGGAGAGGAATAAATGCCAAGCTTAAGGCCGTTTGAGTGAAGCCAGTCCCCAAGGGCGGCTATGTCCTGGAACCTGTCGTTCGGTAGGAGCGTGCCGTCGGCGCTGCGCTCGGAGGCCTGCCAGGCATCGTCTATGTTGATATAACTGTATCCGTAATCTGCCAGCCCGCTTGAAATAAGCGCCCGGGCCGATTCCTGAACCTTTTCCTGAGAAACTTCCAGTCCCCAGCAATTCCAGCTGTTCCAGCCCATGGGAGGAGTCAGGGCGATGGTGTCTCCTATCTTGAGGACCATCTTTCCCTTGCCGCACCCGGCTTTGTTCTGTGCCTTCCAGGTGATGGTATAGTCTCCGGCCTTATCGACGCTGCCGCTCACCACTCCGCTGCTGCGGTCGAGCTTAAGCCCCTTGGGAAGACGGCAGGCGCTGAACTTCATGGGCCGCTGCCCGGAGAAGGGCAGGCGGAAATAGATAGGGCGGCCTGGACGGGCCCCAAGCACTGCAGGGCCGTTGTACCGCGGCCTGGCTGGTGCCTGGGGGGTGAGGCAATACTTGTCCGGTGTGCGGGAGAGCCGCAGGAGTATGGGATAATGGTCGGAGAGGTATTTGACTTCCGGAGCGTAGCTGGTGTTGTCTACTATGTATTCCAGGGGCTTTCCGGTCCCATAGAAGATGTAGTCAATGATGCCGGAGCCTTTTTCCTTCCCCCAGTTGTGGAAAGTCTTCCTTTCGGTGGATTCTGTTTCCGGGCAGCTGGTGCGGGCGTCCCGGAACCGGCCTTTAAGGGTCTGGATGGCCGACTTTTCCGGAGAATTGTTCAAGTCTCCCACGAGAAATATTGGAGCTGTCCTGAAATCGGCCCGGTTCAGACCGGTCAGTTTTTCCATCTCGGACAGGAGCGTTTCGACTTCCTGGTCCGGCAACTCCGGATTCTCATCCACGGACCAGCTTATGTGGGCCGAGAAAAACCAAAGCTGTTCGCCTTTTTTATCTTCCAGGTGGAGCCAGGAGGTGATGATGGGATAATTCTGCCCCTTGCGGAGCGATGCGGTGCCGGCGGGGGTGTCGCTCAGCCAGAAGCACCCGTGGTCCAAGAGCTTGAATCGGGACTTCCGATACATTACGCCAGTGGATTCGTCGGAGGTGCGCACCATCCTGCCGCCGCTCAGGCGCCCCGGGCAATAGATGAACCATTCGTCGCCGAGGTCTTCCTCAAGGTCGGCCGCCTGCGTGCGGCGCACCTCCTGAAGCCCGGCCACATCGATGTCGTTCTGAAGGAAAAATGCCTTCACGGCCGGCCTCCGGACGCTCCAGGGCTGTCCGCCGAACTTATAGTCGTACTCCGGACGGTTGTCGTCAAGGAAACGGACGTTGAAGGACGCGACTGTCAGGCGGTCTTCATCTTGGGCGAAGAGTGACCACGGCAGAAGCAGCAATAGAGACAATAACGCTTTCATAAATGCAAAAATACGCCCGGATGGAACTGACAGTTAGAACGATAATGCCTTTAGTTGCAACAATCTCGCCTTTCCCATCATAACTTCATCCACAGTCCGAGAACTGGATCTGACAGTTGAATCCTTTTATCTTCATTAAATACCAGTCCTTTCTCCAGGAGTGCTTTTTTGGTGGCAATTGCAGCAGCAGATGATCCCAGTTTATACTTTTTGATTACACCCGAGGAAGAAAAACCATCGTATATCCCTTCAGACACCGCCAGCAACATTCTCATCTGGAGAGGAGAAAGACCTTCTGTCCGACTTTCAAACAACGCAGTATTCTGGTCAATCAGCTCTTTTATGCCTTTATCGATATCTTCTTCAGTTACTATTTTGTCAGAAAACAGATATACGTACCAGCTCAATTGCTGAACGTATGAAGAATGATAATCAACAGTCGTGCATATTCTTTCGATCTGTTCATCGGTAATAGTCTTTCCGGCTGTAGAGAATCGTTTGGAAATGTAGGCTATCCAGTAAGAGAGCGGAATTCTTTTCAAGTATAAGATATCACCGAATTTGTAAAAAGGTTTTGTCTCGTCATCGAACAAGCCCTCCATCATATGACGCTTACTTCCAAACAGACAATAAGACACGTTACTTTGGTGTTGCCATATGGTTCTCAGTTCTTTCTGAAAGGTGAGGCTGTCATCGTAATCCGCAATCTGCTGGAATTCATCAATGCACACGACAATAGTTGTCTTCTTCTTTTCTGCAATCCGTTGGGGAAGCGTAAGAATCTCCTCTATTGTTTTTTGATCCTCCTCTATGCCAAATTGCAGTTTTAGGGGATTTGCCTGGTCGGGCGACAGATTAACTCCCACATGAATCCTCCCTAAAAGTTTCTGCGCATTTGAAACCAGTTCCTCAAAAGCGGAAGAAGTTTGCTTCAGGATGGCATTCCCAAGCGTTTCGCAAAACTCGTATGGGGTTTTTGTTTTGAATACATCTGCAAATACATAGATTACACCATTCTTGTCGGATTCTTTGATTACTTTTTTTACCAATGAAGTCTTACCCCATCTTCTTGGCGAAATAATAAATGTGTTGATTCCACTCTCAAAGTTTGCCTTAAGCCTGACCGACTCCGCCTCCCTGTCAGTAAACATCTCATTATCAACCGGCTTGCCGAAAGTAAATACTTGATCCATTGCGCATTAATGTTATTCTTTCGCAAATATAAGCATTTATTTAGTAAGAAACAAGTTAGTAAGTAATTGTTTAGTAACTGAGTGCTTACTAAATCTGTATTCATTCGTGTTTATTTCAGACTGGTTCTGGTAGCAGCCGGGCCAGGAGGTGGCGCCGCGGTTGTTGCCGTTGATGTCCTTGCCGAGGGGAATTATGGTTTAATCTTGCAAAAGTAATATTTATGTATTACCTTTGCAAAAAATGGGAACTATGAATCAGATTTATTTTGAAGCAAAAGGGGAGGCGCTGCTGGAGCGGATCGGGATGAGCAAGAGCGAATTCGCCAGACGGATGGGCATCCGGAAGCAGAATGTGAAGGTGCTGTTCAAGTCCAAGAACCTGGAGACCATCCACAAGGCCTCAGATGTGCTTGGAGTGCCGTTTGAGATGCTTGTGGGTTACGTTGAAGAGCCGGACTTGAAAGAAATGACAATTGTGCCGCATGAAGATGACAATGAGGCATTGCAAAGCTGTTCTGAAAACCTGACCTTTGATTCTTTGGTGGGGCGTATCAACCTCATTCAGGATGCTCTGCAGGCTCAGGCTGCGCATGCTGTCAATCTTTCACTGACTGCCCGAAACTGGCTGGTCGGGTATTACATTGTCGAGTTTGAACAGCACGGTGAAGACCGGGCTAAATATGGGGAGAAGCTACTGGATCGATTATCTGAAAGATTGAATCAAAGAGGCTTCAATCTTCGCCGGTTACGTGATTATCGACACGTATATAAAGTATACCCGTCACTTGGCTCTGTAATTGTCAAGTTTTTAGAAACCAACCGTTTATGGCTGGAGAATGACGAGCGGTTCCCAATTCGGCTGTTTTCAACCGCCGAATTTGAAGACCCCGCCCAAAAACAAGAAATAATTCGGCAGTCAAAAACAGCCGAATTGGAAGAATGGCGCACACCACCGGAAAGGCTATTCTACCGGCTGAACTATACTATATTATCGTATTTAGCTACGATTAATGATCCATTGAAACGTGCCTTTTACGAGCAGGAGACAATTCGCGGCTGTTGGACACAAAAAGAACTCGACCGACAGGTCTCTTCCCTCTATTATGAACGCATGGGTATGTCGAAGGATAAAAAAGCTCTCCAAAGGCTTACTGCCAAGAATGCGCAGCAGATAACTCCGAAGGAGATTATTCATAATCCTGTCACACTGGAGTTTCTGGGAGTCAGGCCATATGAAGACAATACGGAAACCCACCTGGAAACAGCTATTCTCAACAATCTGCAACGGTTCCTCCTGGAGATGGGACGCGGTTTTTGTTTCGAGTATCGCCAGAAGCGCATTCTTGTAGATCAAGACTATTTCAAGGCCGACCTCATTTTCTATCACCGCATCTTGAAATGTCACGTCATTATAGACCTGAAGATTGACCGCTTCCGCCACGAGTACGCTTCGCAGATGAACCTCTATATGAACTACTACAAGCACGAGGTAATGCAGGAGGATGACAATCCCCCCATCGGCATTCTTCTTTGCACCGACTATGGTGAAACCACCGTCAAGTACTCAATAGAGGGGCTTTCGCAGAACATCTTCGTCAGCAAATACCGTTTGCAGTTACCCTCCGAGGATGATATCCGCAAGTACATGCTGGAGAATATCACGGAAGAGGATTTTAGAAGGTACAAAGAAGAAAAACAAACTGGAGAAAATTGAAAAACGGCCCGGGCATTATGCCACGGGCCGTTTTTCTTAGGTGCGTTGCCGGAGGCTAGTTCTGGTAGCAGCCGGGCCAGGATGTGGCGCCGCGGTTGTTGCCGTTGATGTCCTTGCCGAGGGCGCCTATGCTGTTCAGCCAGGCGTAGAAGCCGGCGTCAGCAGCTTCAATCTGGGCGTTGACATCGGAAGTCGCAGCGAACGAATCCTTGTTGGTACCGGCGCTGAAGGTGCCGTTCCAAACGTGAGTTCCGTCGTAGCTTCCCAGGTAGGCGGAGTAGTAGTTGAATCCAGCTCCGGTATTATTGGTCCAAACGGCCCTGCCGTCTCCTTCCGGACTCATCTTGGTATAATAGGCATTGATGGAAGTGTTCCCTGCACCGCACCAGATGCCGCAACCGTCGGAAAATTTGGAACAAATGATATCATTCAGGAGATAGTAATTACCTGTTGTGTTGAGTTTAAGCACACTCCAGTGATCCTTGTGCACGGCTCCGCCCATCTGAGGAGTGCGCTGGGCGTCTCCGATGATGGTACTGTTGCTGAGGATGAAAGTGTTTGAGGTATTGCTGAGGTGGAACCAGGTAGTCTGAGGTTCTTCGGGATTGCGCTGGCCGTAGTTGTCGTGGATAGAGCAGTTGTTCATTCCAATGGTGCAAGTACTGTATGCCGCGACTAACATTCCGTAAAAGCCACCTATGCGCTCGCTGTCCAGACCGGAGGAATTATGCTTGAACTCACAGGCGTTAAAGTAATACTTGGCTCCTCCCTGGCGGTTCTGGATTATGGCAGCCAGCGAAGCGTTGGAAGGGTTGTCAGAATAGGAACGGTATGAGTAATTGCCGTCGAAAGTGCAGCCATTGAATCTTGCCACGCAAGTGTTCTTCCCCAACCTGATGATTCCTCCCGATTGGGTATTGGTGCCCACATTGTTATAATTCTCCTTGAAAAGGACATCCGTGAAGGTAACGGTGCTGCCACCCCAATCGTAGATAACGGCGCCGGCGGAGTCGTCATTGGTGGTGCCGTCCGCATGATTTCCTTCGAACTTGCCGCCGATTACGTTGAGGTCGACGGTACTGGAACTCACCGCAATAGTACCTGCTCCTGAATTACAATGGTTTCCTACGAAGTCGCAGTCAGTGATGGTTACTGTGGGGCTTCCGCCAAAGCGGACCGCAGGCCCACTATAGTTAACGCCGTCGTTACCGGTGAAATTGGTGCGTGTAATCTCGATTGTACTTGCCGCGTCTGCACGTATGGCGCCGTAAGTATTGTTTTTAATCTCGCTGTCTTCAATTACAGCGGTAGCAGATCCGCTATTTAAGAACAGGGCTCCTCCAATGCCTGAATTGTTGGAGAAAGAACAATTCTTTACGGTAAGGGCGCAGCTGTTGTAGACAGCTATTGCCGCTCCGTTGCCATCGGTCTCGTTGTCACGGAAATAGCAATGGTCAAGTGTAAACGTTTCGGCGCCGTTATTGAGACGAATGGCGGCAGAATTGCCTTTGCCGTTGGTCCCGGTGAACTTGACGTTCTTGACGGTGATATTCGAGTTGGCCTGCGGCCATAGAACGCCGGCCTTATTGCTGTCGCTGGTGTTGGTGCGTCCAACGAAAACTGTCGTGTCGGAGGCCGTCACGGTTCCTTCCAATGTGAAAGCGACTTTGCTGTGATCAGGGTAATGCAGCACCAGATAATCATCGCCGAAGGAGAACTCTTCGGCCGAGAAATGGAAAGTCGATCCCTTTAAGATGAAGTGGTTGTCTTGATTGGTGACAAAAGCCTTGAATTTGTCGATGTCCATAGCCTGGCTCCAGCTCTGACCGGCTTTGGAACCTGCTCCCGAAGGGGTAACGTAGTACTGGCCGGCATGGGCTTCCAGATTGTCAAGTTTCACGATCTGGCCGCGGGTGGTGGTAAAGGAACCGTTGTAATAGAAGGGGGTGAGCTGATTTTCTCCCTCAAAAAGTTTCACCTGGAAACCCTTGCTGAGAGTGACGCCGGGAAGCATGGGGATATAATAGTCTCCGGGACCGCTGACGGTCATTGTAACGTGGTCGCTCGGGCTGACGAGCACTTCACCGAGAGACGGGGCCCCGCTCCCATCAATATTTATAGGGAGATAACCTGCAATGGCTTCACCGTTCCCTGCGAAGACCTGGATCTTGTCCACGGAACTGCTGGATACGCCGACCTTGAGCAGGCAGGCCGCATTCTTGAATTCCAGCGTTGTGCTCCAGGTGTCGCCGTTCTTGACAGCCTTTGCGACGCAGATGTCGTTTGCTGCGAAGGATCCGTCTGTGCGGGAGCCGTTGAAGTGGACGTTCACATTGCCCTCGTCGTAGCTGCCACCGGCAGAAGCAGGATACACTGCATAAAGTTCAGTGATGCCGTCAGCCACCTCAACGCTGAAAGTGGTGCTTGCTCCGGACGCGGACGCGGTAGCAGTTGCACTGCCGCCTGCCCAGACGAACTTAACTTCGTCGCCGGCCACCCAGGTGACTGTCTGGTCGTTGGCCGTGGCCGTCCTGGTGGGAAGCTCTGCCGTGAATACGATTTTGTTGGAATCTCCGAGAACGGGCTGCTCCTCGAAATTCTCTTTGTTGCAGGCGACTGTTGCGGTCGCCATGGCAATCAATGCAAATATAGCTGACTTTCTCATATTTGGTGTTGTTTTTTATTATTCAAAAAAGTCAATGGAATCATAGCTTTCGCGTGAGGCTCCGTATTGAGTCTGGGATGCCGCGAACATAAGGTCAGCGTGGATGAAGGTCACCTTCACCTGCGGTGCGCTGTAAAAGGATTGAGAATTAGTTTTTTTATTCATACCCAAGTGTTTTTATTCGCAAAGATCAATGACTTCATAGTCTTCAAGGCTGGCGTTCACACCAACCATGTCAGATGCTGCAAGCATGCTCCCGGCGCAGATGGGAACCACTTCTGCGAGCGGTGTGCGATACGTTGAATTTGATGAGTCTTTGTACATTGTGTGTCCGTGTTCTATATTTATATGCAAAGGACACCATTACTGCCGAGGATTTTTGCAACTATTCTTCCTTTGTTTGCATCATTTCTTCTATATTTGCAGAGTTATGCTGAACTTATTTACACACAGGAGCCATGCAGGGGCACTGATTGTCCTTGCGCTTGGCGTATTATCGGTATTCATCAGCCCGGCGGAAGCGGGGGCGCAGGAAAAGGAGCAGCGCGAGGTGCGCCTCGTGGCGCACAGGGGCGGGCGCTTCGAGGCGGACGAGAACACCCTGCCCGCATTCGAGACGGCCCTGCAGGCCGGTATCACCGGTTTCGAACTGGATATCCACCGCACCGCCGACGGCAGATACGTGATCATGCACGACTTTGAAGTGTCCCGCATGGTCGATGCCGAGGGCACCCTGGAGAAGATGACTTTCAGCGAGGTGCGCGCCCTTCGCACCAGGAAAGGCAACACCATCCCCACGCTGGATGAAGTCCTGGCGCTCTTCAGCAAATATCCCGGCTGCTATGTCGAATTCGAAATGAAGACCACGCGCGAGGACCTGTATCCCGAAGACGTGCTCGCGATTTATGCGGAAGACGTCTATGCCTCCATCTCCAAAGCCCGTCCTGACGCATCCACATACATCTTCTCCTCATTCGACACCCGCGTGCTCAAGTATCTGAGGAAGCACCATCCGGATGTGGAGGTCATGTTTATCACATCCAAGGGCAACACGGCGGAGACGCGCGCGATCGCCGCCGACATCGGCACGAAGCGCATGGCCTGCCACCGCGCCCGCACAACGCTGGAAGACATGCGCAAGGCCCACAAGGACGGCATGGTCATCAACCTCTGGCCGAACGGCACGGAGGCCGAGATGATGCTGTCCTACTATCTGGAGGCAGATTACATCTGCACCGACATTCCCCGCGCCGCCTGCGGGTTTATCGACGAAGGGAAACTCCCCGTCCGGAAATAGCCCCCCCCCGATCCTTCGTCGTGCTTCGCACTCCTCAGGATGACAGCCCTTAATTGACTATCACCTCGCTGATATAGGTGTTGACCTTCTCGCTGCCGAGGTTGAAGCGAAGGCGTATGTATCGGGCGCGGGTCGAGACGGTGCCGCCGGCGGTGCGGATTGCAAAGGACGTGCTGCTTTCGTCGATCCTCAGTTGCGGGACCTGCGCAGGGACGTAGTTTATGCCATCCACCGAGGTGGTGAATTCTGTATCCTGCGGTGCGCGACAGCGCCTGGCATTGTGGTCTGCGAATTCAGCTCCGATGTAATGAATGTCCATTGCCGAACCGAGGTCGACATCGATGGTTATCTCCGATTTGGGTATTTTTACCCATAAATCCGACCCCTTGAGGGCCCATCCGCCGAGATAGCCGTCCACCAGCACGGACGCATCCGTCTCCTTGCCGTTTCCGGTGCGCATCACCGCTTTTGCGGAACGGGTGATACGGCTAATTTCGTTCCTGGCTTCCCGTCTTTCCCCGGCTTCGCCTGTGAGGTCGAAGGTAGTGATGCCTTTTTCATTGAAAATGCGGGACAGTATTATAGCATTTTCCCGGAAAGTTTCATAATCCTTTGAGCCCTTCGGCGACCATCCGGTCTCTGCAATGGCGAAAGCGCGTGGATAGAGCATATATTCGAAATGGCTGTCGGAGACGACGCACTCCGACCACAGGTTGCCCTGGACTCCGAGAATCCTGGCCCGTGTTTCCTGGGAGAGTTCCCCTCCGTACAAAGCCTCGATATCTGCTTCCGGTTCATAGCCATAGACAACGTCCAGCGGAAGGTAGGTCCTGAATGCAAGCGGCTCCTTGTATGGAGCATCCTGACCATAATCCAGGTAGTAATAAGTATTCGGACTCATGATGACGTCGTGCGCCATGCTGATAGCTTTCACCCCGCCGGCCGTGCCCCGCCAGGACATCACCGTGGCGTTCCCGGACAGGCCGCCCTCCAGTATCTCATCCCAGCCAATCAGTCGCTTGCCGTGCGCATTTATCAACTTTTCCATGCGTCTGATGCAATAGCTCTGGAGCTCGAAAACATCCTTGAGACCCTCTGAATGCATCCTTTCTGCGCACCGGCTGCAGACCGACCAGTTGTCTTTCGAGGCCTCATCTCCGCCGATATGGATGTAGCGGGAAGGAAAAAGATCCATCACCTCTTCCAGCACCTTTTCGAAAAACACGAAAGGAGCTTCCTTCCCGGCGCAGAAGACATCAGGGACCATGTGCTCTCCGTCACAGAAAAACTCCGGATGGACATGAAGCAGGGCCAGATTGTGTCCGGGCAGTTCTATTTCGGGTATTACATCAATATTCCTTGCAGCCGCATAGGCTATTATTTCCCTGATGTCATCCTTGGAATAATAACCGCCATAGATGGCCCCGTCGTCATAGACGGAGCCGGGGACGTAGCCTTCAGGGGCATCCGCGAGAGTGAGGGGCCTCCCCGGAAAAATGGTGTTGAACCATTTGCTGTCACCGAAAGCGGCCTTCCGGACCATTTCAGGAGCACATTCAAGATCGAGGCGCCATGCTTCATTGTCGGTGAGATGGAAGTGCAGCTTGTTCATCCCAAGCAGGGCCATTGCGTCCAACTGCTTGAGAATAAAATCTTTCCCGTGGAAATGGCGGACCACGTCAAACATCAGTCCGCGGTGGGAGAATCGCGGGGCGTCGTCGATCCTGCAACAGGCGAGCCGGCGCCCGGGGCTGGCAGCCGTCATCTTTATAAGGGACTGCACGGCATAGAAGGCGCCGCTGATTTCTGCTGCGCAGATGCTGATGTCCTTACGGCCAATGACCATGGAATAAGCATCCTTGGGAGCATTTTTGAGAGCCTTCGGCCCTATCTTGAACCGGACTACCGGCTTCGGACCGCCCTTGGCGGCAGGAATGAGAGACAAGTCGCAGGTTTCGAGATACGCCTTGAAACCAGAGAGGTCTTCTTTTGCATCGGTTGCCGAGATGCTGAAAGCGGCGCCCTTTTCCAGAACAATGCTGCCTTCGGAAAGGGTGTAGGATTTGACTTGCGGGATTATTATCCTGGGGGATACTCCTTCAGCAGAGGCCGCCAGGGCAAGCAGGGCGGCCGCCGCTACGGCAATGAAATGCTTGATTCCCATATTTAAATCTCATTTAAACCATCTTTTACCAAGGCGTTAATTGTCAGCGTATCCCGTATTTACGGAGTATCCTTAGTATGGGCTTCTCGACGGACCTGGCCCAGAGGGTGTAGCCGTAATTGTCGGGGTGGACGCCGTCCACTGAGGCTTCGTGGCTGGCGGGGCAGGCCTCGGGCTTGATGTAATAGACGTCCTTGTATTTCTTGCGGCCTTCCGGGCTGGCCTTCAACTCTTTGAGAATTGATTCGGCCATGTCCATCTTGGCCTGTTCCTTCTTTTCTTCGGCCACGTTGAAATTGCGCTTTTCGCGGTAGATGGTCTGCTGGAAAATAAGCGGCTTGCCGGGGTGGGCGGCCACCATCCTGTCGATGAAGGGCAGCAGGCGCTCGCGTATCATGTCCGCCTGGGGATTGGAGAAGGCATCGAACACGAAGGCGTCGGCATCCACGTCCACGAGCACGTCGCAGTAGTAGTCCTGGAGCAGGCAGCGGCCGCTGCAGCCGAGCGAAAGCATCTGCAGGCCGGTGGCGCGGGAGAACTGCGCCGGATAGGCCATGCCTGCGCGCGTGGTGCTGGAGCCGTGGGTGTAGCTGGAGCCCCAGATGGCTATGCGGTGGCGGAACGGATTCCCGGCAGCCTTGATGGCGGATCCCTTTTCCACGCCTATCTTGATGGAGTATTCCTCGCTGTAGAGAGGGAAATACAGCAGGAATTCATGCTCTGAACCGTCCATGTTGCTGATAAGGGTGAACGGCTCTGCCAGCTTGCTCCGGCCGGTCACGCCCGAGGCTGCCCATTTCCATTTGCCGCCTTCTCGGACATAGAGGTCGTAGCCGCGGGCGGAGATAATATTCGTATTGACCGGATCGTCCATGTGGCCGTAGCTGGTCAGGATGCTGATGCTCCGTGTGTCGGTCTTGAAAGCGCAGGCCATGCCGGAGGTCATGCGGACGAGCTGGTTCTCGCGCTTGGTGAAGCCTTTGTAGAGAGTGGTGTCCACCCTGTGGTAGGGGTTGGCGGTCTTGCCGGGCATCAGCTTGCCCACCAGGGTGAGGTCCGAAGCTTCGGTGTAGACATACTCAACTTTGCTTGCGGCGGAAGACACAATCCATGCCGCGACGAACAGAACAACAAACAGAGTCTTTTTCATGATGCAGTGTAGTTTCCACAAATATATCTATATTTGCGAAAAGTAACTTAAGAAGAGATGAAGAAATTATTGATCACATTGGTTGCCGCGTTTGCACTGTGCATCGGAGCATCGGCCCAGAGGACTACCGTACCCTATGCAGGAATCAGTATCAACTTCAATAATGCAAACGACGTCGGCGCCGGAGTCGTCGGAGGCTTCCGCAACTACAACAGGGATAAGTTCCTGTCCGTGGGCGTGGGCGCTGAAGCCTACACCTACTTCCTCCCGGTGGCAAAGCAGTTCGGAGTGTTCGCCGTGCCGGAAATCGGCCTCGCCATAGGTCCCAGGGGCTTCAAGGTCTATCCGCACACCGGCCTGATGTTCGGCTACGACACCTACACCGAAGGCTTCGCATGGGGCGGCAAGAACGGCCTCGCCTTCGACTTCGGCAAGAGTTTCACCCTCGATTTCTCCACCTACACGCCCAACTACACCTTCCGCGCCATCACTTATGCCATCGGCATGATCTGGCGTTTCGGCAATTAATCATCCGGGCCTCTGCTACTGGCGGACGATGATGCCGGAGGGGGTGGCGTCGACGGTGATGGCGGAACCTTTGTGGATGCGGCCCTCGAGGATCTCGCGGGCGAGGCGGTTCACCAGCTCGCGCTGGATGAGGCGCTTCACGGGGCGGGCGCCGAAGTCGGGGTCGTAGCCGTTCTCGACGGCATAGTCCTCGAACGCAGGGGTGTACTGCAGGGACACGTTGTCGTCTTCGAGCTTCTTCTGCAGCAGGCTCATCTGGATGCGGACTATCTCCCGGATGTTGTCGCGGGTGAGGGCATCGAACTTCACTATCTCGTCTATCCTGTTGATGAACTCGGGCCGCATGCGGAGGCGGAGCTCCTCCTCCTTGAGGTTGGAGGTCATGATCAGGATGGTGTTCTTGAAATCCACGGTGCGGCCTTTGTTGTCGGTGAGACGGCCGTCGTCCAGCACCTGGAGAAGGATGTTGAACACGTCGGTGTGGGCCTTCTCAATCTCGTCGAGCAGCACCACGGAGTAGGGCTTGCGCCGCACGGCCTCGGTGAGCTGGCCGCCTTCGTCGTATCCCACGTATCCCGGAGGCGCGCCGACCAGACGCGACACGGTGTGGGCCTCCTGGTACTCGCTCATGTCGATACGGGTCATCATGGATTCATCGTTGAACAGGAACTCCGCCAGGGCCTTCGCCAGCTCTGTCTTGCCCACGCCGGTGGTGCCGAGGAAGAGGAAGCTGCCGATGGGACGGTGCTCATTGCTCAGGCCCGCACGCGAACGGCGCACGGCGTCGGAGACGGCCTCGATGGCCTTGTCCTGGCCCACCACGCGCTTGTGGAGCTGGGACTCCATACGCAGGAGCTTCTCCTTCTCGCTCTCCAGCATACGGTTCACGGGGATGCCGGTCCAGCGGGCCACTATTTCAGCTATGTCGGTGGGGGTAACCGATTCTGTGATAATAGGATCCTTTATTGCAGCCTGCTTTGCCGTGAGCTCGGAAAGGCGCTGCTGCGCGCCCGCCAGCTTGCCGTAGCGTATCTCCGCCACGCGGCCGTAGTCGCCTGAGCGCTCAGCCGCAGCGGCCTCGCGCTTGAGGTCCTCTATCTGCTGACGGAGGTTGTTGAGCTCGGTGATTATGCCCTTCTCCTCGTTCCAGCGGGCCTCCAGCTCAGCCTTCTGCTTCTTGGCTTCGTCAAGTTCGGTGTCGAGCTTCTCGGATTTCAGGGAGGTGCCCTCTCGCTTGATAGCCTCCTTCTCGATCTCGAGCTGGCGGATGCGGGCATTGAGGTCGTCGATGGGTTCGGGCACCGAATTCATCTCCAGACGCAGCTTGCTCGCCGCCTCGTCCACGAGGTCGATGGCCTTGTCGGGCAGGAACCTGTTGCTGATGTAGCGGTGGCTGAGATTCACGGCCGCGATCAGGGCGTCGTCCTCGATGCTGACCTTGTGGTGGGTCTCATAGCGCTCCTTCAGGCCACGCAGGATGGCGATACTCTCGGCGGGCGATGGCTCGTCCACCATCACCTTCTGGAAACGGCGCTCCAGGGCCTTGTCCTGCTCGAAATACTTCTGGTACTCGTCCAGGGTGGTGCTGCCGATGGTGCGCAGCTCGCCGCGCGCCAGGGCAGGCTTGAGGATGTTGGACGCATCCATCGCGCCTGATGAGCGCCCTGCACCCACCAGGGTGTGGATTTCGTCTATGAAGAGGATGATCTCGCCGTCGGAATCGACCACCTCCTTGACCACGCCCTTGAGCCGCTCTTCGAACTCGCCCTGGTATTTGGCGCCTGCAATGAGGGCGCCCATATCGAGCGAGAAGACCTTGCGGTTCTTGAGGTTTTCGGGCACCTCCCCGTTGACGATTTTCATGG
>JAFZVQ010000013.1 GCA_017617715.1 Bacteroidales bacterium | reverse complement strand
TTCCCCGGCATGCAGCGGCGGCCACCGAGAGCAGCAGGAAAGGCAAAAGGATCAGAAGTCTTTTAAACATAAGCTAATAAAGGAATCCGAGCACCTCGGGATCCCTGGTGTAATCCTTGATCCAGATATAATCCATGCCATTGATGCGCACGTGAGAATCGCCCCCGCCGTCGCCGAAGTCGTCGCCGATGAAGAGGACCTGGTCTTCGGTGTAGCCGTGCTCCGTGGCGTAGCGCATGGCCGCGTCATACTTGTTGTACTGCTTGGCGCTGAAGTCGAACGACGATGAGCCGCCGATGTACACGCTGTAGTCCTTGAAGATTTCGCAGACCTCGGGATACATGACCTTGCGCTTCGCACGGTCGGGATCGAACTTGTGCTTGAGCTCGATGGGAGCATCGACGCCGAGCAGGGCGAGAGTCACCATGCCGGTCTTATGGAATTCGACAGGCGCGCCGTAAATCTCGTTATAACCGTATTTTGCCCGCAGATAATCGTTCTGCGCCATGAAAAAGGCTGTATCTGCAGGGAAAACGTCCTCGCGCACTATCTTGAATTCGCCGTTCTCCACCGTGCTCTCCTGCATGCCGTAGTTGCCGAGTATGTCGACTGGATACTCCCCCATCTGTTTATACACCCTCGGACAATTGCCGGCGCACACCATCACGATTTCGTACTTCCGGCGAAGGGTATCGAGCAGGGCGCGGTTCGCGGGCTCCAGCGGGCAGCGGTGGTCGGTGAGGGTGGCGTCCAGGTCGAAGCAGAGAAGCTTCTTGCGCTCCGCCCATTCCCCATAGCGCAGTGTCATGGCCTGCTCGGCCTTCATCAGGGCCTGGGGCTGGTCCAGGGTGACGCTCAGCACATAGTGGCGCCCCTGCGGATCGGGAGCGAACCAGGTGTATCCTTCGTCATCCACGGTGACCTTGCCGGCCACGCTGCTGGTGAAGAGCTCGGGACGGAGAGGATAAAGCACGCTCAGGATGTCCCAGCTGGGACGGTCGTAGGGCATCTGCTTATAAGCCTTGTAGCCCTCAACCACAGGATTTGGCTCATAGTAGCCGAGGTTCTCCTCGATAAGGGCGCCCGGGTACATGGTCTGCTTCCCTATCTCGAAAGGATTCTGCCAGATCGTCGTGGGCCAGAGTTCGAAGACCTTCTGCATGGCAGGGACGTCGTTCTTCACATTGTACTCAGCGCGCTTCTTCTCGCCATAGCTTCCGGCCATCACGGAGAGGCCGCGGGTCTTGCGGGCCACCAGCGCCACTCCGTCCAGCGGAGAATTCTCATCAGGGGCGCTTTCCAGAAGCTGTGCGAGCGTGGTGCCGAATCCGAGACTCACGAAAGTGACAGAATGGTCGGGCTGCGCGGCCAGTATCTTGCGGTAGAGCGCCACCGGCTCCGGATAGGCGCTTGAAGTCTTGACGAAATCCTTTTCCACCGCGGTGTAGTCCACGTAGTCCGAGAACTCCTGCACCGGGGTGATGCTCATGGCCACGGGCACTTCCGGATGGCCGTAGAAAGTGCAGACGGCATCGGTGTAGGCCGCGGCAGTCGGGCAATTCTTGTGGCAGCCCACTGCAAGCAGCTCTCCTTCACCGTTATCGACGGCGCGCAGGGCCATGGCAAGGGCTAGCGCATCGTCGATGTCGTTGCCCATGTCGGTCTCGATTATCATCTTCACCGGGCCCTGCGGCAGGCATTTGCAGCATGCAAGCGTCAGCAGGGCCGGAACGATGAATGCAAGGATTCTTCCCATATCAGTTGCCTGCGACTATGATGGTGGCAAGTCCTGCCACGAAGAAGCAGAACATGGCAATCAGCAGGCCGTAGACGCCTTTCTTGGCGCCCTTGAACTCCTTCCAGATGAACACGCCCCAGATTGCGGCGATCATCGGAGCGCCCTGGCCGAGGGCATATGACACGGCGGGGCCGGCCTTCTCTGCCGTGATGTAGCTCAGGGACGTGCCGAGGCACCAGATGCAGCCTCCCAGCACGCCGACCAGATGGGTCTTGAAGTTACCCTTGAAATACTGGCCGTAGCTCACCGGCTCGCCCACGAAAGGCTTGCGCATGACTATGGTGTTGAACAGGAAGTTGCTGAGCAGTACGCCGAGGGTGAATATCACGATTGCGGTGTACGGGGTCACCTTGCCGGCGGCGGGAGCCACGAAGTTGGCGGTGTCCATGGCACGCATCACGAAAGACGAGAAGAAGGACATCACCACACCGGCGATAAGGGCCAGGATCACTCCCTTGCGCTGGGCGTCCTTGGACGGACCGCCCTCACCCTTGCGTGCAGAAGCCATTCCGTTGAACACGATGGCGCAGACAACCAGCAGCACGCCTATTGCGAGAAGCAGCACGTTGCCGGTCTTCGAGCCCTGCTGCACGGCCACGCGATAATTGTTGACCACACCGAGCACCAGCGCTATTCCCACGCCGAGCGGGAAAGCCACCGCCATGCCGGCCAGCGACACGGAAGCGGACAGGAGGATGTTGGAAGCGTTGAAGATTATGCCGCCCACGAGTATCCACAGGATGCTGGACCAAGAAGCCTGCGCGAGATCCTGCAGGAAAGGACGGCCCTGGCTGCCGATGCTGCCGGCGGTGAAAGCCAGCAGGAGGGCGAAGAGGACCATGCCGATGACGTAGTCCCAGTAGAACAGTTCATAGCGCCAGCTTTTGGCGGCGAGTTTCTGGGTGTTGCCCCAGGAGCCCCAGCAAAGCATCGTCACGAAGCAGAGCACGACTGCGAGGGCGTAGCTGTTTACGATAAACATAAGTTGCTGTATTTAAAGATTTTCGATTTCGTTGGCATAAGGGGCGGAGGTCTGCGCGCCCATGCGGGTCACGGAGATGGATGAGGCCAGGGTGGCGATCCTGGCGGCCTCGATCAGGCCGGAGCCCTTGGAAAGGGCGGCCACGAGCGCGCCGTTGTAGACGTCGCCTGCGCCGGTGGTGTCGACCGCCTGCACCTTGCGGGAAGGCACGAGCACGGCAGTTTCAGGAGTGCACACGAGAGAGCCTTTGCTGCCCATGGTGATTATCACGTTCTTCACGCCCATCCCGAAAAGCCTGGAGGCGGCAGCCCGGGCGTTGTCTTCTCCGTGGATGGCTATTCCGGTCAGCACTTCGGCTTCGGTCTCATTGGGCGTGATAAGCCAGAGGTGCTTGAACAGCTCTTTGGGGAAAGGATTCATAGGGGCAGGATTGAGCACGGTCCGCACGCCGAGCTGATCGGCAAGCAGGACGGCACGCTCCACCGCAGGGATAGGAATCTCAAGCTGCACAAGCAGGTAGCCGGCTTCCGAAAATACAGGACGCAGGGCATCTACATCTTCCGGGAGGAGGTCGTTGTTGGAGCCGGGGGCCACGGCAATGCAGTTTTCAGCCTTGTCGTCCACGAAGATGAGGGCAGTACCCGTGGGGGTATCGGAGTACTTGATCCTGGATGTGTCTATGCCGTCTGCGGCAAACTGGGCGGACAGCATTTCGCCGCTGGCATCCTTGCCGAGGCAGGTCAGCAAGGTCACGTCGGCACCAAGCCTGGCGGCAGCCACGGCCTGGTTGGCGCCCTTGCCTCCATTGGCGCGGTGGAGCGTGGCTCCCCCGATAGTCTCGCCGGGGCGAGGCAGCGAGCGCACCCTGGCCGTCAAATCGACATTGGAACTTCCTACAATGATAATCTTTTCCATGAAACGTTATTAGTATTATACTGTGGTCTTCAAATTTACATAAAATATACAATAATCTTATGTTTTCTGTGCAAAAAAAGCCCGGCGCGAACCGGGCTTTTCTAATAATTGGAGAGTCAAGACTTAGTCTGCCTTGCGGATGCAACGGAGCTCAACGCCCTGCACATATTGTGCGTAACTCAAGGTCAAGCGTCCATCCGGATACGTGCTGGTGTAGGTACTCATCAACGCAAAGATCTGGAAACTGGTGCCTGTCGCATTGGGCTTGTATGCAGTGGAAGACATAATCTGGTTAAGTGCAGGCTTACCATACCATTCAGGAGTATTGCACTTTGTGTCGTCGATAAGCGTTACATTATAGGCTCCGGTAGCAGTTGTGCTGGTCTTGTTGCGAGCTCCGAGGAAGGAGAAATTCCAGCCGACTTCATTGAAGCGCTTTACTGTGGAACCCTTATATCCAGACACATAATAAAGGGCTGAGGCATCATCTGCAGCAGCCAGGCCTCTGGTGGAATCAGCATTTGCAGATCCTACGAGCTTAATGAAATCTGAATATGTAGGAATATACCAACCGGGAGGGCAAATGCCCTGGGCGCCTTCAAAATCCCTGTAATTACCTTCAGTCCATGTGTTCTGGGTCCCGTATGTAATATCGCTGAGCTCCAGGCCAAGTGCTGTAGGGTAATCGTAGAGATAGCCGTTGTCGTCGGTAGAAGGAGTAGCAACTCCGCCACTCACAGTGTAGGTGTGCCAGATACCGGCATCCTCTACGGGATTGGAGGAAACGGTCTTTCCTGCAGGCACATAGGCCATAGGAGCAGCCATCCACCAGCGGTCGTCGGCGAGCTTGACTAGTGGATATTCCTTACCGGCATAAGTAAACTTATTGTTCGTCAAGTCCTCGCTGAAAAGCACAAACTTCTCGCTACCAATAAGCAGATTGACGTTATTTGTCTTACCGCTTTTAATCTTTCCGACAATACTGTCAATTGTGGGGGCTGCACCATTCACTTTGGCATTTGAAGTAACTTCCATAGCACTGCTGCTAGTGCCGAGCGTGATGGTGTGCTCGGTGTCCTTCCTGAACCAGCCGAAGATGGAACCGGCGTTAACACCGGAAACGGGAGCGTCGGACACACCGGTGAAAGTCTTTTCAGCCTCGCCGAAACCGCCCACGAATCCGCCGACCGCGCCGTTGGTGCAGGCGCTGCTCACCGATCCCGAATTGATACAACTATCAATATCGGCATTGGCATAACCGATAAGGCCGCCGACTTCAGATTCCTTTCCAGTCGAGGTATAAGAACTCATGTTGACCACATCGCCGCTGTTCTGGCATTCCTTCATGAGACCATTGAACCCGCCGGAAAGACCGCCGAAGCAGAGAGGCCCGTCAAAGTTGGCAGTAACCGTACCGGAATTCGTGCAGTTCTGCATGGTCAGCTTACTGCCGCTGTACCCTCCGTTAATACCACCGAGATAGTTATAAGCAGTTGCATAAGTAACAACATTCTGGAGTGTCGTATTACCGCTGTTCTGGCAATTGGAAATGACGGTTGACCTTGCAGCAACTCCAATAAGACCGCCGACATAATGCTGCTGAGCATTAATGGGATTGTTGTCCTTGTCTCCATCAACGACCAGATTGCCTGTATTGGTACAATTGGTCACATTGGCATCTGTAAAACCGGCAAGTGCACCGCCAAGGATAAACTTGGTGTTGGACTTGATAAGTATATCCGCTTTGTTATGGCAGTTGACCAGATGTGCCGTAGCAGCACCGACCACACCACCGCAGCAGAAGACAGGGCCGCCGGTTGAAATCATACTGGGGGTTATCTCGAAGGCCACCTCATTGGTACAGTTCTCAACCGTCACCTCAGTGGATGAATTGTTGGCCATATCGCTGTACGAGCCACTCATGAACGGACCCGCACCGCCGAACACACCGCCGAAGGAAGAGTACTGGGTATTTCCGCCGCCCTGCGCCATTGCAGTACCGCCGGCTATACCGGCATCAATAATCATCTGGCCATAATTATGGCAGTCGGATGCATTACCGGTAACATATCCCGCAACGCAGCCGAAACTGGCATCGGTAGCTGCGATTGATTTACCGCCGGTGTATTTGATAGAACCATAATTACTGCAGCCGCGAATCTGGCCTTCGCAGGCGCCGATCACGCCGCCCATTGCAGGGTATGACCCTTTCCCGCCAACAGGATAAGACCATTCGACAGTACCTTTGTTGACACATCCCTCAATAATACCGTGCTCGGAAGGAGCATTGGCCACGGTAGGAGTAAGGCCTATAACGCCGCCGATACCGAACTTTTTCATCTGTTCAGTTGCTCCGCTGAAGAGGAACTTGACGGAACCTTCGTTCACACAGTCCTTGACTATCACCTTGCCGGCCATATCTGTATGACCCACACGGGAGGCAACGCCGCCGATGGAGCTGACGGACTGGCTGGTTGTGGTGAGCTCCACATCAATCTTACCTGTGAACTTACAACCTTCAATATAGCCCTTATAGCTCTGCGCAACCACGCCGGCACAAATAAGACGGCCGGCACTGTCGGATTTGATGGTGATGTCACCAGCAACCTCACAGTTCAGGACCTTACCATTGGATTCACCCACGATAAACGCCATCTTGGTCTCATCCTTTATGGTGGTGTTCCAGGTGATCTTACTGCCGGCATCCACCTTTACATTCTGGACGACACCATCAGTATCGAGCAAAAGGAAGAGAGGGGAAACCTGCATCTTGTCGGCCATAACAGAGAAGGCTGCTTCGCTAATGGAAAGGTTCTTGATAGTAAAGCCCTGGCCGTCGAAAACTCCGTTGAAGCTGGCGGCAGGAGCGATAGTGGCACTCGAGCAGTCAATATCATTAGCAAGTTTCACCTCATCAGTGGCATCGTAAGTATCCGCCTCGGCAAGGAAGCCGTTCAGATCATCGACGGTCTTGATGAGCGCATACTTCCAGACGGTGTTGCTGCCGATCACGTCGCCAAGCTGGAGCACCTGGTTGCGTGCCACGGTGGCGCTGGCGGTGGTGACGCGCTTGCCGGCCTTTCCATCCTTGACCGCAGACATCTGCAGGCCTTCGAATGCGCCGGGAACGATGGTAGCATAATAGGTAGCGTCCTTGGTGAAGCCATCGGGGTTGCTGACGGTGACGCCGGCCACGCTGCCTGCTGAAACGGCAGGAACGTCAGTTGCGCTCATGGTCACGGAAACCTCACCGGCGAATGCGCCGCTGGTCACAGGAGTCAGGGTGACGCTGGTCACGTCTTCCTCGCCGACCGAGAACGCCACAAGCGCCAGGGTGTTCCTGAACATGGGCGTGTCAGTGGCGCTTGCAAAGTATGCGACAGACTGAAGCGCCTTCGGATCAACCTTGACGGTAGATGATACCTCCTGATCCGCCACAGTCATCTTCACCACACCTTCGGCGCAGGACACGGCCTGCGAATAAGGATAAGCTGCGATGAAGCTGGTAGCGCCCTCGGGGACTGAACCCACGATGGACACGTTGGAATTCTCAACGCTTTTGACGACAAAGAGCTCGGGGCTGGCGGATGCAGAAGTGAACACGGCCACTTCCTCACCGACTTCCCAAACGACTTTCTTGCCGTCGAGGGTGCCCTTGGAATCAAGGTCCAGGTTGGCATTGAGGGTTATCTCCTTATAATTCAGCTTGGGAGCTATGGGAGTTTCTTCGGGGGCAATTTCTCTTGTGCAGGAAACTGCAGCAGCAAATGCGATTGCTGCAAATAGTATTATTTTTTTCATTGCTGCAATCATATTTTACCAGGTGAAAGGAACATCGTCGCCGTACTCTTCGACACCGCCGCCGGAACTCGCCGGGGCTGCATCGGACAGGACAGGGAGACCGGACTCGGCCTTCCAGCCGAAGAGCTGGTGGGCGGTATAAGAGCTGGCAAAGAGATTCAGCTTACCGACAGCAGAAGCGCCGAATGTGGCCTCTGCGAGAGCGTTGTTTTCCCTAATGTCCAGCGCAGCAGTCGCCGAAATGTCGATAATAGCACTTTCCGAATCTCTGGCTGCGCCAACAGGAAGTGCATCAATATAGCAGTTGTCCAAAACCGCTATACCAGCAACATCAGGAAGATTACCGAACAACGCGCCATATGACTGTGCTGCCGCAGTCACGGCAGATCCGCCGACCTTGAGAAGATCAGCAGTGATATTGGTCGAGCAGTTCGCAACGAGACCAGCACCAGCATCGCTGAGTGAGACATATCCCAAAATACCGCCCGCGGAAGGATGAGCCATTGCGAGGTCGCAGGTAATGGGAGCGTTGTTGTAGCAGTTCACGATCTTGAACGAGCTGGCGTCGTCTTTGCAACGTGCCCAGCCGACGATACCGCCTATCATGCAGTCTCCCTGAGTGGGATCTCCGTCTGTATCGCAAGATGTGGCACAAAGGGTCACGGTCGAGGCAACGCCGCAGTTGTAGATATCCACGGGGCCGCTGGCATCGGGATATTCATAACCGACGATACCACCGACGGAATAAGCACCGGAAACGGATGCATTTTCTATCAGACAGTTGTCGATGAGATTTGCATTACCGCTCTTGGCAATGGCGCGGCCGACAATGCCGCCCACGCCGTCTGCGCTACCGACAACAGTCGCGCCACCGGTAACCTTACATTTAAGGATATCGCCCATGTCAAGCCAGCCGATAATACCGCCGACATTCCCGGTTCCTGAGACCAGGGTAAGGTCATCCACGACACAATTTTCGACTTTGGCATAGGTTGCGCCGGATGCATAACCTACAATGCCTCCTGTATAGCCCGCGCCGTATATCTTGGTGCGGGAAACGGAACAATCAGTGACGGTGGGAGTAGTTTCGGCAACTCCGACAATACCTCCGGAATATGCGGATGAATTCGAAATGGCGCAATCAGACACGGAGCAATCGGAAACTATACCGCCCTGCAACCTGCCCACGATGCCGGATATCCTTCCGGCTCCGGTGAATGAACTGCCGGTTACGCTACAATTCTTGATTGTTCCTCCTGCAGTGCTCTCCCAGCCGACGATTCCTGAACAGAAACCACCTCCGGTTGCAGTCACGCTTATGTCGGAAACCGTACAATCGGAGACTTCGCAATCGAGTATCTGGGCAACAATACCGGAGACCACCTGACTTGCAGAAGTGAGGACGGCACCTGTGCACTTGCACTTCAAAATCTTAGCACCTGCTTTATTAAGGAAGCCGACAATACCGCCCGTGCCAAGCCAGGAAGTATAAGCAGCTACATTGTTGGTCAGATTTCCATAATTCTCACATTCAGATACAGTAACAACCTGGCTTGTATTACCAAGTATACCCCCGATCCATTTTACATATGGATTGTTGTTCACAACTTCGCCATAATTATAGCAGGAACTGATTGTGACCGGAGTATCACACTGGGCTAAAACGCCGCCTAAAATACTGATTTCTACTCCGGTGTTTGAGGCGCTCTTCTGACCGGACTCGGTGGCATTATTGATCACAGTGCCATAGTTATAGCAGTTCTGTACGCCTTCAGTGGATGACCAGTTGCCGCAAACGCCGGCTGCGCGGGTCTTTCCGTTACATCCGGCAGCGACCTCGACCTTCGCGTAATTGAAGACATTCTCCATCGTTGCAGAGCCCTGGGTCTTGGCAACGACGCCAAGATAATACCATGTGGTCCTGTTTTTGGAGCTTGTGTGGGTGATACTGCTCACGCCGTCCCAGGTTGCGCCATCCTTGGTACCGAATACAAGGTTCCTGATGTCGGCCTTGTCGGTGGAGTTCTTGTTGATCCTGAACATACCGACATATTCGTTGCTGCTGATCTGGAAGTTGTAGATACGGTGGTTCTGTCCGTCGAAGGTGCCGATGAACTGGTTCACCGGGACCCATCCGGCGACGCCGTCCATATCGATATCTTCGCCGAGATAGATGACGTCATCTGCCGTGAAATCGGCATAAGCAATAGCATCCCATGCCTGCATGTCGGCCGCATTCTGGATGTAGCGGCAGCGGGTTGCAATGCCGGACACGGTGAATGAAGGGAATTCGATACCCTTGTTGCGCTCGAGCTGCTTGGCTGCCTCTGACTTCTTGTAGTATGCCAGGTCCTCACCGTCGCGCTTGAAGACTATCTTCATACCGTTGGCGAGATTCTGGGGCAGGACTGCGATGTCGTAGGAGCCGGCTGCGAAAGCGGCGCCTGAAGGCTTGAGGGTCACTGCGGTGTTGCGGCTGTCGCACACGAAGCTGGCATCGGAAGGATCGATCTCCACGGGGCCGGCCAGAGGCTCGCTGATGCTGGTGCCGCTGGGATTGCCTTCAAATGAAATGGAAGTCACATCGGTGTCGGTGACGGTCACGCGCACAAGGCTGAAGGCATTGCGCAGCGACACACCGGCTTCGAGGGCCGCGGCATCGGCAGCCTGGCCGACAGCAAGGAATGCTGCGGGATCGGCGCCATGCTCACCGGCGACCTGCGCGGCAGGAAGGGTGGCCTGCACTTTGCCGCCCACCAGAGCAATGTCTGCGCTGTAGGGAGACACGACATAGAAAGGGCCTGTGGCAGATGCGTCCAGTTCACCTTTGAACAGCCCGGTCTCAGGATTGTAGGTGAAAGGAGCGACGGTCGAACCGTAGCAGAGAGCCACCTGGTCGCCGTCTGACCACTTGAAAGTGGTGCCGTCGAGGTAGGCTTTAGTGAGCTCCTGGTTGACAGGGAATGAGAATTCCACGAGATTGGCGCTTGCGCGGCCATCTCCGGAAGGATTGATACGGTCTTCGACAACCTTGTTGCAGGAAACCGTCATCGCCAGGCAAAGGGCGGAAGCAATCAAGATAAATTTCTTCATACTTCAATCCTCCTTTTTAACTCCAGGGATCGTAGGGCTCGAACCCTCCGAACTCTTCATTGTTGACTCCCGGGCTTTGGCACAGGAGATCCAAGCAGTCGAAATCGACAGCCTCACAGGACGGCGTACTGTACGTCATCCTGGCGGATACAACTTGTTTTAGTAACATGATAGATATGTGGGAAAATAAAAATCTTCTTTTCCGGCAGGAACGTCGGAAAACAACAAAGAGGGCCCTACAGCCCCCCTGATTGTTCTATATAGCTATTCGCCGGGTTCGATTGCGCCCATAGGGCAAGCGTCGGCGCAAGTGCCACAATCAATGCACACGTTAGGATCAATCGTGTAGACGTCTCCTTCCTTAATGGCGCCGGTAGGGCATTCGCCCTGGCAGGTGCCGCAAGCAACGCAGGTATCTGCGGAAATTTTGTAAGCCATAATCTTAAAAACTAGTTTTTATTGTTTCGCAAATTTACGGTATTGTATTTGAATAATCAAGACCTGAAGAGTAAAAATTTATATCTTTGCAGCCATGAAACGATTACTGACTCTCCTGCTGTTATGCCTCCTGGCACTGCCGGCGTCCGCCCAGAAAGAATTCGGCGGCATAGCCCGCTTCGACCGCACAGTCCACGATTTCGGCAAAATCGACACCCGCGACGGCGCCGTGAGCTGCACATTCGATGTGACAAATATCAGTGAATCAACACTTAATATTTTCGCCGTGACCACCACCTGCGGTTGCACCTCCGCCAAATGGACCCGCACCGACATAGCCCCCGGCGAAAAAGGCACCATCGACGTGACCTATACAAACGACGAAGGGCCTTATCCTTTCGACAAGACCCTTACCGTCTATCTTTCAGGCCTCGAGCGGCCCGTTATCCTTCACATCAAAGGCACAGCCTTCAAAGGTAAAGGGAAAAAGTAAGCTGCTACTCTCTCTCCGCCGTTTTGTCCGGGCTCATGACGACCTCAAGCAGGTTGCCTGAAGCGAGGATGGAAGCCGCGGCGGCACGGATGCTCTCGGGAGTGAGGGCGTTCACGGCAGCCTCATACTCCGCATCGAAGTCTTCGACGCCATAGGCGTAGAACATGCTCATCTGGTTCATCCAGTAGCCGTTGTTGATACGCTTCTCGGGAATGTTCTTCTTGAAATTCTCACGTACGCGGGTCATCTGCTCCTCGGTCGGGCCCTGCTCGGCGAACTTGCGGAACTCATCCCTGGCGATGGCGCGGAGCTTGTCGGCGGAGGATGGATTGGTGTCGAAGTACACCTGGAGGGCAGCACGGTCCACAGGGAACTTGTCAACGCTGGAACCGGTGGAAGCGCCGTAGGTGCCGCCTTCGGATTCACGGAGGGTGTCGGTGTAGACCATGTCAAGGATATACTTGACAGCGTCGAGATTCACTTCTTCAGCCACGCTGTACTTAATGCCATAGCTGTTGTAGACCTGGAGCACGGTGGTCTTGGGAGTCTGCATGTCCACCTTGAAGGCGTCTTCGACCTGGCCCTGTACGAAGCGTTCGCCGGTGTCCTGCCAGGTCAAGGCCTTGCCCTTCTTGGGCAGGGAGCCTATATACTTCTCCACCAGAGGCTTGAGAGTTTCGGGATCGACATTGCCGACCACGAAGACCCTGGCGCCCTTGGCACTTGCGAAGAGTTTGCGGTAGTTACGCTCCACCACGGCTATGTCGGCCTTGGCAAGCACATCCTCGTTGATCATGATTGCGCGGGGATTGCCACCGTAAAGGGCCTTGGTCATCTCCTGCTGGAACTTGAAGTTGGGGGTGTTTGCAAGGTTGGGCAGGACAGCCTCGATCTGCTGCTTGCCAACGTTGTATTCATCGGCGTCGAAGCGGGGGTCCACAAAGTTGAGGTAGAGGAGCTGGAACAGCGTCTCGAGATCCTTCGGTTGGCAGCTGCCGGAAATACCGTGATGCACTGAGCCGATGAAAGGATCGATATTGACCTGCTTGCCGGAAAGCATCTTCTTGGTGGTGGCGGAATTGAACCTGGACACACCGGAATTGCTTCTGAAGAGGCTCCAGAGATTATCCTCGAATGAAGGCAGGTCCTCGGTGGCAATAAGGGATTTGCCGCCGTCCATGCGCAGGCGCACAAGCACCTGGTCCTTCTTGAAATCGGTAGGGAGGAAAGACACGGTCACGCCGTTGGCAAGGGTCCACTCGGTGAAGCCCTTGGCAAGGCTGCGGGTCTTCTTTACCTTTGCGCCCTTGAGGGATGCGGGATCCACGAACTGGCTCTCGATCACTTCTTCGGCGTTGGCGGCTATCTCGGAAGCCTTGACGGAATTCACGATGTCAAGCATTTCGGCCTCGGTGGGATTTGCAAGGCCCTCTTTCTCGGGACCGTTGTAGATCATCACCATGTTCTCATCGGTAATAAGCTGGGCTACAATCTGGTTGATGGCCTGGGTGGGAAGCATCTTCAGGATGTTCTTGGCAAGCTGGCTCTCGACTGCGGGCACCATGTAAGGGGTGTTGTCGAAGAAGTTGCTGATGATAGGCTGCACGAATTCAGCGTTCTTGCGGGAATCGGCACCCTCGGCACGCTTCTCATAGCGGCTGATTATCTCATCCTTGGCGCGCTGGATTTCAGCTTCGGTGAAGCCGTAACGCTTCATCTTCTCGACTTCGGTGTAGAAAGCCTTGAGGGCAGGAGTCATGCCGCCTTCCTTGAAATCCACGCTGCCATACACCACATCGCAGGTCTCGCAGATACGCGTACAGGCCAGGACGCCGGCGAGGAACGGTGCGTCGGGCTTGGAGGTGATCTCCTGGAAACGCTCGCCCATCACTTCTGCCAGGATGTCCTTGAGCAGGTCGGTCATGAATGCCACGTCGGTGTTGGCAATTTCGCGCGGAAGGGGATCGCTCTTCCAGAGCAGGGTCACGGAAGAACTGGGATTCTCCGGATCAGTGACCACGCCCACAATGGGCTCCTTGTTGTCGGGGACCTTGATCACATCCCTCGGCTTCGGGTCCACCGGGGCCGGGATATCGGCAAAGAGCTTCTGGATCTTGGCAAGTATCTGGTCGGGGTCGATGTCACCGACTACGATAAGGGCCTGGTTGTCGGGACGGTACCAGGTCTCGTAGAAGTTCACGAGGCTCTCGCGCTTGAAGGTCTCGAGGTTCTCCTGGCTGCCGATAAGCGAGCAGTCGGCGAACTTGGAGCCCTTGTACATGTACTGCTTGTTCTGCTCATACATACGCCAGGAGGCGTTGCGGCGGGTGCGGCGCTCCTCGATGATGACTCCCCTCTCGGCGTCTATCTCCTCCTGCTGGTTGAGCACGAAGTGGGAATAGTCGTGCATGACGAGGAGGCAGGTATCGATGATGCCCTCGCGGGTCACGGGGATGTTGTTGAGCATGTATTGCGTAGACTCGACACCGGTGCCGGCGTTAATATTGCGTCCGAATTCAGCGCCAATGCTCTGGAGATACTCCAGCATCTGCTTGCCGGGGAGATTCTTCAGGCCGTTGAAGCACATGTGCTCGAGGAAGTGGGCAAGGCCGTCCTGGTCGGGGGTCTCCTGGATTGCGCCGGCGTGCGTGGCGAGGTAGAATTCGGCACGCTGCGCAGGCTTGTCGTTGTGACGGATGTAATAAGTCAGGCCGTTGTCCAGCTTACCCGTCTTAACTTCGGGGTCGTTGGGAAGCGGGGTCTGGGCGCTTCCGATTGCGGCAAAGAAGAGTGCCGCGGCGAAAATCAAAACTTTCTTCATATTGTTTTGCGTTAAAGTTTTTGCAAATATAATATATTTTTATCGTTTTGCAATATTTCTCACTACTTTTTTCCTAATGCATTCTGGAAGGCCTTGGCATTGCGGTTGTGGGCTTCCAGGGTCTTTGCGAACACGTGGGTGCCGTCCAGGTTCTTGCTTGCGCAGAAATAGAGGTTGCCGCCGCCGTAGTCGGGATTCAGCACCGCCTCCAGATACTCTTTGTCCGGCACGCAGATGGGACCCGGAGGGAGACCTGCATACTTATATGTATTATAAGGAGAATCGAATTCGAGGTGCCGGAAAAGCACGCGCTTGAGGCCGTAGTCGTAGCAATAGGCAACGGTCGGGTCGGCCTGGAGCAGCATATTGCGGTTCAGGCGGTTGAGATACACCCCTGCTATCTTCGGCAGCTCGGGCTTGTAGTGGGACTCCCCTTTCACGATGGACGCCAGCACCACCGCTTCGCTGCGCGAGAGCCCGGCCTTGGCGGCCTTTACGAGGTTGTCGTCGGTCCAGAAGGCGTCGGAAGCCTTGCGGCAACGCTCGAGCACATCGCCCAGGGATGCATTCCAATAGATATCGTACGTGGCCGGGAAGAACGCCGGGAATATGTTTTCCGGAGTCACCCCGAAACCGGCCAGGAAGGCAGAATCGGCAAACGCAGCAGCGACGGATGCGGAATCCAGCTGCAGCTGGGCGGCAATCTTCCGGGCAATTTCCCCGTATGTGCGGAGGGAGCCGGCAAGCGTGAAGCGGACAGGCGTCTGCCAGCCGTTGTTGAGCATGCGCGCCACATACACGCTGGAGTGCTTGGAATTGACCACATAGTGGCCGGGCTGGATGAAGTCGGCGACCTTCTTCTCCGCGAACACCTTACGCAGACGCCTTTCACTCAGCACGTTGATGTGTTTCTTCAGGGAATCCACCACGTCGTCCGGAGTGGTGTGCTCATCCACATACAGCTCAGCCTTTCCGTAGAAATTCGGCATCTTGTTGTCCCGCAGCCAGTTATAGGCAATCAGGACAGCCACGAGAGCCAGGATGGCGGCGAGCAGTTTCAGGATGGTCTTCATCGACGCAGCAATATGGTATCGCCTTCCAGGGGCACGTAATCGTCGGGGACGCGGTTGTAGCGCTTGAGCGTGGAGAGCCTGACGCCGAAACGCTGGGCGATGTCCCGCAGCGTCTCGCCGCCGTCGCCCGCGATGAACTTCTCCATCCCGCGGGCTCCGCGGCGCTTCTTCATCTGCAGGTACACCAGCTCGCCGGCGCGGAGGGTATCACCCTGCGAAGCGTCGTTGAAACGGAGTATCTCCCTGAGGAACAGGCCGTATGAAGATGCGATGGACTGGTAGGTGTCGCCCTCTACGGCGTAGATGCAGGGCACGCCGTTGATCTGGTAGACGTCGCGCGAGAGGGAGAAACGGTACTCCTCCTTCACTTCGAAGGACTTGAGTTCGACGGGCTTCTCTATTTCGTGCGGAGTCTCAGGTATGCCGGAATCCGTGTCGTAGCGGTAAAGCTCGTAGTCCTCAATGACTTTGATAAGCTTGTCGGCATACTGCTTGTCAGTCGCGTAGCCGGCCTTTTTCAGGCCCCTGGCCCAGGCCTTGTAGTCGGTAGGGTCGAGGTCGAAAAGGAATTTGTAGCGGTCCTGGAAGCGCAGGAAATCGGAATGGTCGCGGAAAGATGCGGATGCGTTGGAATACATCCGGAAGCATTCTCCGGCCTTGTCGTCGTCTTTATAGGTTTTCTTGCCCTTCCAGTCGGTGTGGCACTTGACGCCGAAATGGTTGTTGGCCTTGGTGGCGAGTTCGGACTCCCCTGCGGCTGATTCGACAAGTCCCTGGGCGAGGGTGATGGACGCGGGCACGCCGGAACGGTGCATTTCTGAGACGGCCACGGAAGCATACTTCTCAATATACTTCTCGTAGGCACCCGGTGTGGCGGCGAGGAAAACGCCGGCCAGACACAATAACACGACTAATCTTTTCACAGAATTCGAATATACGAATAATGCAACAGACTTGCAAAAATTATTCCATCTATATATCAAAGGTGTCACAATCGTCTGCCGCCACCGTGGACGGGAACACGGCCTGGCATTCGGCAAGCAGGGCGTCCATGTCGGTGATACGGGACGAATAGTGGCCGATTATGAGCCGCTGCGCGCCGGCCTGCAGGGCGCACCGGGCCGCATCCACTGATGTGGAATGGTAACGGAAAAGGGCCTTGTCGGCCATTTCCTCCGGATAGGTGGCTTCATGGTAGAGGCAGGTGACGCCCGCCACCCACTGAGCCAGCTCCGGGAAAGGAGCGGTGTCGGAGCAGTATGCATAGGACTTTGGCCGGTAATCCGGATTGGCCTCAGCGTGCCTGGGCGTGACAATTTCGTCGAAGCGGAAGCCATAGCACTCTATTTTGTGGTTCAGCGGGAATGCGCTGACCTGGATGCACTTGGACACGTGCACAAGTTCCGGCGACTTGCAGGAAAGGGGGTGGAATGCTATCTGGAAATTGTCGTCTGAGCCGAAATAGCTGCGGTAGAAATTGAGCACGCCCCCGAGTGCCTGCGGGCCGTAGATATGAAGGTCCGCGCTGCGGCCGTACATGGCCATGGAGTTCAGCAGGCCGAAGAGGCCGAAGATGTGGTCGCCGTGGATGTGGGAAATGAAGATGGCCTCGACTTTGACAAAAGAGAAATGGCAGCGCCGCATCTGCTGCTGCGTGCCTTCTCCGCAATCTATAAGAAACAAGCGCCCACCGGCAGTAAGCATCTGGGCGCTTGGATTCCTATCAGAAATGGGCATAGCCGAAGCTGTGCCCATTGTCGTGACGTTCAAGATCATTTACTCTCCTTTCTCGAGTTTTTCCTTGAGGGCTGCGAGGGCGTCGATGTCGCCGAGGGTGGTCTTTTCGACGTTGGAATTGACCTTCTTGACAGCCTTCTTGGTGTTCTCGACCTCAGCTGCAGCGGCCTTCTCCTTCACCTCTGCGTAGGTGCGCAGGTGGCTGAGGATGATGCGGCGGGTGCTGCGACGGAGCTCGACAACCTTGAACGGGAGGGTCTCGCCTGCGGTGGCGGGCTTGCCGTCTTCCTTGACGATTTCGCGGTTGAACGCAAAGCCTTCCACTTCGCCGTCGAGGGTGATCATAGCGCCCTTGTCGGTGACGGATGCGACGGTGCCTTCAACGGTGGAACCGACGGGGAACTTGGCCTCGACCTCGTCCCAGGGATTGGTGGTGAGCTGCTTGTGTCCGAGGCTGAGCTTGTGGTTGGCCTCATCGAAGTCGAGGATCTGGACATCGATGGTGTCGCCTGCGTTCACAACCTCTGAAGGATGCTTGATCTTGTTCCAGCTCAGGTCGCTGATGTGCACAAGACCCTCGACGCCGTCTTCCAGTTCAGCAAACACACCGAAGTTGGTGACGTTGCGGACGGTGGCGGTGTGGCGGCTGCCGACGGGATACTTCTCGCGGATGGTCTCCCAGGGATTGGGGGTCAGCTGCTTGAGACCGAGGGAAATCTTGCGGGCCTCGCGGTCGATGCTGAGCACCTGTGCCTCAACCTCGTCGCCCTGCTTCAGGAATTCCTGGGCGCTGTGGAGACGGGGGCTCCAGCTCATTTCGCTCACGTGGACAAGTCCTTCCACACCGGGCTCGACCTCGACGAAGGCGCCGTAGTCGGCGATGGCGACGACCTTGCCCTTCACGGTGTCACCGACCTTGAGGTCGGCGGAGAGGCTCTCCCAAGGATGGGCGGTGAGCTGCTTCAG
>JAFZVQ010000012.1 GCA_017617715.1 Bacteroidales bacterium | reverse complement strand
GCAGCGGCATCTACCGCTTCGCCCTCCGCTCCTTCGAAGCGGACGGGCCCCTGCCGCATCTCGGCGCTGCCGCCATCAACGCCATGCGCCGTGCCGTGGCGCAGCGGCTTGATGATATGCCGGTGGCGCTGGACAGGCCGGCGAGGACAGTGCCCGATGAAGGGCAGATATGCCCGCAGCCCGCTGCGGCGGCGGAGCTTATGCGTTCCCGCTACTGCATAAAGTACGAGCTCGGTCTCTGCCCCCGGTATCAGGGCGCCGCGCCCACAGGGCCGCTCTTCCTTGTCAACAACGGCCGCCGCCTCCCGCTGGGGTTTGACTGCGGGCGCTGCGAAATGACTGTGGGAAAGCCTTAATTCCCGAACTTCTGCTGAAGTTCGGCGGACGCCACCCAGATCTTTGGTGTCACGCCCGTGATGCGCTTGAATACGGTATTGAACGACGATGCGCTGAGGAAACCGCATTTCGTGGCTATTTCGCTCTGCTTGGCATCGCTGTTTTCGAGGAGGTATTGCTCCGCATAATCGATTCGCAGAGTGTTGATCAGCTCGGGGAATCCGAGGTTGTAGGCGGTGTTCACCATCCTGGACAGGTAGGTGGTGTTGGTCTCCAGCATGTCGGCCACGTCGGCCAGCGTCAGTTTGGGCTGCAGGAAAATCTTTTCGTCCGTCATAAGATGCTGGAAGCGCTTGAACAGGTCGTCTTCTTCCCAGTTCTTCGAGACTCCGGACATCAGCTGCTCGGCCCTTGCCGGCTCGGCGGCCGGGGCCTTGCCCGCCATTTTTTCTGCCTGGAGGCTCTCCTTTATCCTGGCCCGTACGCGGAGCATGGTCTCTTCGTCGGCATCTTCAAGCAGGTCTGATATCATGGCGTCCAGTATATGCTGTTTCTTCTTGCGGCTGTAGTTGTATCGCCATGCGTTCCTCTGTTCCTTGCGGGTAACGGTCGGTTTGCTGCCGAACATTGCCGTGTAGGAGATGTAGAACATGCAGAAGCATATAAGGATCGAAACGACCACGCTCCACATTGGATAATCAGCCGTCACGTCAAGTGAGCTCAGGAACCGTATGCCGAAAATGAGGAACAGCGCGCTGATGAAGAAGGTCTGGAGCTCCACCGTCTTTATTCTTTCCCCTTTGAAATAGAATCTTATGATGTGGCCCAGGCTGAAATGCTCTTTTCTGCTCAGTACGAGGAGATATAAGAACAGAATGATCACTTCGCCCATCACGGTCGCAGCGTAAATAATGTGCGTAAATATATAGAACAAGTAGGGAAGAGTGTCCTGATACTTGGGGGATACATTGTAGCCGTTGGCGTGGACATCCTCGAGCATCATTGAAATTGCTTCCTCGCCGCTCAGTGCATACAGCAGGATCGCTGATGTGCCCAGAATCACCGGAATGACAATCCAGAGAAGGTCCAGGGGATGGTCCTGTCGTGTGATATGCCGTATACGCCTGATGAACAGGATTGTAAGCGGCACAAGGCTGGTGGTCGTGACCTGTTTAAGTAAGATGGCGTATATCTGATACTTGGGAGTGGCGGAAAAGTCGCTCAACACGCTGTTTGCAAACACGGCCAGGCTCGTGAACAAAAGCAGGAACATGAATGCCACATAAGATTCGGTCCTGTATGCCATGATCGAAAGGACTATCATCCAGAACAGGCACACGAACAGCGGCATGAATATGATAAGAGTGCGTATCAAAAGTCGTCGTTATTTTCGTAAATGTTTCCCGTTTTGTTCATAACCTGTTAATAAATTGAGCGTTATTTCGTCGCTCCAACCACAAAAATACAGCTATTTTTTATAAATCCAAAATTTTTTGCGAAAATTTTTATGCAAAAAAGTTGAAGAATTTTTGAATCATAAATTATTTTTCCTTAATTTTGTATGTTCTCACGTGCGAGGACTTGCTTTTACAAAGTAAATGTTGGTTAAAATAGTCAATATTCCGCAAATAGCGTCAGCTATCAGGCCCATTCTGGCTCTGACCGCTGCGCTGTTTTTTTGTGTGTCTCTCGGCGCCCAGGATTATGACTTCCGCATCTACTTCCCCGTGGATGTCCACACTTTCTGCCCCGACTATCTCGAGAACCCCGCCACCCTGGCAAGGCTCGACAGCACCGTCAGCGCCCATGGCATCGAATATGTCGAGAAAGTGACGGTCGTGGCATTCGCCTCTCCCGACGGTTCGCAGAAAAAGAACCTCGTCCTTGCAGCCAGGCGCGCTGAATCCATGCGCAGTTATCTCGAGAACAAGTATCCTTCCCTTGCAGGCAAGATTGCTGTCGAGTCCGGCATAGAGGAATGGCCCGAAGACAACAGCGAGCTGGTCCGCCTCCGCTATGCTGCCTTCCGCCTCTCCTTCCCGTTCAGCCTCGAGATTCCCGTTCCCGGGCTTGACCCGGACTACATCATCGACGAAGATCCCATCTACGCCCTCGATCTTGTCGAGGACGCTCTCAATATACCCTTTGAGCCGCAGCCCACAGTCACGGTTCCTCCCTTTACCAACATTTACTTTCCTAAGCAAAAACGCCCCGTGACTGTGGCTGCCCTCAAAACCAATCTCCTCTACGATCTGGCGACGGTCTACAACCTGGCACTTGAAATCCCGGTGTGGGACCGCCTGTCAGTCGTGGTGGAAGACACTTTCCCCTGGTGGGAGACGAGCTTCAAGTACTGCCTGCAGATGTGGGAGATAGGAGGCGAGGTCCGCTATTGGTTCAAGTCCTGGGACCCCAAGGGTGCCGACAAGCTCCTCGGTTTCTTCGCCGGCGCTTACGGCATGTCCTCGAAGTTCGACTTCCAGTGGCTCAACTCCGTGGATTATCAGGGAGAGTACTGGTCTGCCGGCCTGACCGGCGGCTGGAGCACCACTCTCGGCCGCAGGAAGTGGGCCAACCTCGAGCTGAGCCTCGGCCTTGGATATCTCCACACCGACTGGCGTCACTATCTGCCGACGGATGTCTACGACAAGCTCATCCGCGACAAGGCCAACACCGGCAGCGTGGATTACTGGGGCCCCACCAGGGCGCAGGTCAGCCTTGTGATTCCCATCAATGTCAATGTCCGCAGAAAGGAGGCAAGCCATGAATAAGTCCGTACGCAACTTCCTTCTCGTGCTTGCTGCGCTCCTCATGAGCGTCGCCTGCGACCGCCGCGACCTCAACGATCCCAACGAACTTGTGAAGATCCTGGTCGACGTGAATGTCAAGACCGTCACCAACGTGACCACCAACATCCGCGAAAGCATCCGCCTCTACAACACCAACACCACTCTCTGGGAGCCCAAGCTCGAGCAGCTTGACCCCAAGATGATGCGTGTGCTTGTGTACGATCCCGGCACCGACCGCCTGCTCACCCAGAGCTTCATCTCCAGCGCAACGGTCGATGCAAACGGCGACAAGGTCTTCAGCGGCACCCTCGGCATCAGCCACGGCGATTACAATCTCCTGATCTACAACTTCGACACGCCCACCACCCAGGTCACATACGAGAACTCCGAGCGCGGCATCCTTGCCTTCACCAACGAAATCTCCCCCAGCCTGCGCAAGGCCTACCTTGGCGTCGGAAGGTCCAACGAGTCCGGCGATACCGACATCGACGACGTCTACAACGGCGTGTCCATCCACTACGAGCCCGAGCACCTGCTGGTGGCCAACGAAAGGGATGTCCGCATTTCCCCGCACGACTCCCTGGTGGTCATCCACACCGAGGCCCAGACCGTCATCGACACATACTACCTGCAGATCCGCGTCAAAGGTCTCCAGTTCGCTTCTTCCGCCACCGCCGTGATTTCCGGTCTCTCCCCGTCCAACCACATCGGACTCAACGTCAGGACCGTCGATCCTTCCGCCGCAGTGGTGTTCGAGCTGCAGAAGGGCCGGGACATGGAGATCGACGGCGACAACAAGGACGTCCTCTGCGCCGTGTTCAACACCTTCGGAAAGATTGACGAAATCACATCCAACCTCTACGTCACCTTCAACGTGTTCGACACCGCGGGCAACCTGCTGCAGTACACTGCCAACCTTGACAGCGTGTTCGATTCGGAGCTCTGCCATAAATACCACTGGCTCATCATAGAAGACACATTTATTGACATACCCGATCCCACTCCTGGTCCCGAACCCACCTCAAGCGGCGGTTTCCAGCCCAAGGTTGATGAATGGGAAAACCAGATAGGAGAAATAACCCTGTAATGAAACAGTTCAGGCACATATTCGCAATACTCATCTTGACGGCCCTCTTCGGGTGCGTCAAGACCGAGTATATGGAGGTGCCTGATCAGGAAATCCTCTTCTCTGTGGGCAACTACGCTCCCGCCACCAAGGTCGCCGCCCTCAACGAGGTCGCTTCCGTCTATGCCTTCAATTCCAAGGCCTACCTCTACGCCGAAGGCTATATGGACGCCTCCCAGGACTTCTTCGGCGCCGCCGGTGAAACCATCTCCGCCCGCAACGCTTCCGGCAACATCGTCACTTCCGGTTCCGTGAGCCAGTGGGCTCCGAGCCACCCGTACTACTGGCCCAAGAGCAGCAACAGCTACATCAACTTCGTGTCCTGGTACGACAAGAACGGCACCCCGTCCATCAGCGAAACCAGCTTCAGCATCTCTAACCGCACCATCGTGGCCGATGACGAGATACTCCTGGCCGACGTGGCATGGCGCTACAGTGCCAACAACGACCCCGGCACCTACTACACCACCGGCGTCCCCACCATGTTCCGCCATCTGCTCAGCAGGGTGATTGTGAACCTCCGCGCCTCCCTCACCGCAGATCCCGACAACGCTTCCAACACTTATGAGGTGACGCTCCAGAGCGCCAGCCTCACCGGCGTGTACAACACCGGTTCCCTTTCCCTCTCCAACAGCGACCTCATGTCCTGCGGCACGCGCGCCTGGAGCAGCAACGGCAATTCGTCCCTGCTCTGGACTCCCGATACAACCAGCCCGGCATCCATCAGCCTCGTGTCTTCCAACACGACCCTCGGCACCACCGCCACCAACATCCTTGCCGAGCGCAGCTTCATGCCCCAGGAACTCGAGGACGGCGCAATCCTGAACATCACCTACACCGTGACCGCCAGGAGCAACGGAGTGGTGACCAACAGCGAGTGCGACATACCTGCCACTCTCGTCCTCAACACAATAGACAACACCGCCGGCTTCGCCATCACCCAGTGGCTGCCCGGCAAGAGATATACCTATAATATATCAATCAATCCCGTAAGCCGCGAGATCCTGCTCAATCCTACGCTCGAATCCGACTGGACTTACGGTCCTGATTGGTCGGCAACGGTAGAATAATTGAAACAAGAAATATGAAACAACAAACAACAAATCAAAGCATTATGAAAAAGTATCTGTTCATCGCAGTTGCGGCCCTGGCAGCCAGCGCCGCCTGCACCCAGGTCAACGTCGAGACCCCCGGCAGCCTGATCCAGTTCCAGGCCGCCAACTACGTGCCGCAGACCAAGGCCATCGCGGCAGACCCCACCTTCACCGCTTTCCCCTGCAAAGCGTACATGCACGCTGAGGGCATCAACCTCAACGATTCCTATCAGCCCACCCAGGCTCTCGGATTCCAGAATTTCTTCGGAAACGAAGCCAGCGGCTACACCGAGACCATCACCTACCATGCCGGTACGCCCGTGACCTGGACACCCAGCCATGATTACTACTGGCCCAAGTCCACCCACAGCTACATCAACTTCGTGGGCTGGTATGGCAAGGACTCTGCCGGTGCTGCGTCAAACCCCACCGTCACCTATGCATGGGACTCCACCGCCAGCAAGTACAAAGCTACCCTGAGCTGGGCATTCACCCAGGGCGCACTTGGCAATGTCGCTTCCGACTATCTCTATGCCGACATGGCATGGCGCTTCAATGAAAATGTCGATCCTGCCACCTACACCAGTGTCAGCCGTGTCGACAAGGGCGTCCCCATGCTCTTCCACCACGCTCTCGCCAAGATCAACATCAAGGCTTATGCTGTCGAGGAATCCGCTACCCCTGCAAATCCTGCCATCAGCGCCGGTTCCGGCACCGTTTCTGACGGCCTCGCCACCTGGACCATCACCCTCGAGGATGTGCAGCTCACCAATGTCTACACTGCCGGTACACTTGAGATGACCAACACCGATCCCGCCACCGCCAGCACTCCTCAGGCCTGGACCAAGACCGGCACCGGCTGGACCGGCACAGGCTCCCTCAGCGCCCTCACCCCTTCCACCTGCACCGTCGACAAGGTGACCCAGGGCACTGCGGTCGATCTTATCGCCGAGACCTGCGTCCTTCCCCAGGACCTTGCCAAGAGCGGCAGCGTGAGCCATCTCACCGGAAAAGTCAGGATTGTGACCACTTATACCAATGCCACCAACTCTGAGCTTATCCCCTTCGACCTTCTCCTCGGCACCGACCTCGGCACCGCCACATGGGAGCAGAACTACAAGTACACCTACTATCTGAAGATCAACCCTGCCCAGAAGAAGATCTACTTCGATCCTGCCATCGAGTCCGACTACCAGGACGGCACCACCACCGAGCAGGTCATCCCCGACAACGACTAATCCTACTGGCTCGGGGCGGCCGACCCTGCCCCGGGTCGCAAACAACAATGACACAATTAATTAACAACAAAAAATAATTCAAAGCATTATGAAAAAGTTTTTTATCATCGCAGTTGCAGCTCTGGTAGCCAGCGCCGCCTGCACCAAGACTGAGCTCGACAACAGCACGAGCAGGAAGATCTCCTTCGAGGTCGCCAACTACGCCGCCCAGACCAAGGCAGCAGAAGACCCGGGTTCGGTGCTTGCCGAGACCGACAACTTCAAATCCAAGGCCTGGCTCCACGCCAACGCCGCCGCTTCCGGCACCGATTTCTTCGGCACCGCAGACAACTCCTACATTGAGACTGTCACCTACAACGGTTCCAATGCATGGGATCCCGAGCTTGAGTACTTCTGGCCCAAGGGAGCCGGCAGCTACATCAACTTCGTGTCCTGGTTCGCAACCAACAGCAAAGCTCCTTCCACCGTCTCCGAGACCGTGATGGAATGGGGTACCGCCGCTGCACCTATGACCATCGCCACCGACGACAACTTCCTCTTCGCCGACGAGGCCTGGCGCTACACCGACAACGCCGAGACCTACCTGTACGACGGTGTCACCAAGGGCGTTCCCACCCTCTTCCACCACGCACTCGCAAAGGTTAAGTTCAACCTTCGCCTGAGCACCGAGACCGCAAGCACCAAGTCCATCTGGGACGTTGAGGTCCAGACCGCTACCCTCAAGGTCGGCAACAACGGCTATCTCGCACTTGTGAACGAAGACAACACCACTACCGGCACCAAGGCCTGGAAAGTAGGCACGACCTATTCCACCGGTGTTGCAGCCACTTCCGCAAACATCGGTTGGGCCCGTCCCACATCTCCTACCCTGGAGACCATCGTGGAGACCACCTCTACCGCCAGCAGCGTGACCAAGGAGTTTGCAAAGCTTCAGTTCCTGAACTTCCAGCCCACCACCGCAGCCTCCGGCACTCCTTACCAGACTGCCCAGCAGGTTCTCCTTGCCGAGCGTACCGTGATGCCTCAGATCATCGACGGCGGCGTGGTCACCTTCGGCCTCACCTTCACCATCAAGATCTATCACGATGCCAACAGTGACGGCACCAAGGACGGCGCGGCTTTCAGTGAAGAGCTCATCACCATCGAGGACACCACCAACCTCTTCTCCCTCGTGTCTTCCATCGACAACTGGAAGATGAACACCAAGTACACCTACAACGTGACCATCGATCCCGTCGGACGTAAAGTCACCTTCGACCCTGCAGTGGCAGAGTGGAACACGGTTGAAACCGAAGACACCGAAATCTATCACGCAGACTAATACTTTTTGCCCCGGGGCGGCTGACCCTGCCCCAGGGTCCCATGAATGAACAAACAATTAACAAATTAATACACAAAGCATTATGAAAAAGTATTTCATTCTCGCAGCAGCCGCCGTGGCAGCCATGGCCGCCTGCACCAAGAGCGAACTCGACATCAACGTCGCTCCTGACACCAAGATTGGTTTCGAAGTGGCCAACTACGCCGCCCAGACCAAGGCCAACGTCGCCCTCACCAACGATGAGGACGGCCTCTACCAGTTCCACACCTACGCCTACCAGTTCCCTAAACTCGGTGACGCAGTGGAATTCATGAACACCGACATCTTCGCATGGGACAACGCTTCCACGCCTGCAAAGGTCACCAGCGGCACCGGTATCTACTCCTGGGCTCCTGAGAACGACTACTTCTGGCCCAAGACCGGCTGGATCAACTTCTACTCCTACGCCGGCAGCATCGCCCCTGTCGAGTCCGTCAGCGCAGACAAGAAGACCGTTACCCTCACCTACACCGACAAGACCATCCTCAGCGATTCCAACATCATGGTCGCCGACGCCGCTCTCCGCTTCAACGCCAACCAGAGCACCTATGCTGTCGACGGCACCGAGACTTCAGGCCATGTGACCACCGGTGTTCCCACCCTCTTCCGCCACATGCTCTCCAAGCTCTACATTGATGTGAAGATCCAGATTCCCGCCGAGAAGAAGTCCGCCAACACCATCTGGAAAGTCGAGGTACTTGACAGCTACGACATCGACGGAGATGCCTCCATCGCCGACACCGAGAAGTCCCTCATCATCCCTGTGAACAAGGGCTCCCTCACCCTCACCAACGCCGACGCCCTCGCAGCTGACGCCGCTCTCAACACCACCACCCAGCAGTGGACCCGCAAGGCCGACTACACCACCTCCGGCACTCCCGACGCTGACGTCGTGAGCGGTTGGAAGCCCGGCGACACCACCGAGCTCATCCAGCTCCACCAGGGCACCGTCCTCACCCTGCCTGTGAACGCCACCGAAAGCACCGCCACCGAGCAGCTCCTCGCATGGCGTGTCGTCATGCCCCAGCTCACCGACAACGTGGCCTTCAAGCTCATCTACAAGGTGCAGGCTCTCCACGACAGCACCGTGTTCATGGAGGAAATCCGCACCGTGGGCATCGACGCAGCAGCCGACATCCACGACCTCACCGGCAGCATCGCCAGCTGGGAGTCCAACAAGAAGATCACCTACCACATCATCATCGACCCCGTGTCCGAGAAGGTTACCTTCGACCCTGCAGTCGAGAACTACGACCCGGTGGAGGCCAATGCTGACGACGTGATCAACATCAACCAGGGCGGTATCGTTACCCCTTAATTACATAGCATTTTTGCCTTCCGGCGCCTGACCGTGCCGGAAGGTGCCAAGAAACAAGAAACAAAATAAAACACAAAGCATTATGAAAAAGTATTTCATCCTTGCATTAGCCGCCATGGCAGCCATGGCCGCTTGCACCAGCGTCAATGTCAAAGACGAGACCCCTGAGTCTGCAATCCGCTTCTCGGTGATCAACCACCTGCAGCAGACCAAAGCGCAGACCCTGCCTTACACGGGCATGACCTACCCCACAAGCGTTCCCTTCGGAACCTTCGCATGGTGGACACAGAACACCTGGACCGGCGCCGCTGCCGACCAGAGCTATGTGTTCATGAACAACGAGCAGGTAGCCTACGCCGCCGGTGTCTGGGCTCCCGCAAGCGCCTACTACTGGACCAAGTCCGGCTACATCACCTTCGCATCCTACTCCCCCTACACCGCTGCCGGAGCCGACAACGGTTATTCCGAGATTCCTGCGTACGACGTGACCAAGGGTTTTGTGTTCAACAACTACTCCATCGTGGCCGACACCAACGTCGACCTCATGTACGCCGACCTTGCCGCCAACTGCACCCAGCAGACCAACATCGACGGCAGCCAGGTGCTTGATGCCGGCGATTCCGGCTTCTCCGGAGTGCCCACCATCTTCAACCACGCCCTCTGCCAGCTCAACTTCGCCTTCCGCGCCATCGGCAAGAAGAACCCCAACGTGGACAGGATAGTCATAGAGCTTTCCGACGTGGACATCAAGAGCATCGACAACAAGGGTACATTCACCCAGAACAACACGGTCAGGTGGGCCACCAACCACGCCGCCAACACCACTGACTACGATTTCGCACCCGCAAGCGCGCTTACGCTCAACCTGCTTGACGGCACGGATCCCGCAGTCGTCGCCGCCACCGACAACTACACCGACCTTGGCGTCAGCAGGATTCTCATGCCCCAGGAACTCCTGAACAGCGCGGATGCAATCGCCACCACCACCGACCAGCTCCTCACCGTGGTCTACACCGTGAAGATCCACTACACCAGCGCCCCTGCCGACGAGAGCGATCCCGCCTACTGGGCCCTCGAGGAGAATATCGCCACCAGCGTCCGCCTCAACAACGGCGGCATCGCCGCATGGCGCGACAACCAGAACATCACCTATCGCATCTCCATCAATCCCTACGACACCAGGGCCGTCACCTTCGATCCGGCCATCGTGCCTTGGACCGATGTGTATTCCACAGATGTCGTCATTAATGGAAACAACTAAAACACTTTCATCATAATGCAAACCGGCTTGGGGCGGCGCATGCCGCCTCGGGCCAAACGAAATCAATTTATTAACTCAATATCAATCCATTTATTATGAAAAAATTAATTTTTGTCGCAGTTGCAGCTGTAGTCGCATTGGCTTCTTGCACCAAGACCAGTGTCAACACTCCCGTGAACGTTATCGGTTTCACTCCCGCTACCGAGATCGCCACAAGGGTGACCGGTTCCGTGTTCCCCACCACCGAGACCTTCGGTGCCTATGCATGGACCGCCAACACCGCCGGCGAGTACTTCATTGACAACAAGGAAGTCTCCTTCGACGGCACCAAGTGGACCACCGCCACTCCTTACTACTGGCCGAAGAACCAGAGTGTCGACTTCTTCTGCTACTATCCCTACAACGCCACCGGCGCTATCCCTGTCGTGACCAAGACCAAGATCACCTACAACAACGTGGATTTCTCCGCCACCCAGCTCGACATCATGTATGCCGACAAGGCTGTCGCTTACACCGACAACGCCAACCAGGTTGAGGACGGCCAGAACGCCTACGAGGGCGTGCCCACCATCTTCCGCCACGCAGGCTGCAAGGTGAAGATCAACGTCATCCTCGGTGAGAACGAGAAGACCGAAGGCGACGGCACCGTGACCAAGTGGGATGTCTCCCTGAAGAGCACCACCCTCTCCGGCCTCTATGTCCAGGGTTCCTGCGAGCTCAACCTCGCCGACAGCCCCAGCACCGGCCTCGTGCCCTGGGTAAAGCCCGCCGGCAATGTCTGGGCAGCCAACACCGCCCTCACCAACAGCGTCGACAACAGCCTCTACACCGACGTCGTGGTGCACAACCTCGTCAAGAACGAGGGTGTGACCGTGATCCCCGAGACCTACATGCTCCCTCAGACCCTTGCCGCCGGCCAGCAAAAGATCACCCTGCTCTTCGACGTGACCACCTACCGCAAAGCCCCCGGTGCAGCTGACTTCGTGCTCGCACTCACCCAGAACGATGTCGCCGTGTCCGCCGACCTCATCATCGACACCACCGACCTCAACGCCATCACCGCCTGGGAGATGAACCACAACATCGTGTACAACATCACCATCGGTCCTGCCGGCAAGCAGATCACCTTCGACCCTGCCATCGACAACTGGGTCAACAAGACCGTTGCTACCAACATCGAGCTCCAGATCTAATCTGGCTCTCTGGCCGGGCGGGGGTGAAACCCTTCCCGGCTCCCAAAACAAACGATGTGTATGAGAAGTGAACACAACACCATCCGGCTTGCCTTACTGGCGCTTGCCGTCGTGCTGGCCTCCTGCGACAAGCAGGACAGCCCCGGCAGCTATGCCGATGAATATATAACGCTCGGTGCGTCTGAAGACGGCGGCTACACCAAGGGTCTTCTGGGCCGTAACGACCTGACCGTAAACGGCTCGTCATTCCAGGCCTACGACTACCTCTCCGGTTACACCGGCACCATCTCCGGCCACACGGGCGGAGAGCAGTTCCAGTACTTCTCCAACACCCTCACCTACAAGTCGGACGCCACTCCCTGGAAATGGCTCTTCGGCAACGTCAATTCTCCTACTTCTTACAAATGGACCCGCACGGGCACGCACAAGTTCTTCGGATGGATGCTTGCCGACGGGCATGACGCATCCACCCTCAACACCTCCGGTTGCTTCTCCACCTACAACACTAATTTCAACGAATCCACGGGCGTGCACACAGTCAACCTTGGGACCAGCCTCACCGTAGATTCTCCGCAATACGATTTCCTGTATTCCGACATAGTGAGCGTGCCGGTAGTCGACGGAATTCCGGACCATGTCGACCTGCCCATGCACCATCTCTTCGGTGCGGTTGGAGTGAGCGTGAGCAACAATTCCGAACTGGATGTCACAGTGTACGGGGTCAGCTTCGAGAACTTCCCCAACCGCAACACTGTGGCTCTCGAGTACGGCGACCTCTCTGGCGAGATGAACCTGAACTACTCCCAGCCCACTTATTCGGCCGGCTCAGTGTTCTTCCCGAACAAGCTGCCCAGTGCGGGCATCATTCTGCGCAACCGCAACCATGCTACCGACGCACATAAGACCTACGACGCCATCACCGGTGCCGACATCACCGATTCGGATCCCAGCCCGCGCCTTGCCTGGCCTGTGCTCAGGTCCGTCCTCGAGCCTGTGGGCACCACCTACGACGGCGAAGGCAACCCGGTCTATGCAAGCAACGCTCCTCTCATAGCGGTGGACTGCAAAATCGGAACGCAAAACAGGAAAACCCTGAAATTCAAGTTCCCCACCAGCACGGAGACCCAGTCGTTCATCACTGCCGGCAAGATCACCAACCTGAGCCTGCAGTTCCTCAACAAGCAGATAAGCCTCAGCTTCACGATCAGGGACTGGCAGTTCGAAAAGTATCCCATGTCCTATGAGGAAGACGCCATCTCCGCGACACAGCTCAAATTCACCCTCAACACCTACACAGGCGGCCAGTCTGAGTGGATTAACGGAGTCAAGCACACCGTCATCAAGCTCACGGCTTCCTCGCAGGCCGGTTCGTACATTGCCACCGGTACGTTCAAGATATTCACTCCGGTCAACGGCGTGCTCTCTGTGGGCCTTGGCGGCAATGCGGACGATTTCGCCGTGAGCCTCCAGAGCGGCGATGCCACCTACGGAGGCACAGAATCCATCACCATAAATCCTTCCCGCGACGGCGGAAAGATCACTCTGTCCATCAGGGCCGTCGGCACGCCTGCCCACGGCAGCCGCTGCTTCCTCCATTTCGGAGTCCGCAACAACGGGCGCGATTCCGATGCCGATACGGAAATCAACAGGGATGGCTATGTAGTGGAATTCCCTTAGCCAGAAAAGACGCGTATGAAAAGATACAGAATAATATTTGCACTTGCACTTGCAGCAGCCTTATCCTGCGCCTGCCTCGAAAGGATGGATTCTTTCGAAGGCGAGCACACGGGCATAACCCTGCGGTTCGACTGCGGAGACTTCCCCGAGGCGAAGGCAAAGATTGATTCCGCCGGAGTCACCAGGCTCAACGAGAACCTCCTGAATTCCGTGGAATACTTCCTGTATCCCGACAACGGCACAGAAAGCGATGCCGTGGTGCACGGCTATCTCGTCAACGTGGTGGCATCCACCAGGGTGTATTCCGTGCCAATGAGCGACGACCTTGTCAATCAAGTTCTCTGTCCCGGAAGTTCGCGCTACTTCCGTGTGTATGCAATAGCCAACCATCCCCGCATCATCCCTGAAGTTGGGGAAGGCCAGACCGAAAACCTCAGCGGAACGTCGGTAGCCGCCCTGGAGGCCAAGACGCGCGACCTCGACACCGACGACGACACCGGCGAGGTCCTCATACCCCAGAACAGTTTCCTGATGTCCACCAACGGCGACATCCGTGTCGGCCCCGTGGACAAGCACGCCACCAATGTGGTGAGCGCCCGCATCCCCCTTGAGAGGGTCCCTGCCAAGATCACGATCCTGGTCCGTGTTGAAGATTCGGTCACCATTCCCAACACCGTGGTCGTCAACAACAGGACTTACACCAGAAACGAGGTCTGGCGTCCGCGTGCGGGGCAGATGCAGGTGTATCTGGTCAACGGCTCCCTGACCGGCCAGGCCAGCGGTCTGCCCGTGGCCGACCCTGCCCTGTTCACGTATCCGACCCTGGAATTCGATCCCGGCCACACAGAAACGCACAGCTACAGCACTTTCTCTCCCGTCCTTGACAACAATAACGAAGTGGTCGACTACACAGAAAGGACGCATACCGGCCAGTTCGTTTCCTGTGAGGCTCCGTTCTACACCAATCCCGTCAGTTGGGAATACGGCTCGAGCGAAGAGCCGTTCATTAAACTGATGGTCCCCTGGGACCGTGATCCCGGAGTGAGCACGAGCACGGATCCGGACACAGGCGTAGTGAGCGAGCTTTCCTACGGCACGGCGTCCAAGAACTATTACTACCGCATTTATTGCCCCGGAGATCCCATCGACGGTTCCCATGCACAGTTCATCCGCAACAACTGGTATAAGATAGTGCTCAACGTGGGAGTGCTCGGAAGCGACACCGACGGCGGCGAGAGCATCATCCACGGCAAGTATTACGTGGTCGACTGGCAGGAGCGCGAGGAAGAGCCCTCCGGCTCCGGCTCCGGCTCCAGCACCGGTGTCAACGACTCCGACAAGGAGGCCGAAATCAAGGGCGCACGCTACCTGTTCATCAACAAGCAGGAGTATGAGATGTTCAACATCAACACATTGTCCATACCCTACACCACTTCCGATCCTTGCGAGATTGTGAATGAGGAAGGCGAATCCACCATTACCGCGACGTACTACTCTTTCAGCGGTTCCACCAAGCAGCAGCAGACCGTGGATGCCACCTCGTGGCTTTCCCTTTCCAGCGTGGGCGGTGCCCATATCCAGTTCGAGCATACCCTCAACAACGACACCAGCGGTACCAACTACGATACTTCGGCATACACCATCACTTTCGTGTTAAGGCAGAAAGACAACTTCAATTACGCCAAGAGGATCACGATACACCAGTATCCGGCCATTATGATTGACCTGGAGAGGAACACATCGACTTCTTCTCCGTACAATGCTTATGTTAACAATAGTCTGAATACAGCAAGCAGTAACAATAATAACACTTATTATTTAGGTTCTGCGCCAGGATCCGGTACTTCATCAAATAATAACTACAACATGGTTATTATCCAGACAACCGTTCTCCCTGCCGGCTCGTCCTACATGCTCGGCGATCCGAGGGTTATGGATATCGACAACCTCAACGCCAACTGGCCCAACAATACGAACACGGGCGCCGAGGCATCGGAATGGAGTACCAGGACCACATCCGTGCAAGGATCCACAAGGTATTTGAGTTATTATTATCCGGTGGATCATACCAACAAGGCAAACGACATTATCGCTCCGAAGTTCAGGATAGCTTCTTCCCGTGGTGCCACACAGCCGATGACTTATGCAAATGCTTTCCGCCGTTGTGCTTCATATCAGGAATTCGGTTATCCCATGGGCAGATGGCGTCTCCCCACTGTCGCCGAGGTTATGTACATCGCAAAACTGAACGCCGACGGCAAGATTGAGCGCCTGCTGGGAGGCGGCAACTCCGGCACCACCGACTATTGGTGCAACAGCGGATATGTGACGGTCACCAACACGACAAGCGACCCGCCACAGATGAATTATTCCACGCCCACAGGCAATAAATACGTGCGCTGCGTATATGACGACTGGTATTGGGATGGAATGAAATATGAGGGTAGCAACGTGTCCACCGTTTCTAAAACCACCCCTACCTGGGGAGATATTGAACGATAAAACCAAGAGCGTATGAAAAGAAACATCCTTTACGTATTTCTTCTGATGCTCGCGGTTTTCTCCGGCTGCATCAAGGAAGAGCCCTGCCGTCCGGGCGGGGAGGCCCCGGAATACCCGGCCGAGGGCAAGGCTGTCGTCCACATGTGCGCATCCTTCCCGGTGGCTCCGTCCACGAAGGCGATGGCGGACCTGCCCAGCATCAGCCTGATCCGCGTGGCCGTGTTCGGAAGCAGCGGCTTCCTGAAGGAAGTCGTGGATGCCGAGAATGTCCAGGCCGCCTCTACCAACGGCAGCTCCACCCTCTACAATTTCGACGTAAAGCTGTCGCTCACCGACAGCAAGAACCTCAGGGTCAACGTGTTCGCCAACTGCAACGCCAAGCTTCCATGGAAGTATGAGGGCGTGGTCATGTGCGGCACGGCCTACACCACAGGCAATCAGGACGCCTATTGGGCGCGCTTCATCCTTCCCAACGGCATAGCCCTCAAGATGGTCTATGACGACGATCCGGAAGTGCAGTCCATGGTGTATGTCAAGACCGGCAACTTCTATGAGGTCGACGACTCTGTGACCGAAGCTTTCTGCGGCGGCAAAGACGGCAGCGGCAACTACAAGGGCCTCCCCATGCTCCGCAATTTCGCCAAGATGAGCGTGGAGTCCACTACGCCCCAGCTCACTCTGGACGCGACCCACACCATGGCCATCATCAACATGCCCGACCGCGGCAGCGTGGCTCCCTACGACCCGACCAGGAGCCTCTTCATGATGGACTACAAAGATATGACCTACGCTGAATTGAAGAGCAGCTATCCCGGTTACTCTCCCGACAGCATGGCGTATGTCAACACCAACCCCGACAATGTGACTTTTTATCCTTGCACCGTGACCAACGGACAAGTCAACGGCGGCATCTATATGTACGAACGCCCCAAGCCTTCCGGCTCCAGCGATTCGCCTACTTATATTATTATTCACGGCTATTATCGCGCCCTTAAGGAAGGCAAAGTAATGAGCGACTGGAAGAGCACTTCCCTTGCCGCCGACAAGCGTTATCCCAACGATGTCGACACATGGCTCGTCCCGGCAGCCCAGGCCGTTGAAGGTTATTACAAGATAGACCTGATGGACGATGACGGCTACTATGCGGTATTCCGCAATTTCCGCTATCATCTCCGTATCACGGGCGTTTCAAAGGCCGGAGCCGAGACCCCGGGAGAGGCCGGTTCCACCGGCGGCAGCGGTGATATTTCCACGTCCCAGGAGACCCAGGGCCTGACTGATATTTCCAACGGCTATGGCCGTATAGCCGTGAGCTACGTCGAGCGTACATTCGTCGAACGGCAGGCTGTGGTCGAGCTCAAATACAAGTTTATTCCCGATGTGGAAGAAGGCGACGAGACCCTGGACAACAGCCTTGTGAGCGAGGGCGGTCCCGTAGTAATCACCTTTGGTGCGGCCTCCGGTTCTTCTCCTATAAATGTCATTGCCAACACCCTCGACTCCACTATAGCCTCAGAGACCGGGGTGGTGCTGGGAACGGCGAGCGGAGACGGCGCCACAGGAGTCATCAAGGTGATGGGTTCAGGCAACGACAGTAATGATACCGAAGGATACCGCACCATAAAGTTCACCACCAACAATCCGTCCACGCTCGACCCTGCACTCCAGACCATCCATATCTCCGGAATGATCGACGAATACCGGTCCATATCCCGTGATATTAATTTTTATCTTATGGATTATCAGGATATGACGGTTTGGTGTGAAGCCGACAACCCCGATCCCCACTTTGCTACAAATGCAGTGGAGGACGAGGCCGGCGAGGGAATCAACCTCTTTATAAACATTCCCACCCAGCTGCCGGAATCCATGTTTCCTCTTGTCTTCGTCATCGAATCCGACAAACTGAGCATTACGCCAAACATCACTGCCGATTACCACGATAACCTGCCCGTGGAAAGCGGGTCCAGCATTTGCGATGGAAAGTCCGGGAAAAAGACTTTTCACTACAACTACACGTTAAGCTACGCGGATTATAACCTCCTTCCCGATGTTGCGAATGGCGGCGGCAAGACGTTTACGCTCCATTTCAAGACCAACATGGACGATAGCGCCAGCACCATCTATGTGGCCAACGAGTATTTCAACAAAGGTTCCGCCGCGTTCACGAACTACTCGGTGTATAATTTCACCAACCTGTGGTTCAGCAATTTTGCTGCCTCATATAATACCAACCTCAACTTCACCTTCTATCTTGATTCTGAAGACGATGCCACTTCCAGAACCATAACGGTGCAGCTGGAAGGTTTGCGTCCGCAAAACACCAACTCGCCTTGGGCCGTGGTGGACGAAGGCTCCGGCCTCTACACCTATACCTATAGCCGCAACGCCGGCGTGGGCGGGCAGATGGTCACCCTTCCCGTCAAGACTCTCGCCCAGGCCCAGCACACCGGATCGTATTCGGTGACCCTTAGCCTTGACGGCGCAGGCGGCGTGCCTATATATCGGGAGAAGGAAAAGTCCAACACCAAGATATCCACCAGCATCACCTTCACTTCTGCGAACACGGTTACTCAAGATGATGTGACGGTATCGTTCTATAATGCATCCTATTATAGCAATTCTTATGGTATTCGGTACAGGAGATATAATACTTCGACTCCGGGTTATTTTGAAGTAAGCGTTCCGGATGGATATAGCCTCGTCGGCATCACATTCAGCTTTACAAATAATTCGGCCAGAACCCTTTCGGTCACAGCCGGTACTTTCTCTTATTCCGGCCAGAATGCCACTTGGACGACCAGCACGAGTACCAAAACTGTACGGTTTAACAACACGACCAACAATTACGTCTACATCAAGACCATCAACGTAGAGTATATCAAGCTGGAGTAGCGACGGGCTCAGATGTGGCCGCCGCCCTGGCTCGGAACTATTTCTTCCTGGCTTCGACGAGTTGCAGCTGCGTGACCACGGTGTTGAGCAGCTTTTCCATGATTATGGGCTTCATTATGAAGTCGTTGGCTCCCACGTTGAATCCTTTCACCACGTCTTCGTTGGAGTTGAGGGCCGACAGGATGACTATCTGGATGTCGGCTGTGGCCGGGTTGGCACGCAGGCGGCGTATCACTTCAAATCCGTCGATTCCCGGCATCATCAGGTCAAGCAGGATAAGGTCCGGTTTCTCCTTTGCCACGGACTCGAGGGCCTGCTGGCCGTTGGCCGCGGTGTTGAGGCGGAAATTGAAACGACCCAGCATCTTCTGGACAAGCAGAAGGTTCAGGGGAATGTCGTCGACCGCAAGCACAAGGTACTGGGAATAGTCGTGGTCCTGGGCGTATAACGGAGTCATATCGAGGAGGTTATCGTTTTCGCCACAATATAATAAAAAAAGTGGAAAATAGCTACACTTCGGTCCAGTGGATGTGGATGCCGGAGCGTTCCATTCCACGGAACCAGGTCATCTGGCGCTTTGCGAACTGGTGGATGGCGATTGCGAGGCGCTCCCGCATGGTGGCGAAGTCCAGTTCGCCGAGCAGGTACTGGGTCACGAACTTGTATTCAAGCCCATAGCTTATAAGCACTTGCGGATCGATACCCTCGTCCAGCAGGCCCTGTATCTCAGCTATCATACCTTCCTGCAGGCGGGCGTCCAGCCGGGCGTCGATGCGGGCGTTGCGCACCTCGCGCGAGACGAGGGTGCCGATGAAAAACACCTTGTCCGGGCGGCTTTCCAGCCGGGCGGAAAGGGGCTTTTTCGAGGCGAAGTCGTAGCCGGAGGTCACGGCGCTGATGTAGAGGCCGGTGCCGCCGCAGAGTATGGGGAAGGCGCCCCGTGAACGTATGTCTTCGAGGGCGGCGGTGAAATCCTCCCGGAAGCGGTACACGTTGTACTGAGTGCCGGGCTCCACTATATCAATAAGATGGTAGGGCACGGGGCCGTACTCGGAGAGGTCCTTGCCCGTGCCTATGTCCATGCGGCGATAGACCTGCCGGGAGTCGGCGGAGATTATTTCGGCATTACCCAGGGCACGGGCGAGCTGCACGGCGTAGCGGGTCTTGCCCGATGCCGTGGGCCCCAGCACGCAGGCCATTTCCACGGCTCCGGCGGCAATTTCGCCGCGCAGGGCATCCAGGTCGATGGCCTCCGCTTCGGGGAGGGCTGCAAGTATGTTCTTAACTCTTGGCATTTTTCGTGTACCAGGCGCACCAGGGCTTGAGGCCGCAGTCCGCGCATTTCGGGGCGCGGGCGGTGCAGGTGTAACGTCCGTGGAGTATGAGCCAGTGGTGGGCGATGGCCCTGTGCTCCGGCGGTATGTGTGTTTCGAGGTCCTTCTCCACGTCGAAGGGCGTCTTTCCGCGCGAGAGGCCCAGCCGGTGGCTCACCCGGAAGACATGGGTGTCGACGGCGATCACCGGTTCGGCGTACACGATGGACGCCACGACGTTTGCGGTTTTGCGCCCCACCCCGGGAAGCGTCATCAGCTCTTCCACAGTCGCCGGCACCTCGCCTCCGAAATCGTCCAACAGCTTCTGCGCCAAGCCCTTAAGGTGCCTTGCCTTGCTGTTGGGATACGACACGCTGCCGATCAGCTCCAGCAGCTCGTCCACCGTGGCCGCCGCCATCTTCCCGGGGGTGGGGAAGCGGCGGAAAAGCTCCGGCGTCACGAGGTTGACGCGCTTGTCGGTGCACTGCGCGGACAGCACCACGGCCACGATGAGCTGGAACGGGTCCGTGAACACCAGCTCGCTCTGCGCCACCGGCACGTTCTCCCTGAACCAGCCGACCACTCCTTCGTATCTTTCTTTTCTTGTCATAAGTTAAAGAGGCTTAAGGGTTTGCGCAAGAAACTCCCGCACGCGGTCGCCGAATTCGAGCACGGAGTCCCTGTGCTGCGCCTCCACGAGGGCGGCGTTGCGCTCGATGCTCCCCATCAAAGTGTAGTTGAGGGCGATGCTGCCGCCCACGATGCCGGTGACCCAGTAGCCGGAAAGCAGGCTGGCGGCGGTGAAGGCCACGGAAACGGCGTTTAGGCCGGCGGAAAGCAGGCCTTCGGCAGGGCGGCCGTTGTAGATATGGCCGGCGGGCGGAAGGAACGACAGCACCAGGGCCGTGGTGTGGTCCCGGGGCACCGGATGCCCTGCGTAAAGGTCCAGCAGCGCCTGCAGATGAGGGCTTTCCCCGTCCCAGGAGATGAAACGGGCGGCGAATATTTCGGATTCATCGAACTTGCCGGCATAGGCGAGCGCGAGGGCGTGCAGCAGCAGTATGTCTTTCGAGGCGGGCTCGACTTCGCCCACGAAGGTGGCGGACTGCGCGAAATCGCCGGCGAGGAAGTGGCAGAGCTCCTGCTGGTAAAGCACCTCCTGACGCTCTTCGGGCAGCAGAGCGAACATGCGCACGCGGCCGAGGGTGGCGGATGCTTCGGCGTAGCGCCCGAGCTGCTTGTAACACTCGGCCTTGCCGCGCAGGGCGTTGTTGGCCTCTTCCAGCGAAGCGCCCTCCCAGATGGCCCTTTCGTAGCTGACGGCCATCGACTCCCAGTCCTGCGCCCTACTTGAACACAGAGCGCAGAGGGATATGAATATTGTACAGAATAGCCGTTTGCTGTGCATCTTTCACGCTGTTGTTATATATGCTCACGGACACGTAACTGCCGTAGATGTTGCCTATGTAGAGGGCTGCGCAGAGCAGGCCGGGCACTATGGTTTTCCAGCTGCCGGGGCCGTCCTTGATCCAGTGCTCGGCGGTGATGGCGCCCATCGCCCCGGTGAGCAGGAAGCTTTCGATTCCCTCGCCGATACGTCCCGCGTACACCTTTCCGAGCCCCGGCACCACCGCCGACGCCGCAGCCGCCAGGAGCGGGCTCTTCTGCGGGCGCTCGAAGCGGAAGCCGTAGATTTCGTCCAGCTGGCGCTCCGCTTCCACCAGGGCGAAATCGGAATAGCCGAAGCCGCTGGCGGCGCGCTTGTAGGCCTCCGGGTCGGCGCGCAGCAGGGCGAGCCCGGCCGCCTGCACGGCGCGGAGCTCCCTGTAGGGGCCTTCGTAGACGTCGAGCAGCGCCGCCGGAGCGTCATATTCGCCCAGGTGGGCCGACACCGCGTTGCCGTAGAAGAAGGATTTTTCGGCGAAGGGGGAGTCCTGCGGCACAGCGCGGAAGAGCTCCAGCGCCGGCTCGAGCTCCTTCAGCTGGTAGGCCGTCCAGCCACGCAGGTAGGTGAGTGTGTCGGACTTGAAGTACCCTTCGCGGCCCAGCAGCACCGATGCGTCATGCTTGAGGTCCGTGTCGATAAGGTACTCCACGAAATCGTAATCGGCTGATATCCAGGCCGATTGTGCTGAGACAAGAGAGGGCGCGAGCATCAGGGCCAGCGCCGCTAAGACGGCTGCGCGCTTCATTCCCGGGCCCTCCATGGCGCATACGCCTCCGGACCTTCCTCTATCACGGGGCGCTCCGGGTCCATGTGCACGTCGTACGTGCCTAATTTGCTGTCCCGCAGTATCCTGTCCGCGGTGGCGAACACGGCGGGGATGAAGCCGATTTCCTTTACGGCCTGCCGGAAGAACATGTAGTTTGCCGGGCTGTAGAAATCCCGTCCGGTCAGCTGCCGGCTGATGCGCCACGACATGCGTTCGAAGCAGTTGGCGCCATCTGGGGCGTGCTTCTCCGTGGCCTGGTCGCTGAAATCCCTGCTGAATATGAGGGCGCGGTCGGACATGCTTTGGGCTGCCGCCGGGGCACCCAGCAGCAGTGCGAAGAGAAGGATTGCCTTCGGGCTCATTTTGCCTCCGCCTCAAGCTTCATGGGCTTGGCGTCGGCGGGGACGGAGAAGTCGAAAAGGGGGTCGTCGGTGTCGGTCTTGACGCCGGAATATATGGTGCGGACCACCGTGGAATCGCGGTCGGAGCCGTAAGAGATGTCTGTGATGCGGAGGGGGAGCATCATACGGCCGAACTGCCTGTAGCCGGACAGGTATTTGCGGCTGACGGTCTTGCCCTCGGGGGAAGTGTATTCACAGTAGATAGGCAGGTAGTTCTCGTACACGATGAGGATCTTGTGGTATGTGGGGTCCACGTGCGAGAATGTCTTGCGGACGTAGCCGTCTTCACGGTCCGTCCCGGAGACCTGGTAGCCGAAAAAGCCAAGGCCCAGGTCGTCTATGCGGCCGCTCATGCAGAGGCTCACAAGATCGGTGGTGGAACTCAGGGCTTTGTCCACCTGGCTCATCACCTCGTTGGTCTTCGGGTTGTAGAGCTGGTACTCGCCTTTGGCGTTGGCGATTGAATAATATTTGAGAGGGGTCTTATATAATGTCACCAAGCGTCCATTGCTGGTGCAATAGACGCTCTTGGTGACAGTACTTAGTTTGCCTTTCGCTACCGTCTTGACTTCTACGTCGGCGCTGACTTTCCTTTGGGCTCCTGCCGGGAGAAAAGCTGCTGCGAGCAGCGTCAGGCAAATGATTTTATGGATTAAACCCAAACTATGATCTTCTGGTTGTTGATGAATTTGTTGAGGTAGTTGCCTTCGCCCACCTTGATGAGGTCAAGGAAAATGAGAAGGGTGTCAACGCTCCAGAGGATTCCGAGGCCGCCGCCGGTGAAGGTGTAGACTGCCCACATCCAGGGAGCGGTGCCGCAATAGTGGCGATGCACGCCGAAGCCGCCGAGCAGCCAGCTCAGGAGGAATGCGGTGGTGGTGTTGATCTCTTTCTGGCTCACGGTAGGCAGGTTGGCTGCTGCGGGAGCGGCGATGTCGAGAGTGAAGACTTCCTCTGCATTCTCGATGAGGTTGTCGATGGCGCTGTTGTCAACAGTGTAGTTGGCAGCGTTTGCGGAGAACGCAATTGCGATGACCGCGATAATGGAAAGAACTAATTTTTTCATAATAGTTGAAAATGTATTAATGAACAAAAATAGAAAATTCTATTTAAAAATCAATGCTATTCTGCCAGAATTGCGTCCGCAAGGGCGTCGAGCGCCTCGAAATCGCTCCGCTTCATGCGGCTTTTTATGGTCACGAGGGGACCGGTGATCTCCACGTCTTTCATCTGCGAGAGCATTTCCCGCATCACGCGCCCTGCGCTCGGCGCCCATGAGCCGTTCTCGAGCAGGCCCGCCTTGCGCTTCGACCAGCCCTTGATCTGGAGGCGGTGCAGGAAGTCGTACATGGGGCTGAAGAGGCCGGCGTCGTAGGATGCTGCGGCAAGGATGATCTTAGGGTAGCGGAAGGCGTCTTCCACGTTTTCGGCAAGGTCGCTGCGGCACAGGTCGCTGAGCACCACCTTGGGCGCGCCCTTCTCCGTGAGTATGCGGGCGAGCATTTGCGCCGCTTCCATGGTGCCGCCGTGGATGGAGGCCACCGCGATGAAGATGCCGTCGGTCTCGGGTTCATAGCGGCTCCAGGTGTCGTAGAGGCTGATGTATTCGCCGAGATTGTCTTCGAGGATGGGTCCGTGCAGCGGACGTATGGTCTTGATGGGGAGTCCGGCGGCCTTTTTGAGGACCTGCTGCACCTGGGCGCCGTATTTGCCGACTATGTTGAAGTAGTAGCGGCGGGCTTCGCAGGCCCAGTCGTCATCGTCGCGGCCGTAGAATCCGCATTTGGAGAGGGCTCCGAACTTGCCGAATCCGTCGGCGCTGTAGAGCGCTCCGTCGGCAGGGTCGAAGCTCATGAGCACTTCCGGCCAGTGCACCATCGGGGCGCCTATGAACTGGAGGCAGTGGGCTCCGAGCCCGAGGGTGTCGCCTTCCTTGACGGTGAGGGTGCGGCCTTCCAGCTTGATGTCTTCGAAGAACTGGGGCAGCATGCGCAGGGCCTGGGCGCTGGCCACGAGGGTGATGCCGGGGTAGTTGCGGAGCGTCCAGTCCACGAGGGCGGAGTGGTCGGGCTCCAGGTGATGCACCACGAGGTAGTCGGGGGTGCGGCCGGCAAGGGCCCGGGCGAGGCTTTCCTTCCATTCGTCGCCTTTGCGGGCGTCGGAGGTGTCCAGGATGGCCACCTTTTCGTCAAGTATGAGGTAGGAGTTGTAGGATACGCCTTCGGGCACTATATACTGGCTCTCGAAGAGGTCGATGTCGAGGTCGTCGGAGCCGATGTAGACCACGTGGTCGCTTAGTTTTCTTGTCATATTTCTCTTGTTTTGGGTAGGTGGAAGAGTTCCTGTATGCCGGTCATCTGGGCGTCGGTCATGCCTTCGGGGGGAGTGCCCATCTGGCAGGCGGCTTTGTAGATGCAGGCGGCTTTGTTGAGGACGTCGGTCTGGTCGAAGGCGTCCATCATGTCGCGGCCCACGGCAATCGTGCCGTGCTTTTCCCAGAGCACTACGTCGTAACGGCTTATCTCTTTGAGGGTTGCGTCGGCGAGTCCCTGGGTGCCGGGGTTGGCGAAGGGGATGAAGCCGAGGCCGAGAGGGGCGAAGGCGAGTGTCTCTGGAATCATGGACCAGAGGGTCCGGGTGAGGATTTCCGAGGAGCAGAAGCTGCGGATGTGGGAGAGGGCCACGAGCTCGATCGGGTGGGTGTGGAGCGTGGCTTTGTAGCTGCTGCCGGTGCCTTTGAGGTAGTCCTGCAGGGCAAGGTGCGAGGGGAGCTCGGAGGTCGGGGCCACAGGGGCGTCGGCCACCATTTCGTAGCTGGCGCAGTCGTCGCAGATGCGGATTATGCAGCCGGCTTCCATCGGCCTGCGGGCAAGGTCGCGCATTCGGCGACCCGTGCCCTTGGCATAGAACCAGCGGCCCTTGATGTTCGGCAGCACGGCGCCGATCTGCTTCGCTCCGCCCAGCGCCGGCATCGCCCGCATCTGGGCGTCGACGAATTCCGTGATGTCGTAGGTCATGTTGCCGCCGTTCCGCTCGGCCCATCCCTTTTCCCAGAGATATCCGGCCACCTCCGCGCACTGCCCGATCACCTCGCCGAGTCCCTTCCTTCCTTCAAGTACAGATTTCTTCATAACGTAACAAATATAGCTATTTTTCATAAAAAAGGAGGTCGCTTCTGCGGCGACCTCCTTTTTTAAAGCGGGAACTAAACGTTACGGGACCACCTCGATGAGAGGGCTGGTGTAGGTGCCGTCGTCCTGGAGGCCAGCAGAACCGGCGATACGGGTGGTGGCATTGCCCAAACCGGTGATAGCTTTGCTATTGCTTGCTCGATACAAACCGGTGACTCTCTGGCGATACTGGATCAGGGAGGTCGGAGCCGTGAGGGTGAAGTAGCTTTCAACGGTAGTGTTGTGGTCTCCGTCTTCCTTCATGGCGATGTTGTATGAGAAGGTTTCATTATCTCCGTTCCGGTCTTTCAGTGTCTTTTCCTGGGGTATGGCGAAGTTGTATGCGTCTTCGATGACCTCCATAGGGGCCGTTTTCCACTCATCTCCATCATAGTATTCTCCCATCCAATACTTGGGGCCTGCGGTTGATGAACGGGCGATGTACTTGATGTGGATCTGTGTCCCTGCAGGGAGCTCCCTGGGCGAAGTCAAGGTGAACAGCCAGTAGTCGCCATACCAGATGCCGGTGGAAATAGGATGTCCGGTCGCTCCCACAGAACGCGCGGCGCGATCGCTGTTGTCCATTCCGGTCTTGTCTTCCTGTACATAGGTGAGTCTGCCCTTGCCATATTTGACTGCGTCTACATACCTTCCTCCGTCGCCGGCTGTAGTATACGCGTAGCCTTCAGTTCCATTCCATTCACCAGTATCCTTATACTTGTCCGCACCACCGAAGGTGTGGGCGTATCCGGTCTTATCGTCAAGGGCGTTAGCTGCAGATAACAGCCACTGGGCCTTGATGGGGAGAGTGTCGCCGTAGAGGTCGAAGCTGAACTTCTGGTCCTTGATGGCAGTGTAGACATTGCTGTCGATGCCGTTGTCGACAATGTACTTGTAGATCCTCATGAGCACGAGGAGCTCGCGCATAGGAGAAATGTAGCCCTTGTAACTGCCAAGGTTCAGCGTGCTGGATGTGGTGCCGAATTCCTGGAAGTTGCCTATCGCTCCGAGAGGGCTGGTATTGCCGCTGTTATTGATGAAGGAACGTACCACGTGCCATGCGCCTACCTTGATCATGAAGTTGATATCGACTTCGGTGATGTCGTTGCTTCCGTCTTTCACCAGGTTGCCATACTCATACCAGGGATTCGCGCCCCATTTGTTGCTAGTGCTGGTTTCAGGGATGGGTATCATGGATATATCCATACCATCCTGGAGCGTGTAAGCCTTGTTGCGGTTGGTCATTCCGTCGAGGAATGCCTGGCCTTCGGCTGTGCACATCTCCAGCAGACCGCGGATGGCAATTTCCCATGCCTGGCTTGAGCTGTACTCGGTGCCGGCCACATTCAGGACCCAAGGAGTGTATTTAGAATAATCATACTGGTTGTTGCCATAATTGTAGTAGTTGCCGGTGGTGTTGCCCACGATCGGGATGAAGTGGACGTTTAGCCACGCTCCCTTTGTGCTGCCCTGGTTGCGTACGCCGTCGGCATCGACGTTGCCAACAGTCCATTCCCAGACCTGGAGGCCCTTGACGAACTCCACTGCGAAGTCCTTGAGGGACACTGCGGGAGGAATTGCAGCCCAGGTGGCATAGGTGTCGACGTTGCGGATCAACGCAAGCACGGAGCGCTTGATGCTGAGGTTCTGGGTGGATTCCAGCACGCCCTCTGCCGAAGCGGTGGTCATGGTGATCTTGATGCCGGCGCTGAATGCTGCGGGAAGCAGGTTCATGTAGTAGAACTTGCCGGACTCGAAAGTACCGCCTGCAGGTGCGGTGAGGGTGACGGCGCTCTTGCCGTCAATCACGCTGGCCGTGGGTTTTCCTTCGGCGTCGAATTCCACCTTCACCGTGCCGGCCAGAGGCTCGCCGCCTTTGCCTTCGAAGGTCAGGGAGGTGATGTCGTCGCGGGTCACGCTGAACTTCAAGCCGCCGCAGACGTTCATGAAGGACAGGCTGAGGCTCTTGCTTTTGGCCACGGCGGGGAACGCGTTGTCCGCGAAGTTGCCTTCCACTGCATTCTGCTGGTCGGGAATGACTATGGTCACGGACGATCCGTCGCTGGTGTTGTCGGCGGAGTAGGGATACACGGCCCAGTAGTCCGAGTCGGGATCCACACCGGTGGTCTCGACCGTGCCGTCAAAGTTGGCTGTGGCGGCTGGGTCGGCGTTCTGGGAATCGAACTTGCTGCCGCCGGCGGAGCCGGGGCCGAAGAATACGCTCAGGGACTCGCCTGTGTTCCACCACACGGAGAGGTCGTCCCGGAGCAAAGACTTGGTGCCGGAGGCAATATCCTCACGGCAGGCAGAGAGAGTGATTTTTTCTCCTTGGGAAGCAGGGGATTCGGGCGCTTCAACCTCCTTGTTGCAAGCGGCCGCGGCTATCACCGCAGACGCTATCATAGCAAATCTGAATAATGATTTCATGCCGGATCCTCCTTTAACTGAAAAACCACTCTTCTTCCTGCACACCCTCATTCCTTCCGTCAGAGGGGCTTGCGCAAGTCATGTCGAATTCAAGTGCGAGGACTTCCTTGCACTCGGGTTCAATGTAAAATCTTTCTTTCTTCATAAGACAAGAATGCTATTTGCTATTCAATCACCTCGAAAACAGGGCTGGTGGTGACGCCATCCTTTTCCGTGGATCCGGCGATACGGGAAGTACAACCGCTGAGTGCCGTCATGGCGGCATCATCCTGTGCCTTGTACAGGCCGACAGCCCTTAAGCGGAACTGAAGTATGGTCAGGTTGGCGGCCAGCGTGAAGGTGCTCTCCACAGTCGTGTTCTTCTTGCCGTCAGTCTTCATCACCACATTATAGGTGAATTCGTCCGATTCGACAGTCTTGGTCTGGGGCTCGGCATAAGTGAAGCCTTCCTCAGGAACTTCCAGAGGTGCCGGCTGCCAGTCGTTTCCGTCGAAGTACTCGGCGATCCAATATTTGACACCGGTCTTGGAAGAACGAGTGATGAACTTGATGTGGGCTTTGGCGCCTGCCGGCTGCTCATTGCCGTTGGTGGCTGTGATCAGCCAGTAATCACCTTTCCATGTTCCTGTCTGGTACGGGTGTCCGGTGGATCCTACATTCCTTCCGGCTATAGGGCTTTCAGGATCGGTGTCCATTGCCGTCTTGTCAATCTGGACAAACGTAATCCTGCCGGAGCCGAGCTTGTTGGCATCCACATACCTTCCTCCGTCGCCGGCGGTATTATCCCTGATGGATTCGGCGCCGTCAAAAGCGCCTGTGGCGTCATACTTGGGAGCGCCGCCAAAAGTACTGACGTATCCTGTGGTCTCGTCGAGAGCCGAAGCGGCGCAGAAATCCCACTGGGTCTTGAAAGGAGTGACCGTGGGCTGGGGTCCGGGGGGAGCGGGCTGCTCGCCATAGAGGTCGAAGCTGAACTTCTGGTCCTTGATGGCGGTGTAGACGTTGCTGTCGATGTTGTTGTCGAGCAGGTACTTGTAGATGCGCATCATCACGAGCATCTCGCGCATCGGGGCGATGAGGCCCTCGTAACCTTCAAGCTTGAGGGTACTGGAACTGGTGCCGAACTGCTGGAAGTTGCCAATCATGCCGAGCGGGCTGTTGCCGGCGTTGGAGATGAAGGAACGGACCACATGCCATGCACCCACCTTGATGATGAAATTGATATCGACGCTCTCGATCTCGGAACCGTTGTATTTTATGCGCTCGTCGTTGCTGCCCTCATACCAAGGATGCTTGCCCCACTTGTTGGATGCGCTGGGCTCGGAGATGGGGGCTGCGGTCAGGGACAGGCCGTCCTGGAGGGTGTAAGGCTTGTTGCGGTCGGTCATGTCGGCAAGGAAGGCTTCACCTTCTGCGGTGCACATGTTCATGAGGCCGCGGATGGCGATTTCCCATGCCTGGCTGGAGCTGATCTCCTGTCCGCCTACGTTCAGTACCCAGGGGGTGTACTGGGGATCATACTGGTTGCCGGCGTTGCTCAGATACTCGCAGTTGGGATTGGGAACGATGGGGATAAAATGGACGTTCTGCCACGCGGTACCCCTCTCGATAAGGTGCTGACTTTCAGACTCGACCGTGCCCACTGTGCTCTCCCAGACATCGAGACCCTTGACGAACTCAACTGCGAAGTCCTTGAGGGACGTCTGGGGCTTGTTGCTGTTCCACTCGGTCACGCTGGCGTCGAGGTTCTTCAGCACGCCGAACACTGAACGCTTGATGGTGCGGGAAGAGTTGATGTAGATGACGCCGTCCTCGGATGCGGTGGAGAGGGTAAGCCAGAGGCCGCTCACGGTGCCGGGCAGCAGGGTCACGTAGTAGTACTTGCCCACTGCGAAGGTGCCGCCGCCGGGGGCTGTGAGGGTGACTTCGCTCTTTGCGTCGACAACCTGGGAGATTGCGGGCACGCCGTCGGGACCGAATGCAAACCGCACGGTGCCGGCCAGGGCTTCGCCGCCGTCACTCTTGATGGTCAGGCTCTTGATGTCGCTGCGGGACACGAAGAATTTCAGACCGCCGCAGAGGTTGTAGAACGAGAGCGTGGTGGTCTCGGACGTGGCCATTGCGGGGAACACGTTGCCGGAGAAGTTGCCTTCCACGGCTTCCTGCCGGTCGGGAATTGTCGTTGTGATGGATTCGCCGTCGCAGTAGCTGGTGGCGTCGTAGGGATACACGGCCCAGAAATTGGCCACGGTGCCTGTCATCGAGATGTCGCCGGTCAGTTCAGCGGTGGCTGCGATGTCGGTGTTCTTGGACACGAACTTGCTGCCTCCATCGCGGCCGGAGCCATAGAAGACGCTCACTTCTTCCGCCGGGTTCCACCAGACGGAGCCGTCGGACAGGCGTACGGTCTTGGTGTCGGGGGAAACTCCTTCGCGGGTGGCGATCAGGGTGATCTGACCTCCCTGGGGGATCTGGCTCTTTTCAATCAGGTCGTTGCAAGCGGCGGAGGCTATCGCCACACCCGCTATCAAAGCAATCTTGAACAATGTTTTCATACCGGATCCTCCTTATTAGACTACCCAATCTTCATCTTCAACCCCTTCAAGGCCTCCTTCCTCAGGACTGGTACACATCATTTCAAGGCCCAGGACGGACAACTCTTCGCTCTGGGGCTCAGTGTAAAGAAATTCTTTCTTCATAGGCGAGATTTTTACTGTATTTGACAAATATAAATATTGTTAATCTAAATATCAAGCAATCAGTTGTTTTTGTAGTCCGCGACGTTGAAGGCCTTGGGCCTTGTCATGGTCTCGGTGTAGGTCTTGCCGTTTCGGTCGGTGACGGTGATTGTGACGGTGGAAGTGGCGCTTGAGGCGGTGGCCTTGAAGAAATGGGGCCAGGAGCCGGTCAGGAAACTGGGGGTGGAGCTGGCCGAAGCGCTCTTGCAGCGGGGCGCCGACAGGGCCACGATGTGGAGCGGGTCGTAGGCGGTCACATGCGTGACACTCAGTGACTTACCTTCCTCGGTGATCTTGATGGTCCACGTGGGGTCGTAGTCCCACACGTTCACCAGGATGGTGTTGGCGGGGTAGGCGGCCATCGCGGTGGAGTACTTGGTGAAGTCCTTGTGGCTGCCGCCGAGTTCCGGGGTTATGTACTCCTTGACCTTGTTCATGTCGTAGGCCCGGAACTGGTAATCTATGTCGTGGCCGCCTGCCTGGTAGGTCTGGGTGAAGGACGTGCCGTCGAAGCGCCAGATGCCGAATCCGCCGGGAGAGCCGTCCTGCGAGAGGTGGATGCCGCTCGTCAGGTGCCCGGACCACCACCAGGAGCCGCAGATCGCGCCGCTGTTGTGTTCGGAGAACTTGGCCGAGTGCTTGCGGTTGAAGATGTTGTGGGTGTGGCCGCTGAGGAAGTGGACGTTGTAGCTGGACACTGCGGAGAGGAAGTCGGACATATTGGCTTCTCCCGCTTCGTCTGCGCCGTTCATGTAGGTGTTGCTCCAGGAGGTGCCGCTGGGATGGGAAACGGGCGCATGTGAAGTGATGAACACAGGGGTGGACTTGTCCACGAATGAGAGGTCCTTGGCGAGCCAGGTCATCTGCTCGGCGGTGTAATTCTTCTTGTATTCGCTGCGGAGCGCGGACCCGGTGCCTACGTTGTTGTAGTCGATGTTGTCCATCACTATGAAGTGGATCTTGCCCAGGTTGAAAGAGTAGAACGTAGGCGCGATGTCGCGGGTGTATTTGAACGCCTTGTAGTAGTCGCCGACCGAGTTCATGTCGTTGTCGTGGTTGCCCATGGTGTGGAAGAACGGCGTGCTCAGCCTGGAGTTCATGGTGCTGAGGTACTGGGGGAACTGATAGGAGTTGCTGTACCAGTAAAGGTCCCAAGTCATGTCGCCGAGGGTCATTATGTAGCAGGGGCCGTCGGATGCGGAGATGGCGCTGTTGAGGGTCACGGAGAGCTTGTTGAACTGGGATATATCCTCGATGCGCTTGGCGAGATGAAAGTCGCCGCAGACGAAAAGGTTGAATTTGTCGTTGTCGACTTTGACAAGTTCGAAGTCCTTGCGCTCCGGGGCGGTGGCGGACTGGCTGGTGGCCTGGTGGAGCTTGGGCAGTATGCCCTGGCAGGGGACCATGTAGCCGCTGGGGATGGTCACGAAGACGTATTCCCACTTTTTGGCGGACGCTATCTGGTAGATGCCGTGGTCGTCGGTCCGGACTATTTCAGCGCCGTCGGAGACGAGGGTGCCGGGCACGGGGGCGCCGTCGCATTTGACTGTGCCATAGACGGTTGTGCTGGCAGCGAGCACGCAGACGTGGCAGCCTTCGGAGGAGACGCCGTCCAGCGTACGGGCGGTTATGGTGGCGCTGCCGGAGCTAAGGGCGGTCACGGTGCCGTCTGCGCTGACGCTGGCCACGGTGGCGTCGCTGCTTGTCCACTGTATCTCTTTGTGCGTGGCGTTGGAGGGGGTGATGGTGGCGCTCAGGCTCCCGGTCGCCCCGGCGGTGAGCAGGAGCTCGGTCTTGTCCAGCGTCACGCTTTTGGCGGGCACGCTTTCCGTCCAGCTGCCGATCTTGCTGTCGATGCTGTTGAGCACACCGAACACGGAGCGCTTGATGGTCTGCGGCTTGTCGGAGACCATGTGGCCGATGCTCTGCAGCGTGATGAAGGTCATGGTGAAGCCGCCGTCGAGGGCGGTGGGCAGCAGGGTCATGTAGTAGTACTTGCCCGGCTTGAATGTGCCGCCTCCGGGGGCTTTCAGGGTGACTTCGGATTTGCCGTTGACCACGCCGGCCATGCGGGGGATGCCGGCCTCGTCGAAGCTGAGCTTCACTTTGCCGCAGAGGGTCTCGCCGTCGTTGCCCCTGAAGGTGACGGAGGTGATGTCGCTGCGGGACACGAAGAATTTCACACCGCCGCAGACGTTGCGGAAGGCTATGTGCAGGTTCTTGGATTTGCCGACGGCGGGGAAGGTGTTGTCGGAGAAGTTGTCTTCGACGGCGGTCTGCTTGTCGGGGATGACGGTGGTGATGGTGGTGCCGTCGCAGGCGTTCTCGGTGGAGTAGGGGTAGGCGGCCCAGAATTCCTTGCCGGTGCCGGTCATGGACAGGGAGCCGGAAAGGTCCGTGATTTCGTCGAGGGCGGTGTTCCTGGTCACGAACTTGCTGCCGCCGTCCGTGCCGCTGCCGTAGAACACGCTCACCTCTTCCTCCGGCTGCCACCACACCGACCCGTCGTCCATGCGGAGGGAGCGGGTGGGGAGAGCGGCGGCGGGGGCGGCGGTCGAGGCGCCGGTGAGGCCTTCCCGTGAAGCGGTCAGGATGATCTCCTGCGGCTCCACGGGCGCTTCAACTTCCGGGATGTTGCTGCACGCCGCGATGCCTAAAGCCGCCGCAAGCAGCCCAAATCCATATATTGCTTTCATTCTGTCTTTCTATCCAATCCTCACAAAGGTAGGAGTTTTTGATTATTAATCAAAGGGTATCCAAAGGGACGGCACAGGGGGTCTCGGGGGGAACGCCCCCCGTCCCCTGGGGGTGCAGGGGGATAATAGTCCCAAAGGGACAGCAAAAAGCCAGGCAGGCGCCTGGCTTTTTGTGGTCCCAGAGGGACTTGAACCCCCGACCCGCTGATTATGAGTCAGCTGCTCTAACCGACTGAGCTATAGGACCGGATATGCCCGATCAGGTCGGGCATGACGGTACTGTCGTACCTGCGATGCAAAGATAGCAAAAATTTGCTGATCTGTCACACCTTGATCTCAACCTCGACTCCGGAGGGCAGCTCGAGCTTCATGAGGGCGTCAACGGTCTTGGCGTTGGAGTCCTCGATGTCGAGAAGCCTGCGGTAAGAATCGAGCTCGAACTGCTCGCGGGCCTTCTTGTTGACGAAGGTCGAGCGGTTGACGGTGAAGATCTTCTTGTTGGTAGGGAGAGGAATAGGTCCATTCACCTTCGCGCCAGTAGCTTTCACCGTGTCGACGATCTTAGCTGCCGACTTGTCGACGAGCATATAATCGAAAGACTTGAGTTTAATTCTAATTTTCTGATTCATATACTTAATTTAGTTAAAATCATTTGTTTACTCATCATCCGAGACTGAGCGGAAACCGAAGCTGTAGCCACTCTTTTCCACAATGTCCTTGGCCATGGCTGCCGGCACTTCGGCGTAGTGGTCGAAGGTCATCGTGCTCGTGGCACGACCCGACGACAAGGTGCGGAGCACCGTCACATAGCCGAACTGCTCGGACAGCGGGACGAACGCCTTGATGATACGGGCGCCGTTGGCCGAGGAGTCCATCGCCGTGATCTGGCCGCGACGGCGGTTCAGATCCCCGACGATTTCTCCCATGTACTCCTCCGGGGTGACCACCTCGAGGTCCATGATGGGCTCGAGAAGGACGGGGGAGCACTTGCGGCAGGCGTGGCGAAAAGCCATGCGGGCCGCCAGCTCGAAAGATAACTGATCAGAATCCACCGGATGATAGGAACCATCCAGGAGGGTGACCTTGAGAGACTGCACCTGGTAGCCTGCCATGACACCGTTGGCCATAGCCGACTCGAAGCCCTTCTGTACGCTGGGAACGAACTCCTTCGGGACGTTGCCGCCCTTGACCTGATTGTCGAACTGAAGGCCGTTCACGCCCGGATCCGCAGGTCCGATCTCCACGACTATGTCTGCGAACTTGCCTCGGCCGCCGGTCTGCTTCTTGAATACCTCACGGTGCTGTACGCTGGTCGTGATGGCTTCTTTGTAGTTGACCATGGGCGCGCCCTGGTTGATCTCCACGCCGAATTCCCGGCGCAGACGGTCCACGATGATGTCGAGGTGGAGCTCACCCATACCGCTGATCACGGTCTGGCCGGTCTCCGTGTCGGACTTGATGGTGAAGGTGGGGTCTTCTTCCGCCAGCTTGGACAGTGCGATCCCGAGCTTGTCGAGGTCCTGCTGCGTCTTGGGCTCCACTGCGATACCGATCACGGGATCGGGGAACTCCATGGATTCGAGGCTGTAGCGGTGGTTCTCGGCGCACACGGTGTCACCGGTGCGGAGATCCTTGAAGCCCACGGCCGCGCAGATGTCGCCCGCCTCCACGAACTCGATGGGGTTCTGGTGGTTGGAGTGCATCTGGTAGAGCCGTGCCACCCTTTCCTTTTTGTCGGAGCGTGAGTTCATCACGTAGCTGCCGGCATCGAGGTGTCCGGAATAGACGCGGATGTAGGCCAGCCTGCCCACGAACGGGTCCGTGGCGATCTTGAACACAAGACCGCAGAACGGGGCCGTTTCGGAAGGCGGCAGCATGACATCCTGTCCGTTCGCCATGTTGGTGGCCTTGGTGTCGCCGATGTCCAGAGGGGAAGGCAGATAGCGCATCACCGTGTCCAGAAGGAACTGGACGCCCTTGTTCTTGAAGGACGAACCGCAGCACGCCGGGACGATCTGCATCGAGATCGTGCCTTTGCGCAGGGCTGCGATTATTTCCTCCTCGGTGGGGGATTCCGGATCAGCGAAATACTTCTCCATCAGGTCGTCGTCGAACTCGGCCGCCTTTTCGACCAGCTTCGACCTCCACTCCTCGACGTCTTCCTGCATGTCTGCCGGGACTTCGCCGAATTTGTAGTTGACGAGCTCGTCGGTGGTGTCGTAGTAAATGGCTTTGCGCGAGATAAGGTCCACAATGCCCAGGAAATTCTCCTCTGCCCCGATAGGGAGGCAGACGGGCACTGCGGTCGCGCCAAGTTTGGTCTTGATCTCTTCAACGCAGGCGAGGAAGTCGGCGCCGACGCGGTCCATCTTGTTGACGTACGCGATCTTGGGCACACCGTACTTGTCGGCCTGGCGCCACACGGTCTCGCTCTGCGGCTGCACGCGGCCGACCGCGCAGAAAGTGGCGATCGTGCCGTCGAGCACACGCAGGGAGCGCTCCACCTCCACCGTGAAGTCCACGTGACCGGGAGTGTCGATCAGGTTGATCTGGTAGGTCTGGCCGCCATAGTGCCAGAAGGCCGTGGTAGCAGCGGACGTGATGGTGATACCACGCTCCTGCTCCTGGACCATCCAGTCCATGGTGGCTGCACCCTCGTGGACCTCGCCGATCTTGTGGGTCTTGCCGGTGTAGTAAAGGATACGCTCGGACGTAGTCGTCTTGCCGGCATCGATGTGGGCCATGATGCCGATGTTCCTCGTGTATCTGAGATCTCTCTTGGCCATCCTGTGTCAGTGGCTAAAAGCGGAAGTGGGCAAATGCCTTGTTGGCCTCTGCCATCCTGTGCATATCCTCTTTACGCTTGAATGCACCACCTTCGTTGTTGTAGGCGGCGATGATTTCTGCACAGAGTTTTTCTGCCATGGAGCGGCCGGAACGCTTGCGGGCG
>JAFZVQ010000011.1 GCA_017617715.1 Bacteroidales bacterium | reverse complement strand
GGGGAAGTTCCTGGTGGAGATGCAGCGCAGGCACACTGCGGATATTGACGATCGTCTGGCGTATTATTCGGCGTCCCTTGTCCATGGACAGGTCAAGCGCAAGGCCGAGATTTACAAGGTCAAGCATGTGTATGTATTGTGCGTGGCCAGCTTTGTTCGCAAGCATGCTGAAAACACCCCGAAGGACAAGATGCTGTTTGGCTACGACTATCGAGAGAACGAGACTTATGAGTTGCTTGAGAATGCTAAGACATCGTTCTATTACCTTGAGTTGAGCCGGATGAAGGAGCGGGAGTGGGAGAAGTTGCAAAAAAATCCGGAGCGCTGGTGTTACCTTTTCAAAAATATGTCTAAATTCGCAAGTGAGAGAGCGGAGCCCGGGGATATGCATGGATTTGAGGATGTGTTGGATGCGGCCCGTGTCGACTGCCTCTCACCGGAAGATATGGATAACTATCAAGATATGCTCACCGCGGTGAAGAACGAGATTCGTTCTGCGCATCAGTATGACATAAGTCAGGCGGAGGCCAGGGGAGAAGCCCGAGGAGAAGCCCGAGGCCGGGCAGAAGAGAGAATTGAAAGATCCAGGACTATTGCGCGGGCGATGCGCGCTAATGGGCTGGATGTGGATTTGGTTGCCAAATGTACCGGCCTTCCCGCCGAGGAGATTGCGGCGATGTAGAACCGCGTACTATTATTTTGTGTGTTCGATGGAGGGCTTCGGCTCTCCATTTTTTTATCGGGAGAGAAGGCCTGAAACGGCTCTGGAGGGGGCGGAAGGTCGTTCGGGTGGGGAAGGGTGGCTGAGGGTGCCGTTGCTCCACCTTCGCGGTCTTCGACCGCTCGTCCCTGATCCGCTGCTTCGCATGCGGAATGGGCCCATTCATAGGCCATGGGCGGCCACGTTCCGCAACGGCACCCTCAGCCTCCGTCCCTCGTCATGCCCGACCTGATCGGGCATCTTCCCCGCGCTACCAGCAGCGACGTGAATGCCGCACCCCATTTGTTCACGTCGCAGGCAGTTTTTCGCTCCTGTGGGCCTTATAAGGGCTGTGTCGTGAACAGATAGAGCAAACCGTTCACGTCGCACCGCAAAAATGAGATCAAAAGAATACTCTTTTCAAAAATATGTCTAAATTTGCGAAGGAGAGTGACGTGCCGAAGGATTTGCACGGATTTGAGGGGGTGTTGGAAGCGGCTCGCGTTGATCAGCTCTCACCGGAAGATATGGACAACTATCAAGATATGCTCACTGCAGTAAAGAACGAGATGCGTTCCGCCCGTCTTTACGATTTGCAGCAGGCCCGGAAGAAGGGCAAGGCCGAAGGCGAAGCTATAGGAGAAGCCCGAGGCGAAGCCAAAGGCAGGGTAGAAGAGAGATCCATAATTGCCAAGGCCATGAAGGACCTCGATATTCCTATTGAGAAGATTTCTCAGGCTTCCGGTTTGAGCTTGGACGAGATCGCGAAGCTGTAGCTCGGTAAATTCACGGTCTTTTCTTCTGTTCCTTATTGCATACTACATTTACCGGCGGGGAAGGTCATGAGTGGCATTCCCCGCCGGTAAACGCGTTAGTCTTCTAGAAGGCCGCAAACGGCTCTGGAGGGGGTGGGTGGGGTGTTTACAAATTGTTCATAACTTTTTTATCTTTTCTATAAGAAAAAGGGCGAAGATTTCTTGCAATCACAAGAAAATTGGAGTAACTTTGTGGCTTCAAAATAGGGTTAGAGTGGAATCAAACGATGAACCAAGAGCGTTTTGCTCTTTAATGGCCGAGCTAAGTGCGGTCCCCGCCGCGCTTTGCAAGAAGGCCTCCGCGTTGGCGTTCCAGCGGCCCAATTGGCTTGAAATTAATTATTTAACAATTTAAAATTTCATAAATTATGCGTAAAAAACTTTACGAACAACCAACGACAAATGTCCTCGTGATACGTTCCGTGAGCGTATTATGTGGAAGCTACGGCAAAAACAATCAACCTGGCAAGGGTTGGGGCGACGGTGAGGATGATGATCCAATCATCAATGGTGGTTCATTCTAATATGATTGAATTATGAAAAAAGTATTTTCAACCATTACTGCCCTCGGTGTAGCATCTCTGGCAATTGTGTCTTGTAATAAGATTGAATCCGAAGAATCTGTTGTTACTAAAGACACTGTTATCCTTAATGTCACGGCTGGAAGTGATGACTCCAAAACTGCTATTGTTGATCCTGGCAATGGCTCATATCAACTTAAATGGACTGCGGATGACCAGCTGGCAGTTTTTGAGGTTGCAGATGGAACAGTTCAGAATAAACAATCTTCTGCCAAGCTCGACAGTGATGGAACAGAAAAGACATTCACTTTCACTCTTAGTGCATTGTCTGCTGCAAGCTACGATTATACATTTGTATATCCTGCCTCATCCCTTTCAAAGAGCACCGGAGATAATCCGATTTACCGTTTGAGCATTCCGAGTGCACAGACTTTCGAGGCCAACAGTTTTGACAAGGATGCAGATTTGTTGGTGTCTGAGCACAAGACTACTACAACTCAGCCGACCGATTTAACTCTGAGATTTGCTCGTGTTGGAGCAACAGCAAGGATGGTTCTTAAGGGCCTTTCTACTGAAGAAATTATCAAGCAGATTAAATTCTCCACGACTGAAGGTAATATCGCTGGTTACACAAAGTTTAATCCTTCAACAGGTGTCATAGACGGAAACGATGAGGGCGTGTACAGTGGCCAAAAAGAAATCGTCCTTACCCCTGCTGCTTCTGATCTTACTCTTTCAGGGGAAGTCGTTGTATGGTTCCGTCTCTATGATATCACTCTTACTGACAATTTTACCGTTTTTGTTAAGACCGGGGTTGCGGAATACACAAAGAGCATTAATCTTAGTGCTGGTAGGACGCTTGAATTCCAGGATGGTGGCCTAACAAAGTTTGAAATCGATCTCTCTTCTAATACTGACAGGGTAGATGTCCTCTCTGGAACCACCTACAATTTGGTTAGCAGCATGGATGACTTTGTGGAGGGCGCAAAATACATCCTTGTTGGAAGATATGAGACGAACAAAATGTCTTATGCCCGTTTTGACGCCTTGGGTGCAGAAGCCGGTTCTGGAACTAGCGCATATCGCGCATCAGTAACTCTCATTGCCGAGGCTGATGAGGTGGCAAAAGGTAGTATTCCTGCCACGATTTTGGTTCCTGACAGTAAAGCCGTTTATCCTGTTGAAATTGACAAGGTTGAAACTGTTAACAACAATAATTATTATTCTTTGAAGGACGTATATTCAGGATCTTCCACTGAAGGAAAGTACTTTAAAGCTAATAGCGGTAATTATCTTCCTTCCAACGGCAACAATACGGACGATGCGGCAAAATGGACGATCTCATTTGCTAGTTCTGTCCCTACCATTACAAATGTTGAACAAAGCACTCGCTTTATTGCCCCGAATATCAGCAGCAACCGTTTTGCTGCGTATGCAAATGCTCAGTCTGGCAATACCTTGTTGCTCTACATTGATCCTTCATCTGCGGTTCCTACACTTGCAACCCCGACTATTGAGGCCGGTTCTACAGGCAATACAATAACAGTCCTTTGGGATGATGTTGCAAATGCAGATTCATATCTTGTTACCTGCACTGGTGAGAGTGACCTTTCTGTCAATCCCGGTGTAGAAGAAGCATCATTCAGTAATCTTGCTGATGGTTCTTATACAATCACCGTAACAGCCATTTCGAATAACCAAGCAGCATATCACAATTCCAATCCGGCAAGTGAAACTGTAATCGTTGGAACACCTTCTCTTGGACAGCCTGTTATTAAGAGCTTCAAACAGACTAGCATGACCGCATTTAGCGCCGAGATTAATGCAGCTGTGGAGAATGCGACTTCTTATGACTGGGCGCTCTTTGCTGGTTCTACATCAGGGAGCAGTATTGCTTCTGGGAACACAACGACATTGGCGTTTACAGGAAACTACAACTCTTTCGCTGTCGGTACTACATACTATCTTATCGTAACAGCAAAAGCCGAGGGATATACCTCAACAGATTCTGAAGAAGCACATTTCAGTGCTAAGAATATTACAGACTATTCTACAGTTTATACGACGTCTTCAGACGTAACACTATCAAGTGACGCGACGCCTAGTGTTGTTATCTCTGAGACATCTTATCCTGCGGTTAAGACAAACAAGGGCTCAGCGGCCTCAATCTCAGTACCTTCTGGAACCACGACAGTCTACCTCTTTATCGCCGCATGGAATGGTGAGTCACAAACCGTTTCGGTGACTAACGGAACAATGGACGATACTAACATAACTGCAGATACTGGTATTTCTGGAAGTGGCTCTTCATATACATTGGCAGGTACAGCGTCTAACTATTTCCGCACTATAACCGTAGATCAAAACGCTACTGTAATTACCATTACTGCCGCAACCAATAAGCGTTTCGTTCTTTGGGGCGTTAACATCCCAGATGATCGTGCCGATGCCGGCATGAGCTGGAGTGCCGATAGCGCAACTGCTTCTTGGGATACTGGTAATACCTTCAGCGGTTTCAACGCGCCGACTCTTACTGTTGGCAACGCTTCGGGTATTACTTATGAGTCCACTAATACAGCCGTTGCTACGATAAACAGTTTTGGTACTGTAACAATTGTAGGCCCTGGTGAAACAACCATCAAGGCTAAGTTTGCAGGAGATGCAACATACAAGCCTCATACTGCAAGCTATACACTTACTGTTACTGATAACCGTGCTACTGTAGCCACACCTTCCTTCGACCCTGTGGCTGGAGAGGTCAATTCAAATACCGCAGTGTCTTTCCAGTGCGAGACAAGCGATGTTACTTTCTACTACACCACAGATGGTAACAATCCGACGACTTCGTCATCAACGGGAAATTCGGTTACAATTTCTGCTGCTTGCACAGTCAAAGTTATGGCAACTAAGGCTGGTTACAAGGATAGTGCAGTAGCAACTGCTGCATACACCATTGCAGGCGTCGTGACCCCCGGGACAGAGGAGAATCCTTATTCTGCTTCTGAAGCAGCAGCTGCTGCTACAGCAACAGAGGTGCCTGATGTGTATGTAAAGGGTATTGTAAGTGCAATTACAACTGCATACAACTCTCAATATGGGAATGTTTCTTTCACCATTTCTGACGATGGATTGACTTCAAGCACTCAGTTTACTGCGTACCGTACAACAGTCGCTTCTGCTGATGATGTGGCAGAAGGAGACTGCGTCATCCTTAAGGGAACGTTACAATTATATACTAACAATAATACATCCAAGCCGGAACTCCTTGCAGGCAATACGATTCAGAGCAGGCTGTCCATGCCTACATTCGCTTCTGGAGATGAGAACTTTACTACTTCCACGTCAGTGACACTCTCGGCTGCTTCCGGTGCGACGATTTACTATACTTCAGACGGAACAACTCCGGATACGAACTCTTCAACGTATTCCTCTGCCATACCCGTTTCTTCAACGACAACCATCAAGGCGATTGCTGAGAAGGATGGTCTTGTTACCGGTGTCGCTTCCAAGACTTTCACTAAGGTTCAGACATATGCCGTGACCTGGAGTGCTCCTTCCAATGGTACTATGACGGTTAAGCAGGGAGAGACCACTATTTCTTCCAATACGCAGGTCCCTCAAGGTGCAACCATCAACATCACGGTTTCACCTGCTGATGGATACACACTGTCAACTCTGGTGTATAATGACGGTTCTGATCATGACATCAAGTCGGCCAAGTCCTTTACTATGCCAGCTCATGCCGTTAGCATTACTGCTACGTTTGAGCAAAGCAGTGGCGGCGGAACAACAGATTATTCTATGACTCCAGATCAGTCTAGTACGGGTAGTACATCGACTTCATATATCACGACTCTTACTGAGTTTACTTACGATAGTATAAAGTGGAAAATGAATCAATGGAACCCTAAAACCCTTCAGATTAAGTGCAATCAACCTTCTGCCGCTTCTGAGTTTAGGTTCTATAATACAACTGCTTTCCCTGGAAGAATAACTAAGGTGGTAATTACATTCTCTGCGTTGACTGTATCTGATGCATCAAAATTGATGTTCCTAGGTGGATCTTCAGAAGTAAGTTCAACTTCTGGTGGTACAGCTGGAACATGGAATAGTACTTCAAAGACTTTGACTTGGACTCCTGGGGCTTCGGATAACTTTACTTTCTTCGCTTTCTATCAGAATGGTAAAGCAGCGTCAGGCACGAACTATTTAGCTGCTTCTGATGCAATCGTAGTAACCTACGAGAATTGAAGCGGATCCGGCGGCGGCGCCGGGGGGCAAGAACCCACAGCTTCAGTAACCACCGCCAGCTCGGCGACGAGTGTGAGCCAGACAGGGGCAACCCTGTCCGGCTCCTACTCGGGCGCGAGCGCTACGCCCACGGAAGTCGGTTTTAAGTACGGAACGACATCCGGCAACCTGACGGAGTCCATCGCCGCCACCGATTCTAACGGCAGCCTCTCCGCCACGCTTTCCGGCCTGACGGCAGGCACGACCTACTACTACAAGGCATACGTGACAGTGGCCGGCACGGGAGATTACTCCTCCCAGAACCAGATCTTCTACGGCAGCGAGTGCTCTTTCCAGACTGACGGAATCGGCACGGTGAGCACCGGAGGGGCCAGCAACGTGACCACTACCACGGCAACGTTGTCCGCCAGCTACTCTGGAGTAGTGACGGGCGACCATGCACCTCAGAACATCTACTTCAAGTATGGCACTACCAGTGGGAGCCTGAATAATCCTGTCGGATACAGCAACGGTATCACCTCAAGCTCCGGCAGTTTCTCCGCGGCTGTGTCGGGCCTTGAATCCAACACGACCTATTACTATAAGGTATTTATGTCGGTCTGGAACGGCTACCAATATGTGGAGATCAGCAGCGGCGAGGCTTCCTTCAAGACCGCTGCCGAAGGTGCCGTGGCCCAAGGGTATCTTGGCTGCTACGAGATGCCTACGGTAAGCGTGTCAGGTACCGGAACAACAGGTTATTATAACTCCGATAGCCGCGATGACCGGTGGTACAAATACAACACAGGTACTTCCACCCAGAAGATCGTCACCCACACATTTACGGGAAGCACGAGGGTGAGGAACTACACGGTATTGTTCGATTCGGGCAAGCATGCTCCGCTTTGGGCCGCTTTCCCCATGCATGCCAATGTGTATGGCGGCAGCACAAGCCGGTCAAATGCCTGGACAACTGACCCTGCCAGCTTGACCGGAGAGCAAACCGGACTGGATAATGCCAACGATGTCGGTTACAGCCGTGGTCATTTCGTGGCCTCGCAGTATCGTAAGAAGAATGACGCATCCAACCTGCAGACCTTCTATTATTCCAACCAGGCTCCGCAGAGGCAGACTGGTTTCAATGATTCCGTGTGGTCTGACCTGGAAGACAAGGTGCTGAGTTCGTCTCCTACGAGCGCCGGGGATACCCTGTACGTCGTGGTGGGTGTGCTTTATGAAGAGTCGTATTATTCCGCTAATCCCTCTTTCCTCCGCACTCGCCCTTCCAGCGGCGTTAACATTCCGATTCCTACGCATTTCTACACCTGTCTGATGAAGTGCACATTCAGCGGATCGACGATAACTGACGCTAAGGGTATTGCTTTCGTGTATCCGAATGTGTCCCACTCGGGCGAGAATTACTACAAGGCTGAGTATATCACAAGCATCGACAACATCGAATCGCGGGCCGGTTTCGAGTTCTTCCCCAGGGTGCCTGCTAATTTGCAGACTGCTGCTGAGAGCAACTTGGATGCGAGGTGGTTTGAGCCCAAGGCTCCGGCTCCGGCGTCAAATAGCAACATCGCTCCGGTGACGGGGAATAGCTGGGGGTCGTTCTAGATCCTTCGCTTTGCTCAGGATGACATGGAAATGACAAGAATGATGAATATAATAGCAAAGGCGGTGCTCGTTGGGGCGGCCGCCTTTGCGGCTTTCTCCTGCAGCCGTGAGGTGCCGGAGACGGCGCCCGTGGTGAAGAGGCGTTTCACGGGTGAGCGGACTGTGTGTTTCCGGGCGATACAGCCCGACACCAAGGCTCAATTCGGCAGTCCTGAGACGGAGGGCGTGTACCCGACCTACTGGACGGCCAACGACAACCAGTTGAAGCTTTCGCTCAATTACGGCGGTGCGCAGACAGCCGGCGTGACTCCTTCCGAGGACTTCAGGTCGGCAACGTTCAGCGCCGAAATCAACTACAACGACGCCACCGTGCCCTATACCTACTACGCCGTGAGTCCGGCGTCGGCGGCAATGGCCCTCAGCCCCAGCCGAGAGGCCTGGAAGGTGAGCATACCCTGCGTGCAGACGCCCACTGACGGCTCTCCGGACGAGGCTGGCATCATCATAGCCGCCACCAGTGAACCGTACCAGCAGGCTCCTTCGCCCACGAGCGCAGTGGACCTGTATTTCAACCACCTGACCGCCTACGGGCGCATGTCGCTCGGGAACCTGGACCTCGGCTCCGGTGTGACGGTCTCGGCGGTCGAGCTCACCATCACCACTCCTTTTGTGGGTGACTGGTACTGGAAGTGCGAGCCCGAGCAGGGCGAGCATACGCTGATTGACTACGGCGCATCCAGCACCCTCACCATCAACACCAGCAGCACCAGCGACATATGGTTCGGGTGCGCTCCGGTGGATGTATCCGACGAAGTGCTGGTGGTCAACGTCTATACTGACGCTGGCGTGTACAAGCAGGAGACGCTTTTCCCGTCAGGCTGCAAGTTCACCGCAGGACAGGTGGCGATGTTTACCATTGATATGGACGGGGCGGACTTCACTGCTGCGGGCAGCGGGGGCAGCGGCGGGGGCAACGATGTTGTTGTATTGAGCGAAGAATTTGATAATAGCACTACAAGCGATTCTTCATCGGAATTCAGCTCATCTAAGTTCTCGAATTTTAGCGGTTCGACTTCAAAAGCCTTTACGAGTCAATATGGCGGCGTCAAATTAGGTTCCTCTTCCGCCAGTGGTTATATAACCTCAAAGTCACTCGATCTTTCGAGTAGTTTTACTGTGACTCTTAATGTACTTAAATATGGTACTGATACTGGCAAAGTACAAGTTACAGTGGGAAATGTTACCAAAGAGATCACACCTACTACTACGGATACCCCTTATTCGTTAGATTTTGACGCTGCAACAAGTGCTTCTACCGTTAAAATCGGGACTAGTACCAATAGAGCATATATTGACAATGTCATCATTACCAGGCACGATAGCGGCTCAGGAAGCGGCTCTTCGGCAGACCCCCTGCTCTCCGAGACGGAGTACGGCTGCTATCTGGGCACAGGATATGAGTGGGAATACAACTCCGGCACCGACCAGGTGACGCGAAGCTATGATTCCAACGACGTGCTGACGTACACCCTTATCAGGCCTTCCACCGTGGAGGAGCTGGAAATCAGCGGCTATAAAAAGTCCTATGTCAAGGGCGACAGCTTCACGGTTTCGGTCTACTGGCGCCATGGCACTATGATGGTGCTGAATAATGCACAGTACTCCGTCACCCTTATCAAGGAAGCCGGCCCGAAGGTGTGGCTCAGCGACGGCGCGGGCAATGGATTCATCATTAAAAAGTAAGGGACTATGAGAAAAATATTCATGATTCTTGCAGCCCTTTGCTGCTTTACCCTCGCCCAGGCCGTCCCGGCACGTCCCGGACTTATCCGCCATACCCAGCCCGACGGGTCCGTTATCATGATCCGCATGAACGGCGACGAGTACTGCCACTGGGTCACAGACGCCTCAGGGAATGTATTGGAAATGGATTCAGACGGGTACTACCGTCCCGCCACCCAGGCCCAGATCGATGCCCGCCGCGCAGCCGGCAGAATTCGCCGGGCGGCAGCGGACAAGGTCCGTCGCCTGTCGCCTGCGAAGGCAGGAATCGCCAGCGGCAAGGATAAGCACTTCCTTGTAATCCTGCTCTCCTTCGACGGTACTGATTTTAGTGTTTCCGATCCGCAGACGGCGTTCACGAACCTGATGAACGAGACAGGGTACTCCGCCAACGGCGGAACCGGTTCGGTAAGGGACTATTATTCCGACAATTCCCACGAAAATTTCGTCCCGACATTCGATGTGGCGGGGCCATATCAGGTTCCCGGAACCGCGAGCTATTATGCCGGTTCAAGTGGTACAGAGAATGCGGAAATCGCTTTTTATGAGGCATGCCAACAGGCAAACAGTGATGTTGACTTCTCCGACTACGACCTTGACGGCGACGAGGTGGTGGATATGGTATTCTTCTACTACGCCGGTTACAACCAGGCGGAAGGAGCCGCGAATACCATCTGGCCGCATCAGTATTCTTTCCAGTGGACAAGTTATAAAGATAACACGTTCGACGGGAAAAAACTTGGCAGCTATGCCTGTTCTTCGGAATTGACCGGCACCAGCGGAACAACCATGTGCGGAATCGGCACTGCCTGCCACGAATTCGGCCACGCCATGGGTCTTCCGGATTTCTACGACACCGACTACGAGAAACAGAACGGCCTCAGCGCAGGTATGTTCTCCTTCTCCACCATGGACAGCGGCTCGTACAATAACGACGGCCGTACGCCTCCGTATTTCACGATTGAGGAGCGGATTATGCTCGGATGGATTGATGCGTCGGATGCTTTCATGGAGTTCTCCACTTCCGGAAGCTATACGATCGGGACAGTTGATGGCAACATTGCCTACAAGACTCCTACCGACCAGGACGGGGAATACTTCGTCTATGAGTGCCGCGGATCCAACGGCTGGGATGCCGGCCTGCCCTCGCACGGCCTGATTGTCACCCACGTGGACAAGTCGTCCAGAATTGTCACGATTTATAGCGGCAGCACGGAGATTACCAATCAGACGGCCGCCCAGCTTTGGAGCAACTGGTCCCGGTACAACGCCATCAATGAGAACGGTTCCCATCCTTGCTGTTACGTGGTTCCTGCCGCGGACCAGTCGAATTTAATGTTTGGCTACAAGTACTATTCGCAGTACCAGAGGTACCTTTTCAGAAATAGTTACAATGTGTTGATTCCCTTTCCGACGACCTGCGAAAACGTGACGTATAATTCCTTCACTGCCGTCAGCTGGAACGGAGTATCATCTGATGTTCGGATTTCGAATATTTCCTACTCCAACAACCAGGTGACGCTGTATGCCACAGTGCCGTCTTCGACGCTCCACTACAACGCGATTGCCAACCCCGGCAACGGAGTTTACACGGCCGGCAGCATCTTTGCGCTTGAGCTTGAAGAGGGCGATGCTCAGCCCGTTGCCTCCGTGGCCTGGTACTTCGACGACGAGCCCGTCTCCGGCAGTTCGGTGATCCTGACCGCCGGCACCCACGTGGTCGAAGCACACCTGACGCTCCAGAGCGGCGAGACCAAGATCCTTGAGCTGAGCCTGGTCGCGCAGTAGCGATGGTTTCTGGCCGCAAGGCTTTCAAGAGAGACAAGAATTATGATTAATCAGCCTTATACCTCGCCTGAGACGAAAGTATCGGAGATTCGCACCTATGCGAATCTCCTCGTCCTTTCAACCAATGCCGACAACAACCAGATTCCGATGGATTCCGGTGAAGAGATGTTCTAAAGCACGGAGCCATGAGAAAGTTTACTAAGCTGTTTGCACTCTGTGCGGCATTTTCCGTCGTGATGGCATCCTGTTCCAAGCATGAATTGGAAGACCTCCCCGATCCTGTCGAGAATCAAGACAAGCCTCTGGTGCGACAGAACTACACCTTCGACTTAGCCGAAGACCTCACCCGTGCCACTTTGGGCAACAACGGCGTATTCTGGGAGCCTGGCGACATGATCGGTATCTATCTGGACGCCCAGGGCCTTGGCAACGACGAAGCTGAAATCAACACCGAGACTTCGCCCAAGACGGTGACCCTCAGAAGCGCGAATTCTATCCCGGCAGGGACTTTGGCTTATGCCTATTATCCCTTCAACGAGAACAACACATCCCTTAGCTCCGCCACGTTCACGATTCCCAGGTACCAGACTGGCGGCGAGATCTCGGCCATGCCGATGGTGGGTGTGCCGTTCACGGTTGAGGATGGTGGCACCACGTCCACCAACGGCCAGATCTTTTTCATGAATCTCGCCTCCATCATCGATTTTCAGGTGTACTCTTCCACCTATGCGGGCGAAACCATCCAGCAAATCACCTTCCAGTCCTACGGCAACACCATTTCCGGTGACGCCACACTGAATTTGTCGGCCATCAATCCGAATGATGAGGGAACGCTCGCATTCTCTTCATGGAGCAGCGGGTATGACTTTGTGACCGTGCGGCAGAACGCAACCGTGGCCAGCACAAAGAACGATGCAGAATCCGTCTACATGGTGCTTGCTCCGGGGACCTATGATTCCGGCACCATCACCATTGAGACCAATCTGGCCACATACACCTTCCCCTTCAGCAACAAGTCGCTGGCCCGCAATGAGCTTAAGCACTATACGATGAACCTCAACAACGCGACGAGGCAAGTTGTATCGGAAGTGAGTACTTTCCCTTATACGGAAGCGTTCACCTCAAGCAGGGGCTCGTTTGTGATTGAGGGCGGCACGGGAAACGAGTGGAATTTCGTTACCACCTATGGAGCCAAGGTGAGCGGTCGCTACAGCAACAGCAATCATGATGTGACCACAGCTTTGGTTTCACCCTGGATAAACCTGAACGGTCTTGAAGGCGCAACGCTGGCGTTTCAGCACGCATATAATGGCTACCTCAATACGGCTTCTGATGCTGCCTTGTACATCATGTCTGAGGGTGATGAGACTTGGAGCCAGATTGATATCGCTTTTGCAGATGCCCCGGCTTCACAGTCCGCTTATTCATCGTTCAAGACTGTTTCGCAGGACATTTCCGCTTATCTCGGACATAGAATCAGAATCAAATTCGAGTATAAGTCCACAACCTCCAATGCAGGAATCTGGGAAATAAGGAATTTTGAAGTAACTGCTTATGTTCCCACTCCGGTCTATGGCTTGTATAGCGGCGATCTTTCCGAAGGTGACTACGTGATTTATTACAGCGGAAAGGCCCTGAAGAACACCGTAACCAGCAACAGATTAGATTATACGGAGGTAAGCCCTGCCAACAATCAGATTGAAGACCCGGACGCCTCCATCGTCTGGCACATCGCCAGGAGCGGAAACTACTGGACTATTTATAACGCTGATGTCAAGAAGTATTTGGCATCAAACGGAACCAAGAATCAGGGTCAGCTCCTGGATAGCGGCACTGACGACAATAGCCTCTGGTCAGTGTCTGGTTCCTCCACATACGATTTTACAAACAAGTATAATTCGGAGAAAGGAGTCAACGCGACGCTCCGTAATAACGGCACCTACGGATTCGCTTGCTATTCTAACTCTACCCAGAGCCCGACCGGTGGTCCGCTTACCCTCTACAAGCTTGGCTACAGCGCTTCTTCCGGCAGTGGTGGCAGTGGTGGTGGCGGCACTGGAGGTGGTTCCACGCCTTCTTCTGACCTGCCCGGCCATCTGGGCTGCTTCGAGATCCCCGGATTAAGCAATGTCTCGTTCAGCGGATCCGGTGACGAGGTGCTTCCTGCGACCAACCCCACGCTCTGGTACCGTTACGACACTGGCAACAGCAATCAGAAGATTGTCACGCACACCTTCAAGAATACTACGGTTTCTCCCAACCGTGTCATGCGCAGCTATACCTTGCTACAGGATTACGATAAGAAGTGCGCACTCTGGGTTGCCTGCTCCTTTAACAATGATGTCTATCCCCAGGCGGTATCCAGGTCAGAAAAGTGGTGCTATGATCCCGCGCTCCCTACTGATTGGCAGCCCAACCTTACCAAATCATATCCGGACAAGGGAGGATACAGTTATGACCGCGGACATCAGTTGGCCGCATCCTATCGCGAAACCACCTCTGACCAGGTGAAGATGACCTGTTATTTCACCAATATGACGCCCCAGCTCTCTGGCCTCAACCAGGGCAGGTGGCAGAGTACGGTGGAAAAGAATGTCCGTGATCTGGGAACTGCCACTACCGGCCGTGACACCCTCTATGTCGTTTCCGGACCGCTTTTCCAATCCGGATACGGCACCGTGGAGGACAAGGACGGAATGGCTTGTGCGCGTCCCACGCACTATTTCCAGTGCTTCATGAAGGTGAGCTTCAACGCCAATGGCGAGCCCACTTCCGCCAAGGGCGCAGCTTATCTGGTAGAGCACGTCTCTTCTCCTACTGTCCAATACGTGACCATCGATTTGGTTGAAGCGCTGACCGACGATGGTCAGGGAAATCACTTTGATTTCTTCGCAAACGTCCCTGCCGGCATCCAGAATCCTGCTGAATCCACCGCAACCGCACTAGCGAGCTTCTAGAGGAGCAGGACCTATAATAAAAAGTGGCAGTCACGAGACCGTGGCTGCCACTAACCATAACTATTCGCCCGTGGGAAGCCCACTTATGGTTGGATATCCGTCTGTGCCTGCAACCCAAGCCGAAGCCTCAAGCCCATCAGGTGCGCTGGCGTTATACGTAGTACGTCCGGCATTAAGGTTGGCCAGCAAGGTGCCGTCGGTCATGGCTGTAGACGATAGAGCCGAATAATTTGACGCATTTGTTAATGATGTGGTATTTCCTCCGGGGTTCGTAATTGAATTATCCCAGTAGAAGTAAGAGCACGGGAAATCTGCTGTGATAGATGCGGACAAGCCACCATAATAAGTAACACTCCCACTTACCAATGTATTATTGCAGTATGTATTAGAAGTACTGAGTGTAGAATACACACACGTTATTAATGATGCGTCAGAGTAAGTGTTTTCATAACCCATAATACCGCCTACACCCATTTTTGTTCCAGATTCCCTTCCGTTTGCGTATAAAGCTGCAGGGCGAGAATAACAATTAATGATATTGTGGGAGTAAGGACCTCTAAGCCACCCCACGATTCCGCCAACCAACGAATACTTATTAGTATTTACTCCTGTACTCGTCAGTGTCCCACTATAAAACGCACAATTGATGATAGTCAACGATGAGGTGGTTGCTCCAGTATAATTCTTATTATATCCAAGAATACCGCCTACAGAGTACAATCCCTGAATATCGCTTGTCACTTTGTTATTCTTTATTACAGTAACTACAGCATAACTGCTATCACCAATATCTAAATAACCTAATACCCCACCGGTATTAGCTCCGGTACTTTCAATACCAGCGTTGACATAATTTGAGCCTACTGTCAAACTCATGGGGCCCTGAGCTTTCACAGAACCTACCACACCGCCTGACGCGCCACCATGCGAATCAACACTTCCTCCAGATATATTGCCATTAACGCTGATAGACAAGCTTGACGTGCCTTCTATATACCCAACAATGCCACCGACGTTACCTGCCCCAGAGACGTTACCGCTGAAAACATTGGTGCTGATATCAGCATTCTTTGACGAATTGGCTCCCATATAGTGGGAACCCAGAATACCACCGGAATAATTACCATAAGAGGAAGTAGATATGTTATAACTCTTAACAAATGTGTGTGCTTGCACTTCATTGCCGGTTATAGTAGTAGAAACGCCATTATTAGCCTGGCCTAATATGCCCCCCACATGAGCGGGCGCTTGAATCGTCGTAGGAGAAACCTCTGTAGAAAGAATCTTACAACCAGTTATCGTACAACCTTTCGCCCTGCCAACAATACCTCCTGCAGATTGGGTACTCGCATTAATCTCGGATCCTGGATTCACGTTACAACCAGTTACTGTTACTGTTCCATAGCCGACAATGCCTCCAGCCCGATCCGCAGAGGCATCAACATGCCCTGTAAAATTACAACTTTCAACTATTTTATTAGTATAACCGGTAATTCCTCCAACCCACTCAGTTCCATCTATGTCCGCACCTGTTACCGTACAAGTTGAGATTTTCCCTTTCGAAAAACCGCATAACGATCCTGTGCAATTTATGCCTACAACTGTAGGATTAACTAGATTCAGTTTATAAATTGTACAGCTAGACTCGATGTAACCGAATAATCCGGTATTCTCTACTGAAGAATCAATCTTTAAATTGGTAATGGTTTTACCGTTACCATGATACTTACCAGTAAACGGATAAACAGCAGATTGTGAGATTGGATCAAATAACTCTTCACCATCAAAAGTAATATTTGCGCTCTGTTTGTAATATAGCCCACGGAACGCATTACGATAAGACGCGTTATTTGTCCAGGCAGAAAGCTGTACCAGGTCATCCTTGCTGGAAATTAACATAGGATAAGACGAATCTGTGCCTCGTCCACCACCCAGGACTTTCACCGAGAGTGCCGGAAGAATCTTAAGAGTAGTACGGGTGAGACTGGGAGGAGTAGACGGGCCTTTGGAAATCAATTCGCCATCATCCGCGGTATATGCCTTTACACGGAAACCAGTTATTTCCCCGGCGGGGACCGGAACGTAGAAAGACAGATTATCCTCAGTAATCTCCTCTGGCATGTTTATCTTGATTGTTTGCTCGGCCGCTGTTTCAGTAGAAGCGATTGTCAATTCTTCATCACCGGAGCCGGAGAGAGTCACGGTATAGGTGCCGGAAAGCTTCTTGGATGTAGAAGAAACGGTTACATATCCAATAGCCTTATTCATGTCCGACAAGGTGATTTTCATGCATGCGCCCAGATGCTTGAACGTGTATTTTTTGACCCCGGAAGGCGTGCCGCCGGTGACTTCTTTATCGCTGTTTGTGGCGACCAAGAAGGCGCGGCTGTTCGCGGCGGAATACGCATACTCCGACGGCAGATTTACGGTAAGGGCACTGGTGCCGGAATTATACGAATCCAGGCTATTGTACGGATAAACCGCCAGATCACCCACCTCTTGGCCCTCAGACAAAGAAGCCGTAAATGTAGGATAATCGTCATTTAGAGTGTTATTGTCAACGATAAATTCAGTGAATTCGCTTCCGGTCCACACGCCGATGGCATCGCCCTCCTGCCAAGTCATCGCTCCTGAATTATCATCGACTGCTGCCTTAGAGGCCGCAATACCGGCACGGACGCTTACCGTCCTCACTTCACCATTATTTGATTCTTCCACTGCGGGATTCTCGTCCTGCCCAGGAACAACAGGTTCTACAGGTTCCTTGCCACAAGATACGGCAGCAAGAATAGTAGCCAAATAAAGAACTGTTTTTTTCATAATCCTGTCCATTTTGCTGTTATTGCCAATAATCATCATTGTTGGAATCACTCTTATCAACGCTCATGGACTCAATGTTGCTTAGCATTAGCGTGCGCCCGATAGTTATAATCTCTATCCTAAGCGACGGGGCAAAATACATTTTATTAATCATGTCTGTGTAGGTTATTGTGCAATTTCGCAAATATACGCAATTATTCAGCACTTTGCAATTTAAACCAGAACAACCTTTTCTTGAACCTCGAAATCCGACAGATTGAGTCACTTTAGCGTGAGATTGTCTGGAGCCGGATGACGGCGACTACGCCCAACAGAAAAGGGAGAGCCGAAGCTCTCCCCGGGCCGCAGGGACGGAAGAAGACTACCTTGGTTAGGTACTGATCCGGACAGATACTACGTCTGCTTCCCAAGAGCGTCTATAGTAAGACCGGACTTTCACTGGCCTGCCGTTCTGAATCCGAGTGTACGAACTCACGCGGGCAAGACCGGGCATTCTGACTTCAACTTGAAGTTTCATGCCTGCAGGGAATGTGCGTTCTCTGTTCATTTTGTATTATTATAGCTTGTAAAACGCATTCCGGCGGTTGCAAACTACACCCGTTGGCCCTAATTCTCCGAGAGGATAAAAAAGGCATCTCACTTGGGATGGGATGCCTATTGATTAGCTATAATAATGTTAATCCAAAATGACGCTACAAATATACGAATCATTATTTAATTGTCAAGACTCTTTTTTCAATGGCAATAAAGATTTTGCTGATTTTTAAAACGGCTCGCGGAAATCGAAAGAATTATGCGTATGATTCTTTTATGGAAAGATTTATTTTTGCCTTTGTCTTTCGCTCGTGCTGCCTGGCGGGTTATAGTTCTACATGAATCACAAAATGGGAAAGGACAAGTGAGCCCCCTTCTTCCGTTTGGATTATTGAGTAAAAGTATTTATTTTTGCTCGACTTGAATAACGAATATGAACCGTATCGATATCAATACTACTAACATCAGGGTTTGGCTGGATGTTTTTTCATACAAAGAGGACGGTGTGCAGATGATGTATGCCCCTGCTTTGGATTTGTGCGGGTATGGCGCCACCATGGATGAGGCGAAGAAGTCCTTTGAAGTAGTTGTAACTGAGTATCTACGGTTCGGTCTCGAAAACGGGACCCTCAAAGACGACCTTAGTGCACATGGCTGGACGTCTAGCTCAGAGATGCAGGAGTATGAGTCGCCGGATATTTTGAGTATTATTCGGAGCAATAAGCAGTTGCAGACCGTGATGCATAGGAACTACCGCAAGATTTCTAAACGTCTTTCTGTTCCGGTAGCCAGTTAGATAATTGTGGGATGGGGCGGTTGAGTAACATATCTTTGTCAGTTTTCAAAGGATTCCTGCTAAGCAAAGGTTTGTCCCTGTTACGCGTATCCGGGTGCCGGAGGAGAGGTTGCTGCCGCAAATCAGTGGCCGCCCGTGGCCACTTGAACGGGAGGGGTTTCTCTGACCGGGAACAAACGAGCGTGATTTGTTCCCGATCTCACATCTTTTTCGTTTTTGGGAACAAATAGGCCGTTTATGTTCCGGGGGAGATTCTTCGCTTCGCTCAGAATGACAGGGGGGGAGATTCTTCGCTGCGCTCAGAATGACAGTTTGAGGCCGGCGGAGGGGCGGAAGCGGAAGCCGAAGCAGCCGAGCCAGTGGTAGGAGAACTCCAGCTCGGTGCCGATGCTGAGGCCGTCGAAGTTGATGAAGCGGCCGAAGGCGTACCAGATCTGGGGATTGGCCGTGAAGATCATCAGGCCCATCATGCCGTTGCTCGGCTTCTCCTCGGCATACCAGTATCTCGTGACTTCGCCCCAGCCCTTGGCGAGGCCGCGGAACTCCAGGCCCTCGGCCCCGAACAAATCCTTCATGCGCCACATCAGCGTGACCTGCACGGGCGCCAGGGAGGAAGCGCTGCCATTGAAGGTCTTGTATGAAACCGTGGCGCGGAGAAGATGCTTCTCGACCGGTACGGTGTAGGAAATCCCGAACAGCCAGTTGCTGTTGCCCATGTTCAGGATAGCGTTGTATTCGGTGTGGATGCTGAAATCCTTCAGCACAGGCACCTCCTGCCAGAGATTGAAATCCCGCGCCAGTTCGATGCGGCCGCCTACGGGGCGCAGCGGGCCTGTCTGCATCCCGAAACCGCCCTGGAAAAAGGTGTCGCCCCAGCTGTCGGTGCCCCAGCTCTCAAGCCAGAGGCTGCCGGGAGTGTCGCTGCCGTAGATGTTGTAGAGCGCCCGGACATCGGTCTGGGCGGAGGCTGTCTGCGCGCCGGCAAGCACGGCGGCGGCCAGCAGGAGGGATGCGAAAACTTTCTTCATACCCTGCAAAGATAATCAATTTGCCGATATCTTGGCATCACAGTAGGCACAACGCACCATTCCTTCGTCGGTGCGGCGGAAACGCGGCTCCACATTCTCGCAGTTACAGATGCACTTCGGATTGGAGCAGCGGCCGGCCGACTGAGCCAGCGGGCGCTCCGGCATGCCATGCGAGGGGTCGTCCTTCCACTCCAGCAGCTTGCTGATCAGCGCCATACGCACGAACTTGCCGTTCTCCACCTGCCTGAAATACGCGGCCCGCGGATCCGCATCCACCTCCTGCAGGATCTCGTTCACGCGAGGCAGCGGATGCAGCACGGCCATGTGCTCCTTCGCAAGCGCCATCCTCGCGCTGTCCAGCACGAAACTGTCCTTCACCCTGTCGAACTCGTCCTCATCCAGAAAACGCTCCTTCTGCACGCGCGTCATATACAGCACGTCCAGCTCCGGCATCACCTCCTCGATGGTCCGCACCTCCCTGTAGCTCACCCCCATCTTCTCGCACACGTCCTGCTTGATGTAGTCCGGCAGGCGCAGCTCGTCCGGCGCAATAAGCACCACCTTGATATCTTCGTAACGCGCCAGCGCCTTGATCAGCGAATGCACGGTGCGGCCGAAACGCAGGTCGCCGCAGAAGCCGATGGTGATGCCGTCGATGCTCCCGAGCTCACGCTTGATGGTCAGCAGGTCCGTCAGCGTCTGCGTGGGGTGGCTGTGGCTGCCGTCGCCGGCGTTGATGATGGGCACGGGGGAGACCAGCGAAGCGGCGAGCGGCGCGCCCTCGATGTAGTGGCGCATGGCTATCACGTCCGCGAAGCAACCGACCACGCGCACGGTGTCCTGCACCGTCTCGCCCTTGCTCACGGAAGAGTTGCGGGCGTCGGAAAAACCGAGCACGTTGCCACCCAGCTCCATCATGGCCGACGTGAAACTCAGGCGCGTGCGGGTGCTGGGCTCGTAAAACAATGTGGCAAGCTTGCGGTGCGCGCAGAGGTCCTGATACTTTTCGCGGTGCGCGATAATGTCTTCGGCGAGGGCCACGATCTCGTCGGTTTCGGCCTTGGAGAGGTCTGTAGGGTCGATAAGGTGTTTCATAAGCTGTCTCGGAATGAGAGTATCTTTTCTTTCCATTCAGGGGCAATGTAGCCCTCCTCGGCAGCCACCTCCACGAGGGCGTCCAGGTTGCTGAGGGAATAATTCACGGTGCCGGCCTGCTGCAAGCGCTCCAGGCCGCGGCGTATGCCGTAGGTGAATATGCTCACTATGCCGAGCACATCCGCGCCCTCTGCGCGCAGGGCCTCCACCACGTCGATTGCGCTACCGGCGGTGGAAATGAGGTCTTCGACCACAACCACCTTCGCCCCGGGCTCCAGGCGCCCTTCGATGCGGCTGCCGCGGCCGTGGCTCTTGGCCTCGCCGCGGACGTAGCCCATGGGCAGGCCGAGGATGGTGGCAGTGATGGCGGCGTGGGCTATGCCGGCCGTGGAGGTGCCCATAAGCATCTGGCACTCAGGGAAATGCTCGCGCACGAGAGAGGCGAGGCCGGCCTCTATTTTCTCCCGCACTGCCGGCGCGGAGAGGGTGAGCCGGTTGTCGCAGTAGATCGGGCTCTGGATGCCGCTCGCCCAGGTGAAGGGCTGTTCGGGCCGCAGGAACACGGCGCCGATGCTGAGGAGTTGCTTGGCTATTTCTCGTTGCATGACAAAAAGTCTTGAATACATTTACGGTAGGCGGCGACGGGGTCGGGGGCGGCGGTGACGGGGCGGCCCACCACGATGAAGTCGGAGCCGAGCTCGCGGGCGCGGGCGGGGGTGGTGATGCGCACCTGGTCGTCGGCGGAGGCGCCTTCGAAGCGTATGCCGGGAGTGACAGTGATGAAGCCGGAGCCGCACATCTCCTTCACCAGGCCCGCCTCGCGGGGCGAGCACACCACGCCGTCCAGCCCGGCCTTACGGGCGTTCAGCGCGTAGCAGGCTATGGTGTCCTCCATCGAGGCTCCTATCAGAAGTTCGCTCTGCATACGCTCCTCGCTCGTGGAAGTGAGCTGCGTCACCGCGACCAGCAGGGGCCGCGAGCCGTCGGGCCGGGTGAGCCCTTCGAGGGCGGCCTCCATCATGGCGACGGTGCCCGCGGCGTGCACGTTCACCATGTCCACGTCAAGGCCGGACAGCACCCGCATCGCTTTTCGCACGGTGTTGGGGATGTCGTGCAGCTTGAGGTCCAGGAACACCCTGTGTCCGCGCCGCTTTATCTCCCGCACGATGGCTGGCCCTTCGGCGTAAAACAGCTCCATCCCGATCTTCACGAAAGGCTTCCGCGCCTCCTCCCGGAACAGTCCGAGGAAGTCGCAGACCTCGCCGCCGCTGCTGAAATCGCAGGCTATTATCACGTCTTTGTTCATACGCATCCTATAATATCGCTTAAACGCTCTATTCCAAGTTCTTCCATCAGGCCTGGCAGCCCGGAGACTATCTGCCGGCAGGCATAAGGGTTGCGTATATTCTCCGCACCCACCTGCACTGCGCTCGCCCCTGCCATCATCATCTCTATCACGTCCTGCGCCCTGGCCACGCCCCCGCAGCCCATCACGGGTATGCGGCAGGCCTTCGAGACCTGATGCACCATACGCAGCGCCACGGGGAATATGGCGGGCCCGGAAAGCCCGCCGGTGCCGTTTGCCAGCACTGGCCTGCGCGTGCGCACGTCTATCCTCATCCCGAGGAAGGTGTTTACCAGCGTGAGCCCGTCCGCCCCCGCATCTTCGCAGGCGCGGGCAATGGCCACTATGTCGCTCACATTGGGGCTCAGCTTCACGAACAAGGGCTTACTGGTTACTGCCCGCACCGCCGCCGTGACTTCAGCGGCCGCCTCAGGGTCGGTGCCGAACGCCATACCGCCGCCATGCACGTTGGGGCAGGAAATGTTGAGCTCAATTATATCAATATCCGCGCAGTCGTCCGCAATCCTGCAGCAGGCGGCGTATTCCTCCACGGCAAAGCCGCTGATATTCGCAATGATGCAGCCGTCGAAGACACGGCGCAGGGCGGGCACTTTTTCGCGCACCAGCGCCTCCACCCCGGGGTTCTGCAGCCCCACGGCATTCAGCATCCCGGCTTCGCATTCCGCAATGCGGGGGGTGGGGTTGCCGAAGCGCGGCTCGAGCGTCGTGCCCTTCAGCGAAATGCCGCCCAGGCAGTTCAGGTCGAAGCATCCGGCAAGTTCCAGCCCGAAGCCGAAGGTGCCGCTGGCAGGAACCACGGGATTCTTGAGGCTGATGCCGCAAAGCGAAGTGGACAAATCCCTTACCATACTATTTCCTCCCTTTTGAACACGGGTCCGTCGGCACAGACGCGCCGCGGCCCGCTCACGGTCATTATGGAACAGCCGTAGCAGAATCCGGCCCCGCAGCCCATCCTTTCCTCCATGCTCAGCTCCCCGGGGCCCTTCACGGCGCCGCAGACCGCCTTGAGCATGGGCTTCGGCCCGCAGGCGTAGAAATAATCCCAGCACAGATTCTTCAGCTTAAGGACATCGGTCACGAAGCCCCTGGTGCCGGCGGAGCCGTCCAGGGTGGCTATGAACACCTTTGCCCCGAGGCTCTCGAAATCCTCCCGCAGCATCACTTCTTCGGCCTTGTTGAAGCCCAGCACCACAGTGACCTCCTTCCCCTGGGCGCAGAGCTCCTTGGTGAGGAGATACAGCGGGGCGGCGCCCACGCCGCCTCCGAGCAGCAGGGCCCGGGCGCGGCAGGCGTCTATGTCGAAGTTGTTGCCAAGGCCCGTGAGGGCGCCCACCTGCGAGCCCGGAAGCATGGCGGAAAGCGCCGCCGTGCCCTCGCCCACGACCTTATAGACAATGGTAAATGTCTCAAAATCACAGTCATGGACGGATATGGGCCGCCGCAGGAACTTGCCCGGGACGGCAATCTGCACGAATTCGCCGCTGCCACGGATGGCGGATGTGTCTCCCGAGAGCTTCATTCGGAAGGTCCGGGGCGCAAGCGGGAGGTTCTCCAGCACCGTGTAGCTGACTTCTTTCATTTGTATTCGGCGTCTATGGTGGACACGGTGAAGCTTATCTCTTCAAGCACGTCGAGCAGCACGCGCACGGTCTCTAGGGCCGTGAACGTGGTAATGTTGTTCTCCACGGCGCAGCTGCGTATGTCGTAGCCGTCGAGGTGCGAGGACTTCTGGTTGAGGTCGATAGTGTTGATGACGTAGCTCACGTGGCCCTTGCGGAGCGTGCGGATGATGTCGTCGCTGCCCTCGCTGAGCTTGTGGAGGGTGCGGGTGCGGAGGCCGTGTTCCTTGAGGAAACGGGCCGTGCCGCTGGTGGCCTCCAGGTTGAAGCCCAGGTTGTAGAAACGGCGTATCAGCGGCAGCGCCTCCTCCTTGTCCTTGTCGGCCAGCGTCACCACCACGGTGCCGTAGGCGCGCACCTCCATGCCGGAAGCCTGCAGCGACTTGTAGAGGGCGCGGGTGAGCGTCTTGTCGTAGCCTATGGCTTCGCCGGTGGATTTCATTTCGGGGGAGAGGTAGGTGTCTATGCCCTTTATCTTGCCGAAAGAGAACGCCGGGGTCTTGACGAAGTGGCGCTTGCGCTCGGGGAAGTACACCCCGGTGATACCCTGTTCCTTCAGGGAATGGCCCAGCATCACCCGCGTGGCGATCTTGGCAATCGGTATGCCGGTGGATTTGGAGATGAAGGGCACTGTGCGCGAGGAGCGGGGGTTGACTTCTATCACGTAGACGTCGTCGTTGCCGTCCACGATGAACTGGATGTTGAAGAGTCCCTTGATGCCGATGGAGAGGCCCAGGCGCACCGTGTCGTCGATTATCTGCTTCTTCACCTTCTCGCTGAGGCTGAAGGAAGGATAGACGCTGATGCTGTCGCCGGAATGGATGCCGGTGCGTTCCACGTGCTCCATGATGGCGGGGATGAACACGTCGGTGCCGTCGCAGATGGCGTCCACTTCGGTCTCGCGGCCCATTATGTAATGGTCCACCAGGACCGGTGAATCTTCATTCAGCTCCACTGCGTTGGCAAGGTAGTGACGGAGCATGTCCTCGTTGCCCACTATCATCATTGCGCGGCCGCCGAGCACGAAGCTGGGGCGCACCAGCACGGGATAACCTATCTCCGCGGCCGCCCGCACGCCGTCTTCGACGTTGGTGACGGCCTTGGCCTTGGGCTGAGGGATGCCGGTCTTTCGGAGTATGGCCTCGAAGAGCTTGCGGTCTTCGGCGTTGTCGATGGCCTGCAGGTCGGTGCCGATCAGGGGCACGTCGAACTCCGACAGGGGAGCGGCCAGGTTGATGGCGGTCTGGCCTCCCAGGGTCACTATCACGCCCTCGGGCTGTTCGAGGCGTATGACATTCATCACGTCCTCGGCGGTGAGGGGCTCGAAATAGAGCTTGTCGGAGATGCTGTAGTCCGTGGAGACGGTCTCGGGGTTGTTGTTGATGATAATGGCCTCGAAGCCGGCCTCGCGTATGGCCTGGATGGCATGCACGGTGGAGTAGTCGAATTCCACGCCCTGGCCTATTCGGATGGGACCGGAGCCCAGCACGAGTATCTTCCTGCGGCCGCTGCGCACGGATTCGTTTTCCTCCTCGTAGGTGGAGTAGAAGTACGGTACGTAGGTCTCCCGCTCGCCGGCGCAGGAGTCTATCATCTTGTAGACGGGCCTGATGCCGAACGACTCGCGAAGCCTCGTCACGTCGGTCTCGCTCATGCCGCGCACCTGGCCTATGTACTTGTCGCCGAAGCCCATGCGCTTGACCTTGCGCAGCAGGGCAGCGTCCAGTTCCGGCGCCGCCGACAGCTCGCGCTCGAGCCGGACTATGTTGTAGATTTTCTCCAGGAAGAGCAGGTCTATCTTGGTGCGGTCGTAGATTCGGGACAGGTCGATGCGGAGGCGCAGCAGCTGGGCGATGGCGTAGATGCGGTCGTCGGTGGGCCGGCAGATGTAGTCCAGAAGGCGCTGCTCGTCCCAGTCGTCGAATTTCTTGCTGTGGATGTGGCAGCAGCCGTTTTCCAGGGAGCGCATCGCCTTGAGGATGCTTTCCTCGAGGGTGCGGCCTATGCTCATCACCTCGCCCGTGGCCTTCATCTGCGTGCCGAGCTCGTTGGAGGCTTCGGTGAACTTGTCGAAGGGGAAACGGGCCACCTTGGCCACGACGTAGTCTATGGCAGGCTCGCAGCAGGCGGGGGCGCCGGCGATGCTTATCTCGTCCAGGGTGAGGCCCACGGCTATTTTTGCGGTCACGCGGGCGATGGGGAAGCCGCTGGCCTTCGAAGCCAGGGCGGACGAACGCGACACGCGCGGGTTCACCTCTATAAGGTAGTACTTGAACGACAGCGGGTCGAGGGCGAACTGCACGTTGCAGCCGCCGGCGATGCCGAGGGCGCGGATGAGCTTCAGGGCGGAGTCACGCAGCAGCTGGTACTCCTTGTCCGTCAGCGTCTGCGCGGGAGCGACCACTATCGAATCGCCTGTATGCACGCCCACGGGGTCCACGTTCTCCATGCTGCACACGGCGATGGCGGTGTCGTTGGCGTCCCGCATCACTTCGAACTCAATTTCCTTGTAGCCCTTGATGCTCTTTTCCACCAGCACCTGGTGGGCGGGGGAGATGGCGAGGGCGTTACGCATGAGGTCGCGCAGCTGCTCCTCGTCGTCGGCGAAACCGCCGCCCGTGCCGCCGAGGGTGAAGGCGGGGCGAAGGATCACCGGGTAGCCTATCTCTTCAGCCACCCGCACGCCGTCCTCGACGCTGTAGCAGATTTCGGACGGGATCACGGGCTCGCCTATGCTGATGCAGAGCTCCTTGAATTTCTCGCGGTCCTCCGCCATCTCGATGCCTTCGAAGGAGGTGCCGAGTATCTCCACGCCGCACTCTTCGAGCACGCCTTTGCGGGCGAGCTGCACGGCGAGGTTGAGGCCGGTCTGCCCTCCGAGGCCCGGCACTATAGCGTCGGGGCGCTCGTAGCGGATGATCTTGGCTATGTATTCAAGCTTGAGCGGCTCCATATACACCTTGTCGGCGATATGGGTGTCGGTCATGATGGTGGCGGGGTTGGAGTTGACCAGGATCACCTCATATCCCTCTTCCTTGAGTGCCAGGCAGGCCTGGGTGCCGGCGTAGTCGAATTCGGCGGCCTGTCCGATGACGATGGGACCGGAACCGATCACCATCACTTTGCGTATGTCAGTTCTTCTGGGCATTCTTATGGTCCTCCATCATTTTAATGAATTTGTCGATAACGGGCATGAAGTCGTGGGGCCCTGGGCCGGCTTCGACCTGGAACTGGCAGCCCAGCACGCGGTCTTCGGCGTTTTCGAAGCCCACCACGTAGCCTTCGGGCACGGTCACGTGGGTGGCGGTGAGGGATGTGCCATCCACGGTGGGGAAGCACCAGGTCTGGTTGAGCACCGCCGTGCCTATGCGGCCGCTCTGCAGGTCGCGGACCGGGTGGTCGCCGTGGATGCCGCAGCCCAGGCGCTGGGCCTTTGCTCCGTATTCCACGCCTATGATTTCCTGCCCCAGGCCTATTCCGAGCACGGGGCGGCTGCCCTTGAACTCGCGGTAGAGCCTGGCCAGGCCGGGCACGTCGAGCACGCTGTCGGGCCCGTTGGAAAGCAGTATGCCGTCGGGGCTGTAGGAGAGCACGGCTTCGGCGGAAGTGTCGTAGGGCACTATGACCACGTTGCAGCCCTTTGCAGTGAGCAGGCGCAGCACCGAGTGCTTGATGCCGTAGTCCACGGCCACCACCTGGTAGAGGTGGTTGGGAGTGCGGGTGAGCCAGCGCTTGCGGCAGCTCACCTTGGGCACCCAGCTTTCGTGGCGGGGGGCTTCCGCTATGAGCTTAAGCGCTTCTTCGAGGGGCATGTCCTCTTCCACGATGGCTGCCATCGGACGGCCGATCTGCCGTATCATCTTGGTCAGCTTGCGGGTATCGATGCCGCTCAGGCAGGGAATGCCGTGGTCTTCCATCTCCTCCTCGAGGGTCTTGGTCATGCGGAAATTGCTGGGCGTGTCGCAGCACTCGCGCACCACTATCCCTCCGATGTTGGGGAACTTGGACTCGAAGTCCTCGTCGGTGATGCCGTAGTTGCCGATCAGGGGGTAGGTCATGACTACTATCTGGCCGGCGTAGGACGGGTCGGACACAATTTCCTGGTAGCCCACCACGGACGTGTTGAAAACTATTTCGCAGACGCTGCGGCAGTCCGCTCCGAAGCCCACTCCGTGGAATTCGGCGCCGTTTTCAAGCACCAGTTTCTTCTTTGGTCGAATCATACACTAAATAACCGTTAAATATAGTCTTTACAATCTTTCCTTGTACACTCATCCCTTCGAAAGGCGTGGATCTGCCCATGGAAAGGAAGTCGCTGCTGCGGATCACGAACGGGGTGTCCAGGTCCGCTTCAATATAGTCGTCGGGGGCGTCCGGGAGCCGGAAAATGCGGCGCGGGGCGCTGGAGAGGGCTTCCACGAGCCTCTCAAGGCTTATCAGGCCGGGGAGGACGAGGCGGGTATAGAGCACCGGGAATGCCGTTTCCAGCCCCACTATGCCGAAGGCGCTGCCTGCCAGGCCACGCGATTTCTCTTCTGCCGAATGCGGGGCATGGTCGGTCGCTATCACGTCGATAGTGCCGTCCTTCAGGCCTTCGATGAGGGCCTCGCGGTCTTCTTCGCTCCTCAAAGGGGGATTCATCTTGAAACGTCCGTCTTCGCGGAGGTCGTCCTCGCAGAGGGTCAGGTAGTGCGGGGCGGTCTCGCAGCTCACTCTTACTCCGCTCTTTTTGGCCTGGCGGATGAGGTCCACGCTCTGCCGGGTGGAAATATGGCAGACGTGATAGCGGCAGCCTGTTTCGGCCGCTATCTCCAGGTCCCTGGCTATCTGGACCCATTCGCTCTCGGAGCAAATGCCCTTATGGCCGTGCGCCTTGCAGTAGCGTCCGTCGTGGATATATCCTCCGTGAAGCAGGGTGTTGTCTTCGCAATGGGCAGCCAGGATCACGTCTGCCGCGGCCGCGGCACGCATGGCCTCCCGCATAATCTCCGGGCTCTGGACTCCGCTTCCGTCGTCGGAAAAAGCGACGCAGCGGCCCTTGAGGGCCTCGAAGTCCACTATCTCCAGGCTTTTACGTCCTTTGGTTATAGAGCAGTAGGGGAGAACACTGATGATGGCGTCCCTGTCTATCGCTGCCTGCTCGAGAGCCAGCGTTTCGACAGAATCAGGCACCGGGTCCAGGTTGGGCATGGTGCAGACCAGGGTATAACCTCCGCGCGCGGCGGCCATGCTGCCGGTGCGTATGGTCTCCTTCCATGTCTGTCCCGGTTCACGGAAATGCACGTGAAGGTCTGCGAATGCGGGAAGTCTTACCATTCCATACACAAAAGTAGTGTAAATATAGAAATCCGCCAAGGCTTTTCCGAATTTTTCATTAACAATCATCTGTTGAAAACTTCTTTGAAAAAACCTGGAATCGGGTTTGCAAGGTTCACGGATTCGTCTTAACTTTGTATCCCGTTGTTAGCAGATTATTGTAACCTGTATCTGATATGAATAGAGTTTATTCCGGCAAGACAAAAGACGTCTTCGCACTCGACAACGGCAATTATCTACTCAAATTCAAGGATGACTGTACCGGCAAGGACGGCAAGTTCGACCCGGGCGAGAATTCCGTAGGCCTGACCATAGAAGGCGTGGGCGACGTGAATCTCCGTATGTCCATCTATTTCTTCGAGAAGCTCAATGCCGCCGGTATCCGTACCCATTACGTCAAGGCCAACCTTGATGACACCACCATGGAGGTAATCCCCGCAAAGGTGTTCGGCCACGGTCTGGAGGTCATCTGCCGCCTCAAGGCGGTCGGGAGCTTCATCAAGCGCTATGGCGAGTACATCGCCCCCGGGACCGACCTTCCGGCGTATGTGGAGATGACCTTCAAGAACGACGCAAAAGGCGACCCCCTGGTGACGAAGGACGGGCTTGAGGTCCTGGGCGTCATGACCCCTGCACAGTACGACGCCATCAAGGAGATGACCAGGAAGATCACCGCCGTGGTGGCAGGCGAGATGAAGGCCCGCGGGATGGAACTCTACGACATCAAGTTCGAGTTCGGCTACGACGCTGAAGGCAAGGTGATGCTCATCGACGAGATCGCTTCCGGCAACATGCGCGTCTATAAGGACGGCGAGTACATAGACCCGATGACCTTGTCAAAGCTCTTCTTCGCATGATGAAGGTGGCCGTGATAATGGGCAGCGCAAGCGACTGGGACGTGATGGCCCCGTGCTGCGCCACCCTTGAGGAATTTGGAATTCCCTACGAGAAGAAAGTGCTCAGCGCACATCGCAATCCGGGGCCCCTGGCAGAATATGTGGCTGCCGCTCCGGCCCGTGGCTGTGAGATCATAATCGCCGGGGCGGGCGGAGCCGCGCATCTCCCGGGAGTGATAGCCGCGCTCACCACGCTTCCTGTCATAGGCGTTCCGGTCAGGTCCAAGGCCCTGAACGGCCTGGACTCCCTGCTCTCCATAGTCCAGATGCCATCCGGCATCCCGGTGGCGACCATGGCCATAGACGGGGCAAGGAATGCGGCTCTCTACGCTGTGTCCATACTCGCCCTGCACGATGAGGGCCTCGCTTCCCGACTGAAGCAGTTCCGTCAGCAGCAGAGCGACAAGGTCCTCAATACGGTCCTTTAAAGCCTTGCCCACCTCCGCAACCGCGTCGGTGGGCGCTTTGTTTAGAATAAGATATATCATGAACCGTAGGTTGTTTGTAGAAAAGAGGGAAAGCTTCAGGGTAGAGGCCGCAAGCCTGCTCTCCGAGTTCAACGAGAACCTGTCGCTGCATCTGGGGAGCCTCAGGCTCATCAACGTGTACGACCTGTTCGGTTTCAGCGAGGAACTGATCGAGCAATGCCGCTACACGGTGTTCGGGGAGAGGGTGACCGACCTGGTCTGCGACTCCTGCCCGCTGGAAGGACGTCGATACCTTGCCGTGGAATACATTCCCGGACAGTTCGACCAAAGGGCTTCGTCGGCTGTGGACTGCGTGCACCTGATAGACCCTGAGGCGGATATCCAGATACGGTCTTCCCGTCTTCTGATTTTCGACGATGACCTGCCGGACGCTGCACTGGCGGCGATCAGGCATTATTTCATCAACACCGTGGAGTCCCGCGAGAAGGACCTTTCGCGGCTGGAGGCTCCCGGCAAGGCTGAAGTGCGGCCTCTGGAGCTGCTGGACGGATTCACCGGGATGCAGCGCGGGGAGTATGCCGCCTTCTGCAAGGCCCACGGCCTGGCAATGAACGCCGACGACCTCGCAGAAGTGGTCAGGTACTTCTCCGCCGAGGGTCGCAACCCCACTGAAACGGAGCTCCGTATCCTCGATACCTACTGGAGCGACCATTGCCGGCACACGACCTTCACTTCCCGTCTGGAGGAGATCACTGTCGACGAGTCTTTTATAAAGGAAGACCTGGAATCGTCGCTGGAGCTGTTCCGCAGGATGCGCTCCGACCTTGGCAGGAGCGACCGGCCCGAGTGCCTGATGGAACTGGCCACCATAGGCGCCCGGTGGCTGCGCAAGCAGGGAAAACTGGACGACCTGGAACAGAGCGAGGAGAACAACGCCTGCAGCATCTTCATCAACGTGGACGTGGACGGGAAGCCGGAAAAATGGCTGCTGCAGTTCAAGAACGAGACACACAACCATCCCACCGAGATAGAACCGTTCGGCGGGGCGGCCACCTGCCTTGGCGGCGCAATCCGGGACCCGCTCTCGGGGCGCGCCTACGTTTATCAGGCCATGCGCGTCACCGGCGCCGGCGACATATGCGCGCCCGTGTCGGCCGCCATTCCCGGAAAGTTGCCGCAGCGCATGATAAGCAAAAAGGCCGCCGCCGGCTATTCGAGCTACGGCAACCAGATAGGACTCGCCACGACCCACGTGCGTGAGATCTACTCCGAAGGCTATACCGCCAAGCGTATGGAGATAGGAGCGGTGGTCGGGGCCGTGAAGGCTGCCGACGTGCGCCGCGAGCGCCCTGCTCCCGGAGATGTGATACTGCTGCTCGGCGGGCGCACGGGCCGTGACGGCGTTGGCGGCGCCACCGGATCTTCCAAGGAGCACACAGAAGCTTCGCTCGAGACGTGCGGCAGCGAGGTGCAGAAGGGCAATGCGCCCGAGGAGCGCCAGCTGCAGCGCCTTTTCAGGCGTCCCGAGGTCACGCGCCTCGTCAAGAAATCCAACGATTTCGGAGCCGGAGGCGTGAGCGTGGCGATCGGTGAACTCGCCGACGGCCTCGATATCATGCTCGACCGCGTTCCGGTCAAATATGCCGGCCTGAACGCTACGGAACTCGCAATCAGCGAGTCCCAGGAGCGTATGGCGGTGGTGGTGGAAGCTGTCGACGAGGAGCGCTTCACCGCCCTCTGTTCGGCCGACAACATTGAAGTAACCCACGTGGCTGATGTCACCGACACCGGCCGCATGCGCATGTATTCGGGCGGCGTGAAGGTTTGCGACCTGTCCCGTGAATTCATCGACAGCGCCGGCGCTCCCCATTTTGCGAAAGCGGCGCTGGGCCCTGTAGAGGACAGGGACCCGTTTGCCTGCAAGCCGGCGGGAGAGACCCTTGAAGAGCGTATGATTTCGGTCATGTCGTCGCCGAATGTGGCCTCCCAGAAGGGCATGGTGGAGATGTTCGACTCCACGATAGGCCGCTCCACTGTGCTCATGCCATATGGCGGAAGGAGGCAGGCCACCGAGACCCAGGTGTCGGTGCAGAAGATACCCGTGCCCGGATACACCGACACGGCCAGCGTGATGGCCTTCGGATTCAATCCGGATCTGGCGCTGTGGAGTCCCTATCATTCTGCGGCCTACGCCGTGGTGGAGGCCTGCACGAAAGTGTCCTGTGCCGGTGGCGACTGGTCCGGAATGCGTTTCTCGTACCAGGAGTATTTCGAGCGCATGACCCGCGAGCCCCACACCTGGGGGAAGCCGCTTGCCGCCCTGCTGGGCGCGCTCCGGATGCAGGCCGAGCTCGGGCTGCCTTCCATAGGCGGAAAGGACTCCATGAGCGGGACCTTCGAGCACATCCACGTGCCTCCGACCCTGGTGGCCTTCGGCATCACCACGGTGGATGCGCGGAAAGTGATATCCCCCGAATTCAAAGCTCCCGGGAACAGGATATATCTCCTGCGGCACACTCCTCTGGCCAGCCGCATGCCGGACACGGAGGGGCTCAAGGCCAACTGGAGCTTCCTGCGTGACCGTATTGCCGACGGCAGCGTGGTGTCGGCATGGTCGCTCTCGTACGGCGGCGTTGCCGAGGCGCTCGTGAAGATGGCGATGGGTAATGCGCTCGGGGTCGATGTCAGGGTGCCCGAAGAGGACCTGTTCGCGCTGGGCTACGGTTCCGTGGTGCTCGAAACGACGGCGGCGCTGGATTTCCCTTCGGCCACGTTGCTCGGCGCCGTGACCTCCGGCGGAATATGTATCAACGGCATCAGTATGCCTCTGGAAAAGCTGGAGGCGGCATACGAGTCCCGCTACTTCAAGCTTTACCCGCCGCGGGTGAAGCCTGCGGCCGTTGAGCCCCTGCCGGAGATTCCCGGTCAAGCCGGGAATGACGACAGTCACGTGACCGGGAACGACCGCTACCGTCATGACCGACCTGATCGGTCATCCCTGGAGTACCCTGGGGAGCCTGTGGAGAGGCCGGTGGTGTGCCTGCCGGTGTTCCCCGGCACCAACTGCGATTACGACACCGCAAAGGCCTTCCGCAATGCGGGAGCCGAGGTGCGGCCGTTCATATTCCGTAACCTCACCCCTGAAGACGTGCTGGATTCCATAGGCGGCCTTGCGGCGCGGATAGGGGAGTCGCACATTCTTGCCTTCTGCGGCGGATTCTCCTCCGGAGATGAACCCGACGGCAGCGGTAAATTCATCGCATCCGTGATCATGAACGCAAAAGTCAGCGCTGCGATAGCCGGGCTGCAGGCGCGCGGGGGCTTGATCCTCGGCATTTGCAACGGTTTCCAGGCGCTGGTCAAGAGCGGGCTTCTGCCATATGGCAAGACCGGATGCGTGACCCCGGAGTCCCCGACCCTTTTCCGCAACGACATCAACCGGCACGTTTCCCTGGTGGCGACCACCGAAGTGGCGTCCCTGCACAGCCCCTGGCTGGCGGGATTCTCCCTGGGCGAACGCCACAGCATTGCGTTCAGCCACGGCGAGGGCAAGTTCACCGTATCTCCCGGCCTCGCCGCGGAACTGTTCGCAAAGGGGCAGGTGGCATTCCGTTACGTGGACAACCCCAACGGGTCCAATTACGGCATCGAGGGCATACTCAGCCCGGACGGCCATATCCTGTGAAAGATGGGGCACTCCGAGCGCTACGAAGACAATTTGTTCAAGAACATATCCGGCAACCGCAGGCAGCCGTTGTTCGAAAATGCAGTGAATTATTTCAGGAAAAGCTCTAAGATATGACAAAGGGAGACTTGATTTTCGAAGGAAACGAGAAGAAGGTTTATGCGACCGATGTTCCGGACCAGGTCATATTCCACTACAAGGATGTGGCCGTGGCCTACAACAATGTGAAGCGGGCCCGTTTCAAGGGCAAGGGAGCCCTGAACAACCAGATTTCCGCAATCCTTCTCAATTATTTGAATGAGAACGGACTGGAGACCCACTACATCAGCACCCTCGGGGAGAAGGAACAGCTTTGCCGCATGATAGAGATCATTCCGCTGCAAGTGGTGGTGCACAACCGTATCGCCGGTTCGCTGGCTTTCCGGCTGGGCGTCCCGGAGGGATTCCAGCATCAGAATACGATAGTCGACCTCCGGTACAACAACGACGTGCTGGATGACCCGTTCATCAACCGGGACCATGCGGTCGCCCTGGGGCTGGCCACCTACCAGGAACTGGACGGGATGTACAACACCGCCCGCCGGGCGAACGAACTGCTGAAGCCCCTTTTCCATAAAGCCGGTATAGAGCTGGTGGACATGAAACTGGAATTCGGACGTGCTGCCGATACGGGAGCCATCATAATATCCGACGAGATAAGTCCGGACACCTGCCGCCTCTGGGACGAGGCCACCGGGGAGCGTATGGACAAGGACCGTTTCCGTCTGGACCTGAGCTGTGTGGTGGAGAACTACCAGAAGGTCCTAGACCGTTTGAACAAGGCAATACAATCATAATATGGGCGTACTGGCGGTATATGGCGTTGAAAACGCATCCACTTTCATCTATTACGGCCTGCATAACCTGCAGCACCGCGGCCAGGAGGGCGGCGGTATCGTCACCTTCGACGAGAACGGCGTAAGCCACCGTTACAGGGGGCAGGGCCTGTTGAGCGAAATCTTCACCAACGGGGAGCTGGACCACCTGCCGGGCAGCATGGGTATAGGCAGCGTGAAATATGCGAATGCCTCCAAAGGCGGCCTGGACAACGTGGATCCGCTTTTCTTCCGCCATCATTCAGGCGATTTCGCCATTGCCGGCGAAGGGAACCTGGTGAATTCCCGCCAGGTCTCGGAGTATCTGGAGCGGCATGGCTCCATTTTCCAGACCGACACCGACAGCGAGCTGATGGCGCACCTCATCAAGAAAGGCAATCAGGTGGACCGTATAGTGATGATAGTGAAGGCGCTGAACATGATAGAGGGCGGTTTCACGTTCGTGATCATGACCCGGAACCGTATATATGCCTGCCGCGACAAGTACGGCATCAAGCCCCTGTGCCTGGGCCGCATAGGAAGCGGCTACGTGGTGAGCAGCGAATCCTGCGCCTTTGAGATCATGGGCGCCGAATTCATCCGCGACGTCCAGCCGGGAGAGATAGTGACCCTGGACCACCATGGCATACGGAGCACTCTGTATTCCCATTTCAGCCGCCACCGCATGTGCGCCATGGAGTATATCTATTTCGCCCGTCCCGACAGCGATATAGACGGCTGCAACGTGCACGCATACCGCAAGGAGGCCGGCCGGCGCCTGTACAGGGAGTGCCCGGTGGAGGCTGACATGGTGGTGGGCGTGCCCGAATCCAGCCTGAGTGCCGCCCAGGGCTATGCCGAGGAAAGCGGCATCCCTTATGAGATGGGACTGGTGAAGCATAAATACGTGGGCCGTACCTTCATCCAACCGGTGCAGTCGCTCCGTGAGCTGGGCGTGAAGATGAAGCTTTCGCCGGTACGCAGCATAGTGAAGGGCAAACGTATAGTGCTTGTGGACGACTCCATAGTCCGCGGCACCACCTCGCTCAAGATAGTGCGCCTGCTTCGCGAAGCCGGTGCCACCGAGGTGCATGTGCGTATAGCCAGCCCCATGATGCGTTTCACCTGCCATTACGGGGTGGACACATCTACCCCGGAAGAGCTCCTCTGCTCCAACCGCACCCTGGAAGAGGCCCGGCAGGCAATCGGGGCCGATTCCCTGGGCTACCTCAGTCCCGAATCCACCCGTGACTCATGTTTCGGCTGTGCAGATCCCTGCCAGGCATGCTTCACGGGCGAATATCCCACCCTCCTTTATGATGAATCGGTAGAAAACGAATAGACCATGGCTAAGTCTTATGAAAACGCAGGCGTGAACCTGGAAGCCGGATATGAAGTGGTCCGGCGTATAAAGCAGCACGTGGCGTCCACCTCGCGCAAGGGCTCTATGGGCAACATAGGCTCCTTCGGCGGCATGTTCGACCTCTCGTCGCTCGGCATAAAGGAGCCTGTGCTGGTGAGCGGGACGGACGGAGTGGGCACGAAGCTCAAGATCGCGTTTGCGATGGACAAGCACGACACCATAGGCATAGATGCCGTGGCCATGTGCGTGAACGACATCCTGGCCCAGGGGGCCGAACCCCTTATCTTCCTGGATTACGTCGCCCTTGGGCACAATGTGCCGGCCAAGGTTGAAGCCATAGTGGCCGGAGTGGCTGAAGGCTGCCGCCAGGCGGGATGTGCGCTCGTGGGCGGAGAAACTGCGGAGATGCCCGGAATGTACGCCGACGGCGAATATGACATCGCCGGCTATACTACGGGAGTGGTGGAGAAATCCAGGCTGATCGACGGCTCCAAGGTGAAGGTGGGGGATGTCCTGGTGGGCGTGGCATCAAGCGGAGTGCATTCCAACGGCTTCAGCCTCGTGCGCAAGATAGTCGCCGACTCCGGCCTCTCCTACAATGACGAAATCCCCGAATTCGGCGGGCGCAGGCTCGGCGAAGTGCTCCTCACCCCTACGAAGATTTATGTGAAGCAGATGCTCGGTGTGATCCGCGAATGCGACGTGCATGGAATCTGCCATATCACCGGCGGCGGATTCGATGAGAACATTCCCCGCGTGCTTCAGCCCGGTCAGGGGCTTGAGATCCGGGAAGGCAGCTGGGAGATCCTGCCGGTGTTCCGAATGCTCGAGAAGTGGGGCGGCGTGCCTCATCGCGAGATGTTCAACATATTCAACATGGGCATAGGCATGATTGCCGTCCTGGATGCGTCCGAGGCCGGCAAGGCCATTGCCATACTGGAATCCTTCGGCGAAAAAGCCTCCGTGATCGGCAAAGTCGTTTCCGGAGAAGGAGTAAACATAGTTTAGATGTTTCGTTTTACTCAACATGACACATGTCATTCTGAACGCAGTGAAGAATCTAAAAGGGTTAGCAGTGAAGAATCTAAAACGATTAGCAGTATTTGCCAGCGGTTCGGGAACGAACTTCGAAGCCATAGCGCAGGCATGCGCCGATGGCCGTCTGGACGCGCAGGTGGCGCTTCTGGTTTGTGACGTCCCGGGGGCGAAGGTGCTTGAGCGCGGCGCACGCTTTGGCGTTCAGACCTTTTGCTTCAATCCCCGTGCATATGCATGCAAGGCGGATTTCGAGAAAGAGATTGTGGCGCGCCTGGATGCCGCCGGCATAGATCTGGTTTGCCTGGCCGGCTATATGCGCATAGTGGGGGAGGTGCTCCTCGGGGCGTACCGCGGCCGCATCATAAATATCCATCCTTCCCTGTTGCCTGCATTCAAGGGCGCGCATGCTGTTGAGGACGCGGTTGCGTACGGCGTCAAGGTGTATGGAATCACCATTCACTATGTGGATGAGACTCTGGACGGAGGGCGCATAATAGCGCAGCGGGCTTTCCCTTATGAGGGGAACGATCCTGCCGAGGTGCACCGCCTGGGGCAGGTCATCGAGCATCAGTTATATGTGGAAACGATAGCGAAGTTAATCAGATGAGAGCATTAGTAAGTGTAAGCGACAAGACCGGTCTTGTGGAGTTCGTGCAGGGGCTGGTGGATCTGGGATGGGAAATCATTGCCACCGGAGGCACCCGGAAACTGCTTGAGAGCAAAGGCATCAAGACCATAGGGATCAGCGATATCACCGGCTTCCCCGAGATCCTTGACGGGCGCGTGAAAACCCTGCACCCCAAGGTGCACGGCGGCATACTTGCCCGCAGGGAACTTCCGGAGCACATGGCGACCCTGAAAGACAACGGCATCGACACGATTGAACTTGTGTGCGTGAACCTGTATCCTTTCCGCCAGACCATAGCAAAGGAAGGGGTCACCCTGGAGGAAGCGATCGAGAATATCGATATAGGCGGCCCGTCCATGGTGCGCAGCGCCGCCAAGAACTGGCGGGACGTGACCATAGTCTGCGATCCTGCCGATTACGGCAAGGTGCTGGACGAGATCCGTGAAAACGGTTTCACCAGACCCGAGACCCGTCTTCAGCTCTCCGCCAAGGCATATACCAGTACGGCTGAATATGACGCCTGCATTGCAAGCTACATGCGCAAGGCTGCAGGCTTGAACGAGAAACTCTTCCTGGAGTACGACCTCAAGCAGGGTCTGCGTTACGGCGAGAATCCCCACCAGGACGCCAGGTTCTATGCCGCTCCGGAGCCCGCTGCTTTCTCCCTTGCGTTTGCCAGGCAGATCCAGGGCAAGGAGCTGTCTTTCAACAATATCCAGGATGCCAACGCCGCCCTCAACGTGCTCCGCGACTTCGAGGAGCCCTTCTGCGTGGCGCTCAAGCACATGAACCCCTGCGGGGCTGCCGTGGGCGCCACTGTCGAAGAGGCATGGCAGGCGGCTTATGAAGCCGACAAGGTGAGCATCTACGGCGGAATAGTTGGCGTGAACCGGGAACTTACCGCAGAGGTGGCGCTCGGCATGAAGCCCATTTTCCTTGAGATAGTGATTGCTCCTTCTTATACGCCTGAGGCGTTGGAGATACTCTCCTCGAAGAAGAACCTCCGTGTGCTGCAGGTGGATATGACCCGTTCCGATGCTCCCGTGATGCAGTATATAAGCGTGAACGGAGGACTGCTGGCGCAGCACCTCGATACGCAGGTGGAGAAGGTGGTGCCTGAAATGTGTGTCACCAGGGTGAAGCCTACGGCCGCCCAGCTTGAGGATGCGAGCTTTGGGTGGAAGATAGTCAAGCACGTGAAATCCAACGCTATAGCAGTAGTCCGTGACAACCGCACCATAGGCATAGGAGCGGGGCAGACCAACCGTGTCGGCTCGGCCGCCATCGCTCTTGAAGAAGCGAAGAATGCCGGTTTTGCCGAGGGCCTGGTCCTTGCGTCCGACGGCTTCCTGCCATTTGACGACACGGTGGCCATGGCGGCTAAGTACGGAGTCAGCGTGATAGTGCAGCCGGGCGGCAGCATCCGCGACGAAGACGCCATAAAGAAAGCGGATGAACTTGGGATTTGTATGCTGTTTACCGGAGTAAGACATTTTAAGCATTAGGATATGAAAACCGTTTTGGTCATAGGTGGAGGCGGCCGGGAGCATGCCATTGTGGATGCTCTGGCCCGTTCCCCGCAGGTTTCCAGGATTTACTGCGCCCCGGGCAATGCCGGAACAGGGGAGCAGGCTGTCAACGTGCCGCTGAAGGATACGGATGTCGAAGGGCTCAAGGCTTTTGCCCTGGAGCATGCGGTGGACCTGACCGTCGTCGGTCCTGAAGCTTCGCTCTCTGCCGGAATCGTTGACGCTTTCCGTGCCGAAGGGCTCAGGATCTTTGGGCACACCGCTGCTGCTACAAGGATCGAGAGCAGCAAGGAGTTCGCCAAGCAGCTTATGTCCAAATACGGCATCCCCACGGCGGCTTATCGCAGTTTCTCCGATTACGGCGAGGCGGTGGAGTATGTGTCGCGCCGACCTTTCCCGGCCGTCCTCAAATACGACGGGCTGGCCGCCGGCAAGGGCGTGGTGATCGCCTCGGATATGCAGGAGGCGCGCGAGGCCCTCGCCTCCATGCTCCTGGACCACAGCTTCGGGCAGGGGCGCGTGGTGGTGGAAGATTACCTGGAAGGCCCGGAGTTTTCGTTCATGTGTTTCGTGTGCGGAGACGACGTGTATCCCATGCCCCTGTCGCAGGACCATAAGCGCGCCTTCGACGGCGACAAGGGCCCCAATACCGGTGGCATGGGCGCGTACACCGGATTGCCGTTCATCACCGCGGCTGACAGGGAATTCGCTTATCAGGAAATAATGTGCAAGGCGGCTTCGGGCATGGTGTCCGAGGGCTGTCCCCTGAGCGGGGTGCTTTACGGCGGGCTCATGAAGACTGCCGACGGCATCAAGGTGATTGAGTTCAACGCCCGCTTTGGCGATCCCGAGACGGAGGTGGTGCTGCCGTTGCTGCAGGGCGACGCTTTTGCGCTGTTCGATGCCGTGGCCTCAGGCAGCCCGGTGGGCCCGCTCGAATGGAGCGACGAAGTCACCATGGGCGTGGTGCTGGCCTCCAGGGGCTATCCCGGCCACTATGAGAAGGGGTTCGGGATCAGCGGCATCGACGCCGCCGGGGCCCGCGTCTATCATATGGGCACCGCCCTGAAAGACGGAAGGCTCGTGACCAACGGAGGGCGCGTGCTTATGCCTGTGTGCAAGGGCCGCAGCCTTGCCGAGGCGCGGAAAAAAGTATATGAAGCCGTGTCCCGGATTCAATGCGACAATTTGTTTTATCGTTCAGACATAGCGCATCAGGCGCTTAAGTAGTATGGCAAGAATAATAGACGGAAAGGCGCTGAGCGCCGTTGTCAAAGAAGAAGTCAAGGCTAAGGTAGTCGAACTCGAGGCCCGGTATGGGCGCAGGCCCTGCCTTGCGGTAATAATAGTGGGGGAGAACCCTGCCAGTCAGGTTTACGTCCGCAATAAGGTTAAGGCGGCCGCATTCACGGGAATCGAATCCCTTCAGCTGGAGCTGCCTTCCGATATATCCGAGGAGCTCCTACTGAAGAGAATAGCAGAGCTGAACGCCGACCCGGCCGTGGACGGAATCCTTGTCCAGCTTCCTCTCCCGAAGCATATCGACGAGGAGAAGGTGATCGACGCCATTGCGCGCGAAAAGGATGTGGACGGTTTCCATCCCGGCAACGTGGCCGGTCTGTGGCTGGGCAAAGACTGCATAGTGCCCTGCACTCCCGCCGGCGTGATGCGCATGATAGACAGCATAGGCTGCGACCTGAATGGCAAGACGGCCGTTGTCGTGGGGCGCAGCAACATAGTGGGCAAGCCGGTGGCGAAACTCCTGCTGGACCGAAACGCCACAGTCACAATCGCCCATTCCCGGACCCGCGACCTGGCGGCCGTGACCCGTGGCGCAGACGTGCTGGTGGCTGCCGTCGGCAGGCCCCGGATGATTACCGGCGACATGGTGAAGCCCGGGGCCGTGGTGATCGACGTGGGCATCAACCGCACCGACGAGGGCAAAATCGTCGGCGATGTCGATTTCGACTCGGTCTCTGAAGTGGCGGGCTGGATCACTCCCGTCCCTGGAGGGGTCGGGCCCATGACCATCGCCATGCTTATGGAGAACACCATCCGTTGCTTCGTTGAGCATAATTCATAACAGTTATGAGCAAACTCAGATTTGACGTTGTCCAGGAAGCCTTCAAAAAGAAGGCTAAGGACGTGACCGCCCCCAATGAGCGGCAGTCGGCATATTTCGGAGAGCTTGTCTTCAACCGGGACAAGATGCGTAAATATCTCGACAGCAAGGTCTTCAATGCTTTGGTAGATTGTATCGACAACGGCCATCCCCTGGACCTTTCCACGGCCGACAAAGTGGCCGGCGGCATGAAAGAATGGGCGCTCGAACACGGCGTGACGCATATTACGCACTGGTTCCAGCCGCTGACCGAGCTTACCGCCGAGAAACACGACTCCATGCTCGAGTATGACGGCAAGGGCGGTGTGATCGAGGCGTTCAACGGCAAATCTCTCATACAGCAGGAGCCTGACGCATCCTCGTTCCCCAGCGGAGGCATCAGGGCCACCTTCGAGGCCCGCGGGTACACGGCATGGGACCCCACATCTCCTGTCTTTATCCAGGGCGACACCCTTTGCATACCGACGGTATTCATATCCTACACAGGAGAGGCTCTCGACTATAAGACTCCACTGAAAAAGTCGCTCAAGGCTGTCTCGGAAGCGGCCCTGCCCATCTGCCGCCTGTTCAATCCGGATGTCAAGAAGGTGTATTCGTATCTGGGGTGGGAGCAGGAGTACTTTCTCGTGGATGAAGACCTTTATGCGGCCAGGCCGGACCTGATGCTCACCGGCAGGACTCTGGTGGGTCATGCTTCTTCCAAGAACCAGCAACTGGACGACCACTATTTTGCGGCCATCCCTTCCCGGGTAGCGGCTTTTATGCGGGAGCTTGAGATAGAGGGGTGCAAACTTGGCATCCCATTGAAGACCAGGCATAACGAGGTGGCTCCGAACCAGTTCGAATTCGCCTCCATCTATGGCGAGTGCAACCTCTCCAACGACCAGAACCAGATGATTATGAACACCATGAACACCGTGGCGAGGAAGCACGGATTCGTGGTCCTGCTCCATGAAAAGCCCTTTGCAGGCATAAACGGTTCCGGCAAGCACAACAACTGGTCACTGGGCACGGACACCGGCACACAGCTGCTCGCCCCGGGTAAGGATGCCCTCGGCAACCTGCAGTTCGTCACGTTCTTCGTGAATGTGCTGGCTGCGGTGCAGCGGCACAACGCCCTGTTGAAGGCAAGCATCGCCAGCGCCACCAACGAGCACAGGCTTGGCGCAAACGAGGCCCCTCCGGCAATAGTATCGGCATTCCTTGGCCGTACCATGACCGAAGTGCTGCGCAAGCTGGTCGAACTGCCTTCCGGTACCCCCATAGAGATAGCAGGAAAGACAGGAGCGTCAGTGGGGCTCGTGGAAATCCCGGAAATATTCCTGGACAATACCGACCGCAACCGCACCTCGCCCTTTGCCTTCACGGGCAACCGCTTCGAATTCCGTGCAGTTGGTTCATCGTCCAACTGTGCCGGCGCGATGATTGCCCTGAGCGCGGCCGTGGCCCAGCAGCTCAATCTCTTCAAGGGAGATCTCGACAGGGAACTTGCGACAGGCAAGCCTCTGGAAATCGCCGTGATGGATACTCTCAAGCCCATCATCCGCTCGGTCATAGATGTGGTCTGCTTCGACGGCAACGGCTATTCCGACGAGTGGCAGCGCGAAGCGGCACGCCGCGGCCTTGACACGGAGCGCAGCGCGCCGGAAATCATCAAGGCCTACACCACTCCGGAATCAGTGGAGCTTTTCACTTCGCTCGGCATTATGACCAGGAAAGAGCTGGAGGCACGCAACGAAGTGAAATGGGAGATGTACTCAAAGAAAATCCAGATCGAGGCCCGTGTGCTGGGACGTATGGCTATCAACCACATCATCCCGGCGGCCCTTGCCTACCAGAACGCCCTTCTCAAGAATATATCCCTCATGAAGGAAAACTTCCCGGAAAGCTACAAGGAGAAAGCGTCGGTCGCAATCAAACTCTCCGACAAGATATCGGGTTGGGTGACCGAACTTGAATCCCTCGTGGGCAATATGGTTGAAGCCCGAAAGAAAGCCAACGCCATCACGGACGAATATGAAAAGGCTGTCGCCTACCACAAGATCGCCGAAAGCCTCTCCACCATCCGCACGCCCATCGACCAACTTGAAGAGGTCGTCGACAACGACACCTGGCCCCTCCCCAAATACCGCGAGCTACTGTTTATCAACTAGTTATTCGTATGAAACAGGGGATATAGTACTTAGCCACCTTGCTTACAAAGCCTCGACATATCGCTTGAGATTGGGAAGGTCTTTTTGGAGAATGTTCCAGAGAGTTCTCATATTCACCATGTAATAATCGTGTACCAGCACGTGTCTAAGACCTTCTATTTCCTCCCAGTCGATTTCTTTATGTGAAGAGATGAACTCTTTTGAAAGACGATAGACTCCTTCCCCTATGCATTGAAGGTTATAAGCAACAGCGTGGCAAAGGATCTTGTTCCCTTCAAATGCTTCCGGAGAGTTTGTCCCTTGCATAAAACTCTCAATGTTCTCTATTGCTTCCCGTATCAACTGTATCCGGGCAGGATCGTTTAGCTTATCTCTCATAGACTAAATATTTATCACGGTCTGCCGAGGGGACGGCAAAGGGTTTCAAATAACCGTTTTCCACCAGGTCTACATCCCGGCCGATTACTATCTCAAGCTTCTTCTTGTAGCGGATAATATCCAATAAAGACACGTTGGAGGAAGGGTCATAATCAACGAGCAGGTCTAAATCACTTCCAGGTGTTTCCTCTCCACGGGCAAAGGAACCGAAAACCCATGCACGAAGGACAGGAATGCTTGCAAGATACTTCTGCATGGCGGAGAACAGCGCCATTCGCTCATTGTCAAGGGCGAGTAGAGATGTAGATAATTCTTCCTTCAAGCCCCGTCTTGCCGCATAGCGTTTCATACGGTTTATATTCACTGGATACACCTCCATTGCTTTTTGGAATGCAAACTGGCACTCTTTTTCATCATCTCCTTTTTGGCTCAGATTATCTACAAGGATTTTTTCCAACGAGGGAAGGGAAAAGTTCTCCTCTGACACAACGGGAGCATCTGAAACCAGAGTGCCCACGATGATATACCCTTCGAGAGTAGCCGGGAATGCCTTGGCATCTTTTTGCCGGACTACTTTTGCAGAATGCCGTTTTAAGCAATCTGTCACCAGCGGGATATAACCTTTGTACGTTTCTACGTACAAATTGCCACCCTTTTCGTAAATACAATGGTTAACGCCTTCGCATCCTTCAATGAGCCAGCCATTAACACGAATCATCCATTCGGTGACAGCCACCTCAAATTTAGGTTTATGAACAGGCAGATACAGCCCTCGGCCGGCCTGCGAAAGCCTTCCCTCACGCATCAGGCCACGTATGCGGGAATACACGGTGGGCATAGGCACTTCAGGCCATGCCGAAGTGAAGTGAGCAACCGTCAAAGCACTTTCCCCTTGAAGAAGGGAATCAATATCTTTGCAATAATCAGATGTTCTCATAATCACATCTTTTCGCAAAGATAATCATAATTTGGCAATATTTATATATATAATGCCGAAAAATTTAATTTATGCACACGTTGAAGTAATGTTGCCTTCGCTCCGCTATGGCATCGGTCAACTCCGATTACTCCCACTCGATGGTGCCGGTGGGCTTGGGGGTGAGGTCGTAGAGGACGCGGTTGACGCCGGGGACTTCGGTCACTATGCGCCGGGTGATGTGGTGCAGCAGTTCGTAGGGGATTTCCTCGATGGTGGCGGTCATGGCATCGCGGGTGTTGACGGCGCGGATGATGACGGGCCAGTCCCAGCTGCGTTTGCCGTCCTTGACGCCTGTCGACTTATAGTCGGGCACGATGGTGAAGTACTGCCAGACTTTGCCGGCCAGGCCGCTTTTTGCGAACTCCTCGCGCAGGATGGCGTCGCTTTCGCGCAGTGCCTCCAGGCGGTCGCGGGTGATGGCGCCGGTGCAGCGCACGCCCAGGCCGGGGCCGGGGAAGGGCTGGCGGTACACCATGTTGTCGGGCAGCCCGAGCTCCTCGCCCACTACGCGGACCTCATCCTTGAACAGCAGCTTGATCGGTTCAACCAGCTCAAACTTGAGATCTTCGGGCAGGCCGCCGACGTTGTGGTGGGACTTCACGGGGCCGGACTCGATAATGTCGGGATAGATTGTGCCCTGGGCCAGGAAGCTGATATCCTCCAGCTTGCGGGCCTCTTCCTCGAACACGCGGATGAACTCGGCGCCGATGATCTTGCGTTTCTGCTCGGGATCCGCCACTCCGGCGAGCTTGTCCAGGAAGCGGTCCACTGCATCCACGTAAATCAGGTTGGCCTTCAGTTCGTCACGGAACACCCGGATCACCTGCTCGGGCTCACCCTTGCGCAGCAAGCCGTGGTTCACGTGCACCGACACCAACTGATTGCCGACTGCCTTTATCAGCAGGGCGGCAACCACCGACGAATCCACACCGCCGGACAGTGCCAGCAGCACCTTCTTGTCTCCAATCTGAGCACGCAGCTCCTTTATTTGCTCTTCAATGAATTTCTGCGCCAGAGCGGGCGTAGTGATACGCTCCATGTCAGCGGGGCGAACATTTCCTTTAGTCATAAATATACAATACTAAATAACCTAATCTCCTCTGGAATAATTGGGCGTCTCCTTGGTGATGGTGACGTCGTGCGGGTGGCTCTCGGTCATGCCGCTGGCGGTCACGCGGGTGAAGCGCGCTTCCTTCAGGGCGCTGAGGTCTTTCGCTCCGCAGTAGCCCATGCCGGAACGCAGGCCGCCGATGAGCTGGTAGACGGTCTCCTCGAGTGTGCCCTTATAGGGGACGCGCCCCACTATGCCCTCGGGGACGAGCTTCTTGGTCTCGGTCTCCTTGTCCTGGAAGTAGCGGTCCTTGGAGCCGGCGCTCATGGCGTCGATGCTGCCCATGCCCCTGTAGGACTTGAACTTACGTCCGTTGTAGATGATGGTCTCACCGGGCGCCTCCTCCGTGCCTGCGAACATGGAGCCGCACATCACGCAGTCGCCGCCGGCGGCAAGCGCCTTCACAATGTCGCCGGAGTAACGCAGGCCGCCGTCGGCAATCACAGGGATGCCGGTGCCCTTGAGCGCGCGGGCCACTTCGTAGATGGCGGAGAGCTGCGGCACGCCCACGCCAGCGACTATGCGGGTGGTGCAGATGGAACCGGGGCCTATGCCCACTTTCACGGCGTCCGCTCCGGCCTTCGCAAGCTGCATGCCGGCCTCATAGGTGGCCACGTTGCCTGCCACGACATCAAGCCCGGGCAGGGCCGCCTTAACCTTGGCAAGCTGCTCGAACACGCCCTTGCTGTGGCCGTGGGCGCAATCTATCACCACGGCATCCACGCCTTCGGCGGCTAGCGCACTGGCGCGGTCCACGGCGTCCGCTGTGACACCGATGCCGGCAGCCACGCGCAGGCGCCCCTTGTCGTCCTTGCAGGCGTTGGGGTGGAGCTTCTCGGTGAGTATGTCCTTATATGTGATGAGGCCCACGATGCGGCCTTCGCCGTCGATTACGGGCAACTTTTCGACCTTGTGCTTCTGGAGCACTTCCTTGACATGCTTGCGGTCGGTGTGACCGACGGAAATAGTGACCAGGTTCTCAGCCGTCATCACGTCTTTGATCAGCACGCCCATGTCTTCCTGGAAGCGGACGTCGCGGTTGGTCACAATGCCCACCAGGTGCCCGCCGGTGTCGGTGACGGGTATGCCGCCGATGTGGTTGGCCTGCATCAGGGCGAGGGCGTCGCCTACCGTCTGGTCCACGTGGATGGTCACGGGGTCGTAGATCATTCCGCTCTCTGCCCTCTTGACCTTGCGCACCTCGGCAGCCTGCTCGGCTATGGACATGTTCTTGTGGATCACGCCTATGCCGCCTTCACGGGCGAGCGCTATGGCCATGGGGGCCTCGGTGACGGTGTCCATCGCAGCGGACACTATCGGTATGTTGAGGGTGATGTTCCTGGAGAACCTGGTGTGCAGGTCCACTTCCCTGGGGAGGACTTCGGAGTACGCCGGAACAAGCAGTACGTCGTCGAATGTCAGTCCGTCCAGTGCAATTTTTTCATCGATGAATGACATATCTTTTATTGTATCAGGCCAATCGCCTTGTTCCAAGACAGTGTCTTATAGTATTCGTTGAGGGCATCCCTCTCTTTCATCGGTATGTAGGAGCTGAGCCCGCAGATGCGTTCCATCTTCAATCCGAAGAAGGACTCGGTGGCGCCTTTGTAGAGCACGCATCCTTCGAGTGCGGAGTCCAGGCTCTCAAGCTCCGCCTGGCTGATTCCGGCCTGGACGAAAATGTCCCGCAGGTCGTAGAACCAGTGGAGGTCGTTGTAGAAATATGGTTGTATCTTGCTGCGGTCCAGGTTGTCGAGGGCGTGGCGGTATTTGGCCGTGAGGGGGGCGCAGGCGGCTGCCAGGGCGTCCATGCCTTTGAGGTCCACGAGGGTGATGGTGGCGGACTGGTAAGATCCGCTCTGGGACTTATAGTAAGCCATATAGTCCTCGCATACGGCCTGGAGGTCCGCCTTACCGGTCCATAAAAGGCGTTTCAGCATTGGAGTATAAACCATGCCGTAGCTGAGAATCTCGGTCGGGGAGAAGACCAGGTAGTCGCATTTGTCCTTAAGCTCATAGGCCACTTCCACGCACCCCATCAGGCAGGCGTCCATGATGAAGAATTCCAGGTGCATGGGTATGGCGCCGGGCAGGTCTCTCACATCGATTCCGGACCCGTCCACCATTTCGATGCCGAGCTCCTTGGTGGATTTTGCGGAGTCGAAGATAATGCTGTTGTTTTCAGTGTATCCGGGGGGAATCCAGCCTTTGCCGTGGGAAGTGAGCAGCAGGCCGTATTTGTCGGCGGGGAAGAGCTCCTGCACGTCGGTGAGCACCTTCCGCAGGGTCTGCGGGGAGGCGCTGATGTCGGTCTCGGGATAGACTATGAGCGTGTCCTTGCGTTCCTCGCCCATTGGGCCCTTGAACACGCGGCAGAGTATGGGATTCGTCGGAATGGCGTAGACGCCGCTCTGGCTGGTATGGTGGGAGTAGATCAGGAGCACGTCATCGCTGCCCAGCATGGGGAGCTCGCCGTCGATAAGCTGCTCTTCATTGTTGTGGATGTTGGAAGAGAGGTTGCTGAAGGCCGCCGAGTACATGAGGAACACCCTCCTGATGCCGGGCGTCTCAGTGATTTCCCGGGTGCAGGATGCCAGGATGATTGCACAGACGGCTGCGCAGAGGATATGCGACCACTTCTTCACCATAAGAATTTACAAATATACAAAATAATTGTTAAATTTGTATGTGGACCAGTACTCATACTACCTTTCCATAGAGAGGCGGCTCTCGCCGAACACGGTGGCTGCCTATGGCGCAGAAGTAGCCGCCTTCCTGTCCTTCCTGGGCGGAAAAGCGGCCGTGGAATGCACCTCGGAGGACGTCATAGCCTACATGTCGTCCCGTTCCGGGGAGCTTTCGAAGCGCAGCCAGGCCCGATCCCTGAGCGCCCTGCGGTCCTATTTCGATTTTCTCGTCCTGGAAGGGGAGAGGAAAGACAATCCATGCGACAAGGTGGATGCCCCCAAACTTGGGCGCTATCTGCCTGAGGTGCTGTCGGTAGAGGAAGTAACATCCATCATCGAGAGCGTGCCGGATTCCAAACCCGGCGACCTGCGCGACCGCGCCATCCTCGAGGTGCTTTACGGCTGCGGCCTGCGGGTGTCCGAGGCCTGCGGCCTGCTCATTTCCCACGTGGATTTCGACAAGGCTTTCGTGCGCATAGTCGGCAAAGGCGACAAGGAGAGGCTGGTGCCGATAGGAGACCCGGCCCTGGAAGCGCTTTCCGCATGGCTCGAAGTGCGCCCTGAGCCCGCCGCCCCGGAGTACTCGGATTTCGCCTTCCTGAACCTGCGCGGGAAGCCGCTGAGCCGCGTTTCCGTGTTCAATATGGTCAAGCAGCGCGCCATGCTTGCCGGGGTGCGCAAGGAGATTTCGCCCCACACCTTCCGCCATTCGTTTGCGACGCACCTGGTCGAAAACGGCGCCGACCTGCGTATCGTGCAGGAAATGCTCGGCCACGAAAGCATACTGACCACGGAAATCTACACGCACATAGATTCCCGCACATGGCAGCGCTCCATTCTGGAGCACCACCCCAGACGCTGAGGATTATTCTGCTTCTTCGGCCAAAGCCTTGTTGTAGCACTCGCGGCAGAGGGGCTCGTAGATGTCTTTCTCGCCCAGCACTACCAGCTTCCTACTCTTGCTGAGGCGGTGGGAGTGATTGGCGAGATTGCCGCATTTCACGCAGATGGCGTGGACTTTCTGCACGTCTTCAGCCACAGCCATGAGCATGGGCATGGGCCCGAAGGGCTTGCCGAGGTAGTCGGTGTCGAGGCCGGCGATTATCACGCGGACTCCGCGGTTCGCAAGCGTCTGGCACACGTCCACAAGCTCTGGCCCGAAGAACTGGGCCTCGTCCACGCCGACCACTTCCACGTCCGGCTCGATCTCAAGCATGTCGGTGGCTTTTGAAATGGGCTTCGAGGAAATCTTGTGGAAATCGTGCGACACCACTTCAACATCCGAGTACCGGTTGTCGATTGCCGGCTTGAAAATGGCGATTTTCTGGTTGGCGAACTGGGCGCGGCGCAGGCGCCTGATGAGCTCTTCGGTCTTGCCGGAGAACATGGAGCCGCAAACTACTTCGATGCAGCCGGATTTTTTGTGGTTTTCTGAAAACATTTGCTTAGCTTTGTGGAGACAAATATAATAAAAACTTTGCGATATGCCGCACGGTATTCTCTACATAGTTCCGACTCCCGTCGGAAATCTGGATGACATCACGCTCAGGGCCCTTTCGGTGCTCAGGGAGGCCGATCTCATCCTTGCGGAGGACACCCGCACCAGCTCCGTGCTGCTGCAGCACTACGGCATCAAGGGGAAGTTGCTGTCGCACCACAAGTTCAACGAACACGGCACCGTGGGCCTTATCAGGGAGAAGTTGCTCCAGGGCCTGAAGGTGGCCCTCGTCAGCGACGCCGGCACTCCGGGAATCTCCGACCCCGGCTTCCTGCTGGCCCGGGAGTGCGCTGCGGAAGGCATTGAAGTACAGACGCTTCCGGGCGCCACGGCCTGCATTCCTGCGATAGTCAGTTCCGGGCTTCCCTGCGACCGCTTCTGCTTTGAGGGCTTCCTGCCGCAGAAGAAGGGCCGCCATACCCGCTTGACCGAACTCACCAAAGAAACGAGAACTATGATATTCTATGAATCACCGAGGCGTCTGACTGGGACGCTGGAGCAGTTTGCCGAGTATTTCGGCCCGGAGCGCGAGTGCTCCGTGGCGCGGGAGATATCCAAGCTGCATGAGGAGCACTGCCGGGGGAGCCTGGCGGAGGTGCTCGAGCATTTCAGGGCCGTCGAGCCCAAGGGAGAAATTGTAATAGTTGTGGCCGGCCTGCCCTCCGAAGGGCACAGGGAGCACCGCAACAAGTACAAGGAGGGGAAGGATCATGGAGAAGAAGAATCCCGGGAATAGTCCCACGACGGTATTCAAGGTGGGCGCTATCGCCCTTGCATTTCTAATTATAGGTTATCAGTCGGCGCTGTTCGTGCACAGGGCGGCGGAGCTGCATATCGCTGCCGCCCGCGACAAGCCGGACACGGTCTATATAGTCTACAAGACTCCGGTAGATACCGTGCCGGATGTGGTGCGCCGCAACGTCCCGCACAGCGCGCCGGTGCAGCACGCCCGCAACCGGACGCGCCGCGTGGAGAGCTTCCGCTTCAATCCCAACACCGTGAGCGTCGAAGACCTTATGCGGCTGGGATTCAGCGAGAAACAGGCCCAGTCCATAGATAATTACCGTGCCAGGGGCGGGCGCTTCCGCCGGCCGTCCGATTTCGCAAAGTCCTATGTGGTGGCGGATTCCGTGTTCGAGCGGCTGAAGCCATATATCGACATCCCTAAGCTGGACATCAACCTCGCAGACTCGGCGGCTTTCGACGCTCTTCCTGGGATAGGCCCTTATTTCGCCGCCAAAATGGTGGAGTACAGGGCCCGGCTGGGCGGCTATTCCTACAAGGAGCAGCTTATGGACATCTACCATTTCGACAAGGAAAAATACGACGGACTCAGCGACCTTATTATCTGCAGCAAGCCTTCCCGGCCCTTCCGCCTCTGGCAGATGCCCGAAGACAGCCTGCGCCTGCATCCATACATTAAAAACCATCACACAGCGCACTCCATCGTGCTTTTCAGGGAGAACAGCCCCCGGGAAGAATGGACGGTGGAAGCGCTCGCCGGGGCCGGAATCCTGCCCGAAGAAGATGCGGCAAGGCTTGCCCGATGCATTATCGCGGCGCCCTTTTGATCAGCAGGCAAAGCCCAAGCACGGTCAGCAGGGCGTTGACCAGCAGCAGTTCATATCCGAAGCGGTAGCCTCCCAGCCACTGCTCGGAATTTGCTTGCAGCACGTAGCTGATAACGGGGGAGAGCACAGCCACCAGCGGCACCCACTTGTCGTGCACCGGCTTCTTGCAGGCAAGCCCGAAGGCAAACATGCCCAGGATAGGGCCGTAGGTGTAGCTTGCAAGCTTGTAGACAGCATCGATAACGCTCTGGGTGTTAAGCAGATAGAAGCCATATATGACCAGTCCCATCAGCAGGGCCATAGCGATATGCACGCGCTTGCGGGTGCGGCCCACCGCCGCGTCCGTCTTGCCCTCGGTGCCGATTATGTCGGCGGTGAATGAAGTGGTCAGTGCGGTGAGCGCGGAGCCGCCGGCGGAGAAGGCGCAGGACACCAGCCCCAGCACGAAGAGCACGCCCGCTATCGGTGGAAGCGAGCCGCCGGTGGCCACTGCCGGGAACAGCAGGTCGCCCCTCTGCGCAATGCCCTTCTGCTCCGCGAACACATACAGCAGCACACCCAGGCAGAGGAAAAGGAACACCACCGGCACCTGCAGCAGCCCGCTGGTAATCAGGTTCTTGCGCGAGTCGCGGGCGTTGCGGCTGCTGAGCGTGCGCTGCATAAGGTCCTGGTCCAGCCCCGTCATCGCCACCACTATGAACACCCCGGCGAGGAACTGTTTCCAGAAGTAGCGCGGCTGGTTCGGATCGTCGAAAAAGAAGATGCGCGAGGCCGGGCTCTCCCGCACGGTGGAGGCGGTGCCGCTGAAGTCAAGGCCCATGTCCCGGGAAATGAACACGATGGTGAGCACAATGGCCACAATCATGCACACGGTTTTCAGCACGTCCGTCCAGAGCACCGACTTCATCCCGCCACGGAACGTGTATGCAAGCACTATGAGCATGCACACCGCGGCGTTGAGGGCGAACGGCAGCCCCAGCGGCCCGAACACCATCAGCTGCAGGGTCACGCACACGAGGAACAGCCGCACCGAAGCGCCCAACATCTTGGAAATGAAGAAGAACCATGCTCCGGTCTTATGCGAGCTGCCCCCGAAACGATCGTCCAGATACTGGTAAATGGACACCGTATTCTTCCGGAAGAACACCGGCGTGAGCACGAAAGCGATCACCAGGTAGCCCACGAAGAAGCCCAGCACCATCTGCATATAGCTCATCGCGGAATCGCCCACCATGCCCGGCACGGACACGAAGGTGACTCCGGACATGGGCGCGCCAAGCATCGCCAGCGCCACCACCCACCACGGAGCTTTGCGCCCGCCGTTGAAAAAATCGGAGGCGCTGCCTTTCCCGCGCGAAGCGATGAAGGAGACGGCGAGCAGCAGGGCGAAATAGCCCAGCATGGTGAGAATGACGGCCAGCGGCGACATAGGTTTTGCAAAAATACGAAAAAGATGCTTATCTTTACAAACTTGAAAGAAACCGCATTTATGAAACTGAGACATATAGTTACCGCGCTGCTTTTCGTGCTGCCGCTCTGCGGGCTCAGGGCCCAGGTGCCCGATGTCACCGTGAGCTGGAAGGCCGAAGCGGCACAGGCCGGGGACGGATTATATGAACTGATATTCACGGGGGAGACCGCTCCCGGATGGCACACCTACGGCACAGCGTCCGAGTATTCCGCTCCGTCGCTGACGCTGGAGAAGTTGCAGGGCTGTGAGCCTGAAGGCGGGCTCTACGATATCAGCGAGCCCGCGATGGAAGACGGCGAGCCCGTGTTCGAAGGCACGTTCAGGCTGGGCCAGAAGATACGCCTTACGGCCGGCTCCGGTGTGGCCGGGGGCTACATCACATGGCTCGCTTGCACCGGCGGGTCCTGCGCGAGCCCGACCGACTGGGAGTTCGAGCTGCCGCTCGGAGCCGCTCCCGACATGTCCCACAGCGGCGTGATTTCCAATCCTGTGGAGGAGTCTTCCGGAGCCGGTTCGCTGTGGGCGCTGATTCTGGAAGCTATCCTGTGGGGATTCGCTATGTTGCTGACTCCCTGCGTGTTCCCTATGGTGCCCATGACGGTGTCCTTCTTCCTGAAGGGCTCCACCACGCCCGCCGCCGGCCGCTTCAAGGCCTTCATGTACGGGCTCTCCATCGTGCTTCTGTACACCGTGCCGATAAGCGTGATCATACTTCTGACGCGCTTGCTCGGGGGCGACACCGTGACTGCCGACATCTTCAACTGGCTGGCTACGCACTGGCTCCCGAACCTCATTTTCTTTGTAGTGTTCATGGTGTTTGCGGCATCGTTCTTCGGGGCGTTTGAGATTGTGCTGCCGTCTTCGCTGGTGGGCAAGAGCGACAAGAATTCGGAGAAGGGCGGCCTCGCAGGCATCTTCTTCATGGCGCTGACGCTGGTGCTGGTGTCGTTCTCGTGTACCGGTCCCATAGTGGGCTCGGTGCTGATTCGTTCCACGGCAGGGGAGTTCTGGGCTCCGATGGTCACGATGCTGGCGTTCTCGGTGGCCTTTGCCCTGCCGTTCACCGTGCTGGCGCTGTTCCCGTCGCTGCTTGGCAAACTGAAGGGGAAGAGCGGCTCGTGGATGAACAGCGTGAAGGTGGTGCTGGGCTTCATCGAGGTGGCGCTGGGCTTCAAGTTCCTCAGCGTCGCCGACCAGACGTACCACTGGGGGATTCTTGACCGTGAGGTCTATCTGGCTATATGGATAGTGGTGTTCACGCTCCTGGGGCTGTACCTGCTGGGAAAGATAAAATTCCCGCACGACGACCCGGAGGAGAAGCCTCTGGGAGTGTTCCGGCTGGGGCTGGTGATCGCGGTGTTTTCGTTCGTCGTGTATATGGTGCCGGGTATGTGGGGCGCGCCGCTTAAGGCCCTTTCGGGCTACCTGCCGCCGCTCGAGACCCAGGATTTCGTGCTGTCGAAGTACGCCCCTGCCGTCATGCCCGCCGCTTCCACTGGCGTCATGCCCGCCGCTTCCACTGGCGTCATGCCCGACCCCGATCGGGCATCTTCTCCTGCCATCCTGAGCGACTCTCCTGTCATCCTGAGCGCCAGCGAAGGATCTGTCGCCAAGAAGTACGACCTTAAGATGCCCCTCGGCCTCGACGGCTATTTCACGCTGGAAGAGGGACTTGCGGCCTCCAAACGCCTGGGCCGCCCCGTGTTCGTGGACATCACCGGACACGGCTGCGTGAACTGCCGGGAGATGGAGCAGCGCGTCTGGAGCGACCCGCGCGTGCTGCAGATCCTGCGGGACGAGTATGTGGTCGTGGCGCTTTATACCGATGATAAGACAAAGCTGGCGAAGGAAGACTGGGTGACGCTGGACAACGGCCGCGTGCTCAAGGACCTGGGACGCGTGAACTCCTGGCTCGTCCGTGAGCGCTTCGGGGTGAATGCACAGCCCAACTACGCCCTGCTCGACAGCTCCGGTGCCCTCCTCGCACCCGTGCGGGGATATAATCTTGATATCGACGGTTTTATCGCCTTCCTTCGTTCCGGAGTCGAGGCATATTGCCCAGGCAGTGTCCTGGAGGTGGCGGGGCGGCAGGGCGTCGCCTGTGACGGGGAGTATTATTATGTTTCCGGCTCCACTGCATTGTATAAATACACGCTGGACGGAACTTTGGCCCTTTCGAACGAGACGCCATTCAAGTCTATTACGGCAGGCACTCCGGCGCCGAACCATATCGGCGACATCGATGTGTTCGAGGGGGAGATTTATGCCGGCTGCGAGTACTTCATGGACGGTGAAGGGAAGAATATCCAGACCGCTATCTACGATGCGGCCACCCTTAAATACAAACGCTCGATTACATGGGAGCCCGCGTCCGGTCAGGTTGAATGTTGCGGCCTGGCCGTCGACCGCAGGAGGGGCCTTGTGTGGATGGCCGACTGGGTGAACGGAAGCCATCTCTATTGCTACGACCGGGCGAGCGGGAAATATGTCGGCAAAGTGGCCTTGGATCCGGCTCCGAAGCTCCAGCAGGGCATCTTCTGCCTGGATGACGGCCGAATCCTTATCTCAAGCGACGACGGAGACGCCGACCGTGGCGAGCCGGACCATCTTTATGTCTGCTCTCCTTATCGCGGGAGCGGAAAAGAGTTGAAGGATAGCGCTGAAGTGGATGTCTATATGGTGATGAGCGGTTTTCGCCGTGCCGGCGAGATTGAAGGCCTGTGCGTCAATCCGGGGAATGGCGACCTGATTGTCCTGTCGAACCGTGGTGCCCGTATAGTGCTCGGCATGCCCCGCGGCTTCTACGACGGCTACGACCGCGAGATCCACGAGTTGTATCTGTATAGCCGCTGAAGCGGTTCAGCCGCCAGACGCGGAGCGTGATGCGGAAGTGATTGATAGTCAGCTTGTTGCTTAAACTCGATTGCGCTAAACAGCGCAATCGAGTTTTCGTAATGCGCTGATATTGAGGTGGTTGCTTATCACGCTGGCTGTATTGTGGCGAAGTTTGACCTCTTAGGGGTGAGGCTGCTGAAGGCGAAACTGATTACGAGTCTTGTGCGGAGCAATTGATCCGCTTTTCCCTGTCTTTCCGGGAGCAATAGTTAATCAGGCGGGTGGCGGAGCCACCCATTGTTTGTATTAGAGAGTCCCCAGGCGCAAGCGAGCTTGTGTCTGGGGACTCTCTAATACAAACGCCGCACGTTCGTGCGGCGCCTGATTATCTATTCCATAGCGCGGAAAGACAGGGATTCGAACCCTGGAGCCGCTTTAGGCGGCCACACGCTTTCCAGACGTGCCTCTTCAGCCACTCGAGCATCTTTCCTTGGGATTGCAAAGGTAATAACTTTTTTTGGATTCCAACACTTCCGAAGAAAAAAAGTCTTATTTGGTACACAAATAGAAAATAATGGTTACTTTTGTGAACTATGAACATCAAGACCGCATTCCTGACACTAAGTGCCTTTGCCCTTGTCGCATCCTGCAACATAGGCGCTATAGACAACCATAACCTGGTCCACCGCGATTTCGTGGCCACCCACTCCGAAAATATCCCCGAGACCCGCACAGGCATGACCGGCAGTGGAGCTGTGCTCTGGGACGAGAGCGGCGAGAGCATCACGGTAGTGGATGAGTCGGGCCTTTGCTACGACCTCCACCAGTCCTCCGTCAGCTCCGACCGCCGCAGCGCCGGCTTTTCGGGCGACGTGCCCGCCTCCGGGTGCGTTTATGCCATATATCCTGAGCAGCCCGAAGTGGATTATGAGTCCGGCTTCGTGAGCCTGGGCATACCCACGGAGCAGGAGGCCGTGGCCGGCGGATTCGCTACCGCCACCAACATAGCCATCTCGCAGATGGGCACCGGTGACATGCTGCAGTTCAAGAACATCTGCGGCCTGGTGGGAATCACGGTCAATAACGCAGGCATCAGTTCGATAAACCTAAGCGGCACTGAGACGGGAGGCGGAGCCATGACGGGCACGGCCCTCGTGGAGTACCGGGCTGGCGAGCCCAATTGCATCAGCGATAAGGATTTGGGCGCCGATTACGTTGAGCTGGAAGGCGACATCCAAAGCGGCGTGACCTATTATGCCCTGGTGTTCCCCGGCACCTACAAAGATCTCACAATCACCTTCACCGACACCGACGGCCGCACCGCGACCTTCTCCAAGTCCGATGCCCAGCTGGTGGTCGAGCGCAGCAAGGTCAAGAACGTGAGCCCCTTCACCATCTCCGACAGCGACTGGACTTCCAATGAGATGCCCGGAGGCACCGCCAGCCTGAGCTACAGTGAATTCTCCAGCCCGGGCACCTATCTGAAGAGCTACGGCAACCCCGTCAGCTACACCAACGACTACGGCACCTGGACCCTCTGCGCCTACAACGATTCCGAGCACTCCGCCATGCAGCTCAACAAGGACAAGGTTGCCTATATCGGCACTCCGGAAATGCCCGGAGTCATCACAAGCATCACCCTGTCCATCGCCAGCGGTCAGCCTACAAGCGGCGATTTCTACTTCTGCAGCGAGCATGGCGAAAAAACCTTCCCGTCCGGCAGCCTGAAGGGCTCATGCACAGGAAGAGTGACAACCATTGACGTGAGTTCCCTGGACCTCAAGAAGATATGGATACGGGCGGAATTCCTGGCGCGCATGACCGACATTTCCCTGACCTACGGCAGCTACATTCCCGGTACTGATCCTGATCCCGACCCTGATCCGGACCCCGATCCCATAGTCCACCCTGTCGATCCCAACGCTGCGGCCGATTACGGCTGGTTCGAACTTCCCGCCCAGACCGACAAAGACGCCAACGGCATAGACGACAACATCTCCGACTACTATTATTCCCACACCTTCAGGGCCGATGCCCCGAAGATACGCAACTTCTCCTGCTGCTACTCGGCCAGCCGTATGCAGCCGATCTGGGTCGCCGCTCCTATGCATTCCTGCTACAAGGGCAGCGTCAAGCGCACCAACGCCTACAAGGCAGATCCCAACATCAAGTGCGCGCAAGCCGGCAGCGTGGACGGCTACACAAAGGGCCATATGCTCGGTTCCTCAGACCGCAACATCACCAAGGAGACCAACCGCCAGGTGTTCTATTATTCCAACATCGGCGCCCAGCTCCAGTCCGGTTTCAACACCGGCGGCGGCGCATGGAACAACCTGGAGAGCCTCACCGACGGCCAGTGGTGCTCCGACACGCTCTACCAGGTCATAGGATGCATATTCACGAAATTCACCGATCGTTATAATGTCACCGTCGAGCCCCGGAAAGTCGGCAGCGTGCAAATCCCTACGGCCTACTACAAAGTGCTGATACGCACCAAGAGCGGCAACAGCGGCAAACGCCTCGACCAGTGCACCGCCAGCGAAATCAAGTGCGCCGCATTCATCCTTGCGCACCGCAGCAACGCCGGCCACAAGCCTGCCGCCACGGACATGTACACCGTGTCCCAACTGGAGGAGATGACGGGACTTAACTACTTCGTCAACGTCCCCAATGCCCCCAAGGGCACCGCAGTCGCCTCCGAGTGGGGCTTATGAGGACCATAAAGGACACCCTTACGCTACAGGATGCCGAGCGGCTCGCAGGCCCTCTGGCATTCAACCTCATGCTCAAGCCGGCAGGCTCCCTCTGCAACCTCGACTGCGCCTATTGCTACTATCTCGACAAGGCTGAAATCTACGGCGGCCGCGAGCCCCGCATGACCGTCGAAGAGCTTGAACGCTACGTCCGCACCTACATCGACGCCTGTGAGATGGACGAAGTCACCTTCAACTGGCACGGAGGAGAGCCCCTTGTGCTAGGCATCGACTTCTACCGCAAGGCGGTGGAGTTCGAAAAGAAGTATGCAGGGGAGAAGAAGATCCACAACACCCTCCAGACCAACGGCACGCTCGTGACTCCGGAGTGGGCGGACTTCTTCGCCCGCGAGCGTTTCCTGCTGGGCGTGTCGATGGACGGCACCCCGGATGTGCACGACCGTTACCGCCGCGACAAGGGCGGAGCCCCGACCTCTGCGCGCGTCATCGAAGGCCTGCGTAAGCTCCACGCCGCCGGCGCCGAGTACAACATAATGGCCACCATCAACAGTGCTTCCGAAGGCAAGGGCCTGCAGGTGTATCAGTTCCTGAAGGGCCTGGGCAGCGATTTTCTGCAGTTTTCCCCGGTGGTGGAGCATGTGGTCTATCCCATGCGCGGCGGCAAGCCCGACAAGCATGCCCGTCCGCGTATCGTCGATCCGTCGGAGGAGGGCGCCGTGCTCGCTCCCTGGTCGGTCAGCCCCGTGGGCTTCGGCCGTTTCCTGTGCGATATCTTCGATTACTGGGTGCGCAACGACGTCGGGCGCGTGTTCGTGAATTTCTTCGACTGCACGCTGGCGAACTGGTGCGGCGTACAGCCCGGCACATGCAGTTTCGCCGAGACCTGCGGAGGCAATGCCGTGGTGGAGCACAACGGCGACGTGTATGCCTGCGACCATTTCGTCTATCCCAAGTATCTGCTTGGCAATATTTACCAGGACCGTCTCTCCGACCTGATGCGCTCACAGGCGCAGGTGGCTTTCGGCATCGACAAGCGCAACGCCCTGCCCCGCAAGTGCCTGCGCTGCGAGTCCTTCCAGCTCTGCCACGGCGGCTGCCCCAAACACCGTTTCAATACCACCGATAGCGGCCAGACCGGCCTGAACGCCTTGTGCGAAGGCTATTCCATGTTTTTCAAACGAAGCGCCGGGGCTATGCTCCGGATGAGGAATCTCATCATGGAAGGCAAGGCCCCGGCACTTGTCATGATGGACCGACGGTCCTGAAAGGCTCTACATCGAGAAATTCTCCAGCATGTTGAACTGCTCGAAGTCGGATTCGGCGGTCTTGTTGAAGGATCCGCTCTCCAGCCAGCCTCCGAGTTCGGTGTAAATCTTATTGGAGATGAAACGCATGGCCTGCACACCCGGGTGGCAGCCTGAACTGCCGTTGAAGTCGTGCTTGGGCATGTAGGTCTGGTCGTTGAAACCGTTGACCTGCAGCAGGTCTACGCATTTGGCCCCGTAGTGGCCGGCAATCTTGAGTATACTCTGTTCCACGCCTTCGGAAAGGTAGTCGCCGATGATGCAGACTATCTTCACGCCGGGATACTGGTCGATCCAGAGCCTGACCAGCTTTATGTAAGCGGTGCAGAAGGTGGTGTCGTCCAGGGCTTCGATTTCCTCGCGGGTGGATGCTGCGTCCGCTATTGCGAACATCTCTTCCATTTCGGCGTCGGACGGTGCCGCGGCGGTCTTGCACATGCCTGAATTGGTGTAGAGGCGGTTGTCGTTGTGGGCCCAGTCGTTGGTGCCGCCGTGGAGCAGGATCACATCAGGGTTGCCGATGCCGCCCTGGCGCAGGTAGCGCTGGACATAGCACTGGGTGTACCAGTGCTGGTCGCTCTTTGCCGTGTTTGTGCTGTGGGCTACTGCAGAACCTGAGTAAGACATGTTGAGGTCCAGCCGGGCGTTCTTCATGTGGTCGTAGATCACCTGGTACCAATAGGTCTGGCTGACGTTGCGTACGCACTCGCAATAGCTGTGGGTGGTGGTGGAGCAAGGATAGTGGTAGGCGTAGGCAGCCGGAATGTAACCGTTGAACGTGGAGATGGAGTCTCCGCACACGCTCACCCGCTTGGTCTCGCTTTCGCGGGGAGTGGGATCGGCGATCACGCTGGCGGGAACCGGGTAGCCGAATTCTCCGGCGATCCACGACTCGGCCTCGACTCCTGCGGCCGTGCACTTTGAGGCGTTGGAGTTAAGCAGGCCCAGGAGGGTGCCGTCGGTCATCTGCTGCACGCTCAGGCCCACTTCACCGGCAGTGGAGGCAGGTGTGCCCAAGCCGGACTGGGTGTCGGCGTCGCGGTAGTTGTCGGCTCCGTACTGAAGTGCGGTGTTGGTCTTGCCGTAGAAGGCGCCCCAATACTGGAACACGCTGGCGTAGGCATCGATGCTCTTGTATGACACCAGGATTTCCGGCTTGGTGATGGGGGTGTAGCAGTTGGAGAGCTTTGTGGCGGAGTCTCCGTTGCTGAATCCCAGAAGGCCGGCCACGCCGCCGATGGTCTTATAGACGGAAGTGTCGGGGGTGACGCGTTTTTCACGGGTGTAGGAAGTCTTGATAAGGCCGGGACGTGCTACGTTATTCTCGAAAACGACGGTGCCGAGGGTGTTCTGGTTCCATCCGCAGAGACCGCCCGCAAGCGAGTAGTAGTTGGAATTGATACCGGTCGCATAAAGGTCTCCCTGCAGATAAGCGCAGTTGGTCACAGCCAGCGTGCCGGCGGCTTTCTGGCAGGTGTAGCCCACGATTCCGCCCACGTTGTACTGGCCCTGCACATTGGCATACACGGTGCAGCGGTCCACTACGGCCTTTCCTCCTGCAAGTGCCTGCATGTGGCCTGCAATACCGCCCACGTCGTACTGTGAGCTGCTGATATAGGAGTGGCTGCCGACGACGCAGTTGCGTATGAGGCCGTTCTCGAACCATCCGGTGATGCCTCCGGTGTGGTATCCGAAGCAACCCACGAAGCCTTCGGCGGAGCAGTCCTCAATCACGGATTCTCCGATCGTGGCTCCGGCGATGAGTCCGGCGCAATGGTAGTAGCAGTAGATTTCGCAGCCTATTAACGTGGAGCAGCCTTTGATCGAACTGTCTTTGCAAAAACCGCAGATGCCTCCGGTGCCTTTACCGAATGAAGCCAGCACTCCGCTGTAGGTGCAGTTTTCAAAGCTGCAGCCTTCAGCAAGACCCACAAGGCCGCCGGTCACGCCGAAATTGTTGGCGTCTGTGGTGACGGCGCTGCGGCCGGACCAGGTAACCTTTGCCGTGCACTGGAGCTTGCCGTCGAAGGACACGTTCTTGAAGGAAGAGTTCTTGGCAGTGCCTGCGAGGCCTCCGAGGAACTGGTCCGTGCTTGTGAGGTTGAATCCGCTGAGCACCAGGTCTTCGAACGAGCAGTTCTCCACGGAGCTGAAGAGGCCGTAAGCCCCTGCGCCGGTGGCATCATGCACGAAACCGCTGATGCTGTGGCCGTTGCCAAAGAGCTTGCCGCCGCTGAGGGCCGACGGGGTCCAGCTGCCGTCCACGGCGATGTCGGCACCGAGGGTGACGCTGCTGCCGTCATTTGCTGCGACCCATGCTTTAAGCTGCTCGAGGGTGAGAATCTGGGTGCTCCATTCTATGTCGCTGAGCTTGATGTTCCTGAGCACGGAGTTGCGGACCACGGAATTGGCGCTTGAAGTCACGCGCATGCCGTTGGTGCCGCCGGAGGTGAGCGCACTCACCTTGAATCCTGCGGAAAGCGTGCAGGGCAGGATGGGAATGTAATAGTCTCCCTGTGCAAAAGTCCCGCTTGCGGGTTTGACGGAGATGGTGGTCTGGGCGGATTCTGTCTTCTGGAGGACGCCGGTCGAGGGATCCACCTCGACGGTGCCGGCTATTGCCTCGCCGTCTCCGGCGGCCAGCACCACTTCAGTGATGTCATCCCTGTCGACGCTGAGCTTGATGAGGCCGCAGACATTCTTGAATTGAAGCACCTGGCCGCGGCTTGCGGAGGCTACCGTCAGCAGGGCGGCTGGGTCTATGCACTCTCCGGCGCCTATGGTCTGGCTGGACGGAAGAGTCACTTTCACGGTGCCGTCTGCCGCGGAAACAGCGGCGGCGTAGGGATACACCGCAAGGAGGGATGTGGCTTCTGCACTGACGGAACCAGTGAAGACTGCGCTCTTGCCGGAACAGCTCTTGATCGAGAAGTCACGGGTGCCGGTGCCGTCGAATACTGCGAGGTGGTCGGATTCCTGCCAGTGTACCTCGGGGAAACTGAGCGTGGCCTTTGACACCATCTCCTGGTTGGCTTCCAGGACTATGGTCTCGAGTTGCTCTCCTGAAGGCTTGTCTTCCGGCCCCAGGGGCTCCCGGCATGATGCTACGGCCAAGACGGCCAGTGCTATATGAAATATGTATTTACTTTTCATAACTATTTGCTGACGAATGTTGTAGCTGAATGGGTACCGGTGCTGGAAGAACCCTGCACGTATGAAGAGAAGTTGGTGGCGTCGAGCGTGGTGCCGCACACGGCGCCGCCCGCTCCGCAGGAAGTCAGGGTGGCGGTGTTGATGCCTGCCACGGAACCGGCATTGGCCGGATCGCCGCAGGAGACCACTGCATAATTGTTGTCCGAAGTGGCCTTGTAGGAGGAGATGCCGGCATAGCCGATAACTCCGCCCGCCACGGCGCCGGTGTGCTCTGAAGAATCGGAGGACACGTTGCCTTCGTTCACGTTGCCGGAACTGGTGATTCCGGCTCCGGTGATCACCTTGCCGATGATGCCTCCGGCATTCATGCCTACGGAGGAAGTGTTGATGGCAGAGACCTGGCCCTTGTTCACGTTATCCTTGATGTTGAGGGTGAGGCAGCCGTATCCCATGATGCCGCCGACGCATGCACCGTTGTTGTGGACCGTACCGGCGGTCGGCTTGTACTCGCCTCCGATGCTCACGCTGCCGGTGTTCTCGCAGGCGCTCACCTGGTTAGCCGCGCTCCCGGAAACTTTTTCCTGGAATGCGCAGACGCCGCCCACTGCCAGCCAGCGGTTGTTCTCCATGTTGACGGTGGCGCTGATGTCGGCCGTGTTCTTGCAACCGGTGATGCTGCAGCTGCTGTTGAGGGTGCCGCAGACTCCGCCCACGCGTATGGAATTCTCGAAGTACACGCTCACGGGCTTGTGGTTCTCGCAGTTCGTCATGGAGGCGGTGGTGTAGATGGACGCCGCAACGCCTCCGAAGCTGGCCCAGTTGGCATATTTGCCGCCGCTGGTCACCGTCACGGAGCCTTCGTTCACGCATCCGCTGGCAGTGCCGCTGGCGATGTAGGCGAATACTCCGCCGCCATAGAAGGTGTTGTTGAAGGTGTTCCACTCGAAGTCGGCGTAATTGGTGCAGTCCTTGAGCTGGATGCCGCCCTTGCCGAATGCAAGGATGCCTCCGGCGTAGCAGACGCTGGAAGAATAAGTGGAGTTGAGCACTATGGCGCCGTAGTTGGAGCAGTTCTTGAGCATGTAGGCGTAGCTCGTGTTGCCGAGTATGCCGCCGATGATGAAGGTGCCGGGGTTGTTGTTGGTCAGGGTGCCGTAATTGACGCAGCCGTCGAATGTGGCCGCAGCGTCGCACTGGGCGGCTATGCCGGCTATTGCGCCGGGGGCGGTGCTGCTGTCGCTGCTGCTCACTACGCCGGTCTTGGGCGCATTGTTGGTGATGGTGCCGTAGTTGATGCAGTCCTTGATGGTGCCAGTGGATGCGATGTTGCCGCTGATTCCGGCGAGACGGGTCTTGCTGGTGGCGCTGGACGCCGCCTCCACCGCGGCGAAGTTGATTATGTTCTCAAGGTTGGTGCTGCCCATGGTCTTGGCTACCACGCCCGCGTAGTACCATGTATAATTATTGGCGGAAGCCGCGTGGGTGAAATGGCTTACGCCGTCCCAGCTCACGCCGTCCTTGGAACCTATCACCAGGTTCTTGATGCAGGCGGTGCCTCCGTCCTTGGTGGTGCGGATGAATCCGACATACTCTGAAGTGGTGACTTCAAAGTTGTAGATGCGGTGCCCCTGGCCGTCGAAGGTGCCCTGGAAATCGGAACGGGGCTTCCAGGTCTTGCCGCTCATGTCTATGTCGGCTCCCAGCTTGTACACGTCGCCGGGGCTGAATACGGTGTTCTCGTTCCACTCGATCAGCTCTTCGGGAGTCATGATGAGGTTGTTGAACTCGCCGATCCCGCCGGTCACAGTGCCGAGGTTTTTGCCTCCGTTGCGGGGGATGTCCATTGCGTTGGCGGTGGATTTCTCCAGCTTGCTGCCGGAAAGGTTCTTGAACGTGAGGGTGAAGCCCCCGGGAAGATTCACCGGAAGCACGGCCACGTAATAGTCTCCGGCCGCAAGGCATTTTCCGGTGGGCGCTTCCAGCGAGACGCTGGTCTCAGGGCTGGCGACGCTCACGAGTGCCCCCGTCTCTGCGTTGATGACGGCCTTGCCGGCAAGCGTCTCGCCGCCCGCTCCTTCTATGGTGACGGAGTGGATCTGGCCGTCAAAATCGCTGCCGATGGTGAATTTGACAAGCCCTATGGCATTCTTGAAGGTGACGCTGCTGCCGTCCACTTTTCCGGCTGCCACTGTGGCTCCGGAAGCGCTGCAGGCGCCTGACTGCACCGTCTGCCTGGAGGGAACGGTGGCAGTGAAGGAGTTCCCGTTGAAGCTGTCGAAGGCGGAAGCCGGGAAGAGAGCCCAGAGAGACGTGGCCCCTTCGTCGACGGAGCCTTCGAAGGTAGCGGTGGCTCCCTGGTTGGTGCCGGACTTTATAGTGAAAACAGACTTTTCACTGCCGTCCCACACGGCGATGGCGTCGGAATTTTGCCAGTACACCGTGGGAAAGTTGTCCAGCGTAGTGCGTGTGCCGGAAAAACCGGCCTGTAATTCGACGGTGACCTTACCCTTTTGGGGCGCTACATCACCGGAGCTGGCGTCCACTTCCTTGCTGCATGATGAGAATGCAGTCATTATCAGAAGGATAGCCAAAAATAATGAAGTGTGCTTTTTCATATCGTTCAAAGATAAGCATTTTAATCGGAAAAAATAAAAAAATAGAGTATCTTTGTTGTGTGGGTGAATTGAAGAACGACATACAATACCTGCCGGGCGTCGGCCCAAAGCGTGCCCTGCTGCTGAAGAACGAACTCGGGATATTCACCCTCGAGGACCTTATCCATTTCTATCCCTTCCGCTACCTGGACCGCAGCAGCGTCACTCCCATTGCAGAGGTGACCCCGGACGTGGCATACGTGCAGGTGCAAGGTAAGGTGGTCAGCCGCAACCTAATCAATATCAAGCACCTGAGCATTATGGTCGAAGACGACAGCGGGCGCATGGAGATGGTGTTCTTCAAGGGCGTAAAATGGACCTACGACAAGCTGGAGCCGGGCCGGACCTTCCTGTTCTTCGGCAAGCCCCAGTCGTTCAACGGCAGGATCAACATAGTCCACCCCGAAATCGACAATCCGGTGCAGGACACTTCCGCCAGGGGAGTGCTCACCGGCGTGTATCCCAGCACCGAAAAGCTCAAGAACGGAGGAGTCACCGGCAAGGTGATGTGCAAGCTCGAGCAGGCGGCTCTCTCGCTCTGCCTTGGCGAAGTCCATGAGACGCTCCCCGAAAGCATAATCAGGGCCCACGGCCTCTGTCCGCTGCCGTATGCCCTCAAGAACATACATTTCCCGGACGACCAGCGCGCCCTCGCCCTGGCCTCCCGCAGGCTCAAGTTCGAGGAGCTTTTCTTCCTGCAGCTCAGCCTGCTCAAGCAGCGTTACGTGCGCAGCCGTGCCGCCAACGGCATACCCATGCCCCATGTCGGACCGGCGTTCCACGCGTGCTTCGGCGCCCTCCCGTACTCGCTTACCGGCGCCCAGCAGCGTGTGATCAAGGAGATACGCGCCGACCTGAGCAGCGGCTCCCAGATGAACCGTCTCCTGCAGGGCGATGTCGGCTCCGGCAAGACCATGGTGGCGGTGCTCAGCTGCCTGATTGCGGTCGGCAACGGCTACCAGACATGCATAATGGCGCCCACGGAAGTGCTTGCAAAACAGCACTATGCCAACATACTTAAGTACCTGGCCCCCACGGGCGTGAGGTGCGCGCTGCTGACGGGCAGCACCAGCCGCAAGGACAGGCGGCCCATACTCGAAGGCCTTGCCGACGGCAGCATAGGCATAGTGGTGGGCACGCATGCACTCATCGAGGACACGGTGCAGTATAAGGCCCTCGGGCTTGCCGTCATCGACGAGCAGCACCGTTTCGGTGTGGACCAGCGGGCCACTCTCTGGTCCAAGGGCCCCGGCGCTCCGCCGCACGTGCTCGTGATGACCGCCACCCCTATACCGAGGACGCTGGCGATGACGCTCTACGGCGACCTGGACGTCTCCATTATCGACGAGATGCCCCCCGGGCGCAAGCCTGTGCAGACCATGCTCATAGGGCAGAACCGCCTGCCCGCCATGTACCGTTTCATGCGGGAGCAGATAGCCATGGGCAGGCAGTGCTTCGTGGTGTACCCGATGATATTCATAAACGAAAAGCTGGAGGACGTCAGCAACGTGGAGCAGGGCTACGAAGACATACTCAAGGCGTTCCCGCTGGAGGAGGGCTACAAAGTGGCCATAGTGCACGGCCAGCAGAGCAACGAGCAGAAGGAGTTCAATATGAGCGCCTTCGCCGAAGGCCGGGCGCACATACTGGTGTCCACCACCGTCATCGAAGTGGGCGTGGACGTGCCCAACGCCAGCGTGATGGTGATACGCAGCGCCCAGCGTTTCGGCCTGAGCCAGCTCCACCAGCTGCGCGGACGTGTGGGCAGGGGGGCGGAGAAGTCATACTGCATACTGGTGAAGGATCCCAAGACCAGCAGGGAAGCCGAGCAGAGGCTGGAACTGATGTGCTCCACCGAAGACGGCTTCGAAATTGCCGAGCAGGACATGAAGATGCGCGGCCCCGGCGACCTGGAGGGCACCCAGCAGAGCGGGCTGCCCATATCCCTGGGCATCGCATCCCTCACGCGCGACGGCCTGCTTCTCGAAGAGGCCAGGCACTGCGCCCAGAGCGTGCTGGACGGTGACCCGTCCCTGGAAAAGCCCCAGAACGCCGTCCTGCTTCGCGAACTGCGCAAAGGCAAGTTCGAATTGCGCGACTATAGCAACATATCGTAGAAAATTATTATATTGCAAAAAAAATTAAAGCCTTATGTTAGTAACTGTAATCGTTATTGCGGTCATCGTAATCCTGGTGCTCTGGATTATTTCCGTACAGCGCAAGCTCGTCAATGCAGAAGAACTCGTCAAGAATGCAATGAGCCAGATAGGCGTGCAGCAGTCCAGCCGCTGGGATGCCCTCACAGGCCTTGTGGAGCTTCTCAAGTCCTACAACGAGCATGAATACAACACCCTCCGTGATGTGATCGCCGCCCGTTCCAGCATCGGCTCCAACAGCACTGCAGCACAGGCCCAGGAGCAGGAAGACCTCATCGGCAAGGTGATGAGCCGCCTGAGTGTAGTGGCCGAGCATTATCCCGACCTCAAGGCCGATTCGATGTACATTTCCACTATGAACTCTGTCAATACCTATGAGAATCAGGTGCGTTTGAGCCGTATGACCTACAACGACACCGTGACCCGCTACAACAGGATGATCCGCCAGATCCCCGACAGTATAGTGGCCTCCATCTTCCGCTTCGGCGAGAAAGACTACCTCAAGGAGAACACCGCCAAGTCGGATATGCCTTCCCTCAAGATTTAAGTATGAGGAAACTGCTTCTGTCCCTGCTCTCGCTGCTTTCGGCGGGAGTTTTGGCTGCGTATAGCCCTGCTATCAACGACATCAGGATCGATGTGAGCCTTTCCGAAAACGGAACGGCCCACATCGTTGAAGTATGGGACGTGGTCGTGGCGTCCGGCACCGAGTGGTATCTGGTGCGGAACAATCTTGGCGATATTGAAATAAAGAATCTTAAGGTCACCGATGAAGAGGGCACCGAGTTCTTTACTGAAAGCGCCTGGAAAGTCGACAGGGACATCAGGCAGAAAACGCACAGGTGCGGTATCAACCGCACGGATTCCGGCTGCGAAATATGCTGGGGCGTCGGTTCCTACGGCCCCCATGTGTTCACGGTCAGTTACGATATGACCAACGTGGTCAAGACTCTCAACGACCACGACATGCTCCACATCCAGTTCATCGGGGACCAGTTGTCCAGCAATCCCTTGCATGCGAAACTCTCGCTCACTGCCCCGGTGCCCCTCAGCGAGGAGAATTCCAATATCTGGGCTTTCGGCTACACCGGCACGGTGGTATGGGACGACGGCAAGGTGGTTGCTGAGTCGGGCGAGCCGTTCGACACCTACAGCTCCCTGATCCTGCTTCTGCGTTTCGACAAAGGCATTTTCGATTCCCCGAGCCTTCAGGACAGGGATTTCACCGAAGTGCTCGACCGGGCACGCGAAGGCAGCTACTATCCCGACGAAGGCCCCGATCCATGGTATTATACAGTCCTTGGCTTACTGGTCTTCGTGGCCATGGTATGGTTCGCAATGATCAAGCCGGTCGTGAAATTTTTGGAGGCCCTCGACCTCAAAAAAAGGGTGGACAAGAAGCGCCGCAAGGAAATCTTCGGCGTGCGCAATTTCCCCCTGAAGTTCGATTGGTGCCGCGACCTTCCTTTCGGTGGCGACATATATGAGACATATTATATCCAGGCACATCTTCGCGGAGTGGATGACCGCAGCTACACCATACTTCCGGCCATGCTCCTCCGCATGATATTCCACAATGTCATACAGATGCGCCATGATGCGAAAAACAAGGTGGAATTCACCTTCAATCCTTCTGCAGACCTGAGTTACATGTCTGTCCCTGAAAAGACCTTCCTGGACTATCTGAAAAAGGCTGCCGGCGAGGATAATGTGCTACAGGAGAAAGAATTCAAGAATTGGTCGAATTCCCACTGGTCGTCCATGAAAGTTTTCATGACCACGGTCCAGGACAAGGTGCTGTCCAAATTCAGCGATAATAACTATGTTTCCTACAAGGGAGGCTGGTACACCATCGACCTTAACGCAGACGGCCGGGCCGCAGCCATGAAGGCCCTCGGTTTCAAGCAGTTCCTCAAGGATTTCACTCTTGTGGGCGAACGCAGCTCTGTCGAGGTGGGCCTGTGGGGGGATTATCTTGTCCACGCCGCCATTTTCGGAATTGCCGACAAGGTGGCCAAGGAAATGAGCAAGATTGATGCTTCCGCCATTGCCAAATTGCCTGTCCATTATTCGAGCCTGCCTGCTGTCGTGTCCTTCTCCGACTCTATCGGAAGGGCCGTGCGCAATTCTTATTTCTCCTCCGGCTATTCCGGCTATTCCTCCGGTATGGGCAGTTCTTCCGGCTCCTATGGGAGTGGCTCCAGAGGTGGCTACGGCGGCTCTTCTTCAAGGGGCGGAGGTGGCGGATACTCCGGCGGAGGACACGGCGGAGGAAGCCGTTAATAGATTAATAATCTCGGTAATATGAAAAAATATCTGATCGGCATTTGCGCCGTGTTTGCACTTATGGCATGTGGTAAACAGGATGAAGGTTCCGGATATATCGGCCCTTCGGAATTAAAGATTGAAGACGGGGTGATGACCCCCGAAACGCTCTTGTCGCTCGGGCGCCTGAGCGATCCCCAGATAAGCCCCGACGGCAGCCTGGTCCTCTACGGCGTGTCCTGGACCGACATCGCCGCCAACCGCAGCTGCCGCAACCTGTGGCTGGCCAATTCCGACGCCTCCGGCAGCGTGCAGCTGACCCGCTTCGCCAAGAGCGTGAGCAACGCCCGCTGGTCGATCGACGGCAAAAGCATCTTCTTCCTCCAGGGAGGACAGATATGGAAGGCGCCCCTGCAGGGCAAAAAACTAGGCAAGAAAGTGTGTCTGAGCAACGTGCCGGCAGGAATCAGTGAATTCAAGCTCTCGCCCGACCAGAGCAAGCTCATCTACACTTCCACAATTAAGAACAAGGCCCTGGTGCAGCCGGCCGATACCGATCCGGCCCTCGACAAGGCCCAGGCCTACGCCACCGAGGACCTGATGTACCGCCACTGGGACCATTGGGTCACCGAAACTCCCCGCAGCTACGTGGCTCCGCTGGGCGAGGGCATGATTACTCCCGATAATTCCACCGACCTGCTCGGCGACGAACCCTGGGAACTTCCCACCGAGCCATTCGGCGGCATTGAGCAGCTCGACTGGAGCCCGGACGGGCGCTACATTGCCTACTCCTGTCGCAAACTCGCCGGCAAGCAGTATGCATTCAGCACCAATACGGGCATCTATGTGTATGACACACAGACAGGTGCGACGCTTCCCGTGAAGACGGACGGCGGCTACGACACCGACCCCGTGTGGAGCCCCGGCGGCGAGTGGCTGGCCTGGATTTCCATGCGTCGCGACGGCTACGAGGCCGATGCCCAGCGCATCCTGATTTGCTCCGTGCACGGCGGCCCTGACGGCCTGCAGTTCGGCGCGCCCAGGCAGCTTGCCGCCAGCCTCGACCGCGATGCCTCCGGCCCTGCGTGGTTTGGCAATGAGCTGTATTTCAACGCCTTGATTGACGGAGTGCAGGCCATATTCAAAGTCACGCCAGAAGATGAACTGACCCGCCTCACCCCGGCAGACTGGCCCTATGATTTCTTTACCCCGTTCGCAGTCGAGGGGGAAGGGGAGTCGCAACGTCTGCTGACCAGCTTCTATTCGCTGCATTTCCCGCTTGAACTCGTGGCAGTGGAGCCCGGCAGGGAGGCCTTCGGCAACATCACGGAAGTCAACCGTTTCATTTTCGACAAGCTCGACGACGTGCGCACCGAGAGCGTGTCCGTGCCCACCGTGGACGGCAAACAGATGCAGTGCTGGGTCATGTACCCGCCGGAGTTTGACGCCACCAAGGTCTATCCGGCCATCGAAATCGTGCTTGGAGGCCCGCAGGGAAGCAATTCCCAGGATTGGAGCTACAGGTGGTGCTACCGCCTGATGGCGCAGCAGGGCTATATCGTGATCATGCCCAACCGCCGCGGCACCACCGCTTTCGGTCAGGAATGGAAGGAGCAGATAAGCGGCGACTACTGCGGCCTCAACATGCAGGACTACCTGAGCGTCGGACGCTATATCAAGAGTCAGCCCTACGTGGGCAAGCTCGCATGCGTGGGAGCTTCCTATGGCGGCTATTCGGCTTATATGCTGGAAGGCCTCCACGGTGACCTCTACGACTGCTTCATCGCGCACGCCGGCATATTCGACGAGGCCCAGCTGTGGTTCACCACGGAGGAAATGTGGTTCGCCAACTGGGACAACGGCGGCCTCACGGAATATGCCTTCCAGCCCGGTCAGCAGGGCCCTGCCGGCGACGGCATCACCTTTGGCGGCATGCAGCAGGCGGGAGCTCCGTACGCCTCCACGCCCAAGGCCCGCAGGCATTATGCCAACGCCCCCGTGAGCATGGTCACGAAGTGGCACACGCCTATCCTGTGCATCCACGGAATGATGGACTACCGTATCCCGTACGAGCAGGGCATGGCAGCTTTCAACGCCGCCCAGATGATGGGTGTGCCCAGCAAGCTGGTGGTGTTCCCCGAGGAGAACCATTGGATCCTGCAGCCGCAGAACGCCCTTTTCTGGCATCGTACTTTCTTCGACTGGCTCAATCGCTGGATGAAATGATAGATTCTTCACTTCGTTCAGAATGACAGGGCTGTCATTCTGAGGAGGGAAAAGCCCGACGAAGAATCTGAAACAATTTGAGAATGGATTGGCAGGAAAGAACGGAAATGCTATTAGGCGCGGCTGCGCTTGAACGGCTGGCGGCTGCAAGGGTAGTCGTGGTCGGCCTTGGGGGTGTGGGAGCGATGGCGGCGGAGATGCTCGTGCGTGCCGGAGTGGGGGAGATGGTGATAGTGGATGCCGACACGGTTGGCCTGACCAACATCAACCGGCAGATTCCGGCGCTGCACTCCACCGTGGGCCGCAGCAAGTGTGCCGTGATGAGCGAGCGGCTGATGGATATCAATCCGTCGCTGAAGCTGCGAAGAGTGGAGGAATTCCTGGACGAAAAGGGGATACCGGAGGTGCTGGACGGGATTGAGCCGGACTGCGTGGTGGATGCCATCGACACCCTGAGCCCCAAGATCGCCCTTATCCAGTATTGCCTGCGTCGCGGACTGTTCCTGGTCAGTTCGATGGGAAGCGGGTCAAAACTGGACGCCACCAGGGTACGTGTGGCCGACATTTCGCAGACTTTCCAGTGCCCGCTGGCGCATATGCTCCGCAAGCGCCTCCACAAGCTCGGCATCACCAGCGGATTCCTTGCCGTGTTCTCGACCGAGCGCCCTGACCGCACGTCCGTGGTGCTGGAAGAGAGCCGCAACAAGAAGTCGCAGACCGGGACGATTTCATATCTTCCGGCGGTTTTCGGGTGCGTGTGCGCGCAGGCTGTAGTGCAACATCTTGCCAGTGTGGAAGATAATTTGTAATTTTGCAGTTCATATGTACACTATAGAAGAAGTCAAATCTGGCTGCCAGTTGAAAAGGTTTGTCCGTTTCCCGGACGAGCTTTACCGCAATTGTGCCCAGTATGTGCCTGCGCTGCATTCTGACCAGGTGCATATGCTCACCAAGTCCCCGAGTCTCAAGTACTGCACCAGCAAGCTTTGGCTGGCGAAAGACGGCGACAGGGTGGTCGGCAGGATATGCGCGATGATCAATCCCCGTTTCAATGAGCGCTATTCCCGGAAGAGCGTGCGTTTCGGCTGGTTCGACTGCATCAACGACCTGGAGGTGGCGCGCCTGCTTGTGGGCACTGCCGAAAAGTGGGGGAAGGAGCAGGGTATGGATGAAATCCATGGCCCTCTAAGCTACAACACGCTTGGCAAGCAGGGCATGCTGGTGGAGGGTTATGAGAATATCCCCCCTTTCAACTGCCTGTATAACTTCCCGTACTACAATGACTTGATTTCAGCGCTCGGCTTTGAGAAAGAGTGCGACTGGCTGCAATACAAGATGGTGGCCAACCATGGCGTGCCCGAAAAGGCCCGCAGGGTTGCAAGTCTTGTCGAGGAGCGCTACAACCTCCATTTCGGAAGCCTCGACAAGCTGAAGAAAGACAAGGAGCTGGTGCGTAAGTTCTTCCACGTGTATTCCGACAGCTTCTCCCAGACAGTCTATAATTTCATTCCCTTCACCGAAGAAGAAATCGAGGAGGAAGCCCGTGTGTCGATGCGCTTCATCTCCGACAAGGCCAGTTGCCTGCTTCTCGACGAAAACGAAGAAATAGTCGCTTTCGGAATCTCATTCCCGAGCATCTCCACCGCCCTCCAGAAAGCCAAGGGGCATCTTTTCCCATTCGGATGGATACACTTGCTCAGGGCCCTGAACAATTACGAGACCACCGACCTGATGATCAACGGCGCCGTGCCCGAGTGGCAGAACAAGGGCGTCTCGGCGGTCTACTACAAGGAAATGGCCGATAAGGCGGCCCGTATCGGCAACCGCTGGGCTATCTCAAATCCCCAGATAGAGTCCAACAGCGCCGTGAATATTTGGAACAGTTACGAGCACGAGCCCTTCATGAGGCGCCGCTGCTACATAAAGAAAATAGCTTAAGCTATGGCAGAAAACACATTGCTTGAAAAGGTGCTTTCCCTCGAAGGGAAGTTCAAATCCATACAGGACCAGCTGTCGGACCCTTCCGTGATGTCCGACATGAAGAAGTACGTCCAGCTCAACAAGGACTACAAGGAGCTCGAACCCATCATACAGAAGGGCCACGAGTACGAGAAGACAGTCAGCGACCTGCAGTCCGCCAAGGACATACTGCTGAACGAGAAGGACGACGAGCTGCGCGAAATGGCGCGCGAGGAGATTGCCGAGCTGGAGCCGCGCATCCCTGAGCTCGAGCAGGAGATAAAGCTGCTGCTCATCCCCGCCGATCCGGACGACTCCAAGAATGCCATCGTGGAAATCCGCGGCGGCACCGGCGGCGACGAGGCGGCCATCTTTGCCGGCGACCTTTTCCGTATGTACCAGCACTTTGCCGAGTCGAAAGGCTGGCGTCTCGAAGTCACGGACCAGGCCCCCGGCACCTCCGGCGGCTTCAAGCAGATAGTCTTCAAGCTCAGCGGCGACGGCGTGTACGGCGTGATGAAATACGAGTCCGGCGTGCACCGCGTGCAGCGCGTGCCCCAGACCGAGACGCAGGGCCGCATCCAGACTTCCGCCGCCTCCGTGGCGGTGTTCCCCGAAGCGGGAGAATTCGACGTGGACCTCAGTTGGGACGACATCCGTCTCGACCTGTTCTGCTCCTCAGGCCCCGGCGGCCAGGGCGTCAACACCACGTATTCCGCCGTGCGCCTCACCCATATCCCTTCCGGTCTCGTCGTGCAGTGCCAGGAGGAGCGCTCGCAGCTGAAGAACAAGGACCGTGCGTTCGAAGAGCTCCGTACCCGTCTGTATAACCTGGAGCACCAGAAGTATCTCGACGGCATCGCCGCCAAGCGCAAGACCATGGTCTCCACCGGCGACCGCAGCGCCAAGATCCGCACCTACAACTATCCCCAGGGCCGCGTCACCGACCACCGCATCAACTGGAGCATGTACAACCTGCCCGTCTTCATGGACGGCGACATCCAGGAATGCATAGACCAGCTCCAGATTGCCGAGAACGCCGAGCGCCTCAAGGAAGCCGGGGAAGAATGACCCTATGTTCACCAAACCGCTAAACTGCGGTCTCGGCAAGGTAAGCTACAGAGTACTCATCCTGTCGAGGGCGAGCTCGACAAGCTTGCGAATGGCGGGCTTGTAGTCGGGATTGGAGCTCTGGAGGTAGCGGTTGGCTATGATGCAGCACACCGTGGAGGCATTGTGCCCGAGCTGGGCGCAAAGGCCGGCCAGAGGCGAGCTCTCCATCTCGAAGTTGGTGATGCGGTAGTCTTCGCCGGCCTCGGAGAAGCGGAAGCTCTCTATGTCTTCAAGCATATTGGGCATGGCAAGGGGAAGACGGACCACGCGGCCCTGGGGCCCGTAGAAGCCGGGGGCGGAAATCGTGACACCCTTGATGGTGACATCCTTCATCAGGTCGATGATCTTGGGGGATGCCTTCACGAAATACGGTGTGGGGAGCGTGGGGAGCCATTTCGTGTGTTTGAGGAAGGCTTCCTCAACGGCAGGGATGGTCACGTTTTCACGGTTGGCATACCAGTTCAGCACGCCGTCGAAACCGACGCTGATGTGGGACAGCACGTAGCTGCCGAGAGGTATGTCGGCGTGGAGGGCGCCGGAAGTGCCGATGCGAAGGATGTTGAGGGCCTTGTGGACGGGCTTGACCTCGCGGGTCTTGAAATCCACGTTGGCGAGGGCGTCGAGCTCGGTCATCACGATGTCGATGTTGTCCGGACCTATGCCGTGGGAAAGGACTGTGATGCGTTTACCGTTGCGCCTGCCGGTGATGGACACGAATTCGCGGGATTCGTGGCGGAATTCGATGTCGGTGAGGTACTCGCCGATCATGTCCACGCGGCCGGGGTCGCCTACCATGATGACGTTGTCGGCGAGCTCTTCCGGTTTGAGGTGGATGTGGAATACGGAGCCGTCGCCGTTGATGATGAGTTCAGATTCAGGAATGCGCATAATTATATGATTTAATGTTTCTTGCGTTTTGAGGAACGGAGCCTGCTGGAGCTGCGGACCATAAGTTCGTCGGCCCAGATGCCGCGGGCGGCCAGCACGTCGAGTATCACTGCCACCAGCGGGAAAATGGCCGTCACATGGAACAGCGGATCGTTGCCTGTGACAAGGAAATCCACCACCAGCCATGCCTGCAGGCCAAGGGTTATCAGGGCTGCGAGGACGGTGGTGCGGACCTGGAACACGCGGATCTTGTAGGTGGTCAGTGCCAGGAGACTGAGAAGTGTGATAAGTATCAGCAGCACAAGGTATGGCCAATATGCCACAAAGCTTATGTCGCCTGCCTTGTTGCAGAAAAACATGGCCACGATCAGGGCCGTGGAAATTGCAAGATAAAGGGTCTGTACTCTCTGCCACATATTACGCTCGGGAATTGAAACGGGCAAGCACGGCCTGCTCGTAGGTCTTGGATACGGGAATCTGGGGTGTGGCGTCGCTTTCGAGCTCCAGGCTGTAGCCGTCGCGCCCGGAAGCAAGCAGACGCACCCGCCGAATGTTGATTATGTATTTGCGGTGGCAGCGCACGAGGTCGCTGTCGGAAAAGCTCTCTTCCACCGTCTTGAGACGGCAACGGAGCATATATCGTCTCATCTCACCAATGCTGTCGGTGTACCACACCTGGATGTAATTGTCGTCGGATTCGATGAAATACAGGTTGTCGGAATTGATCGAGAATTTAAGGACACCCGAATTGTCGAAAAGGGTGATGCGCTTCTCCTCGCTGGGGGAAATCGGAGCGTCGCTGACCACGTTTTCATAGTTCATCAGGCGAATCGTATTATCCTTCTCCTCAAGCATAAAGTACATTGCGGCAACCAGATACGGCACGCCGAGGGAGATGGTGGCGTACACCACGGCGCTGAGAAAAAGGCGCCAGAACTGCATGTCGTGGAGGTCGATTATGCCGAACTTGTCGCCTTCAATGGTGAAGAAGGAGTAAACCACCGCAATCAGCAGTATTTCGGCCGAATTCCAGAGTACGTAGTGCAGCCTGGTGAAGTTTTTCGCTTCGCGCATCATGTGCAGGCCCACCTTGCTGAAGGAGATGATGGTGATTGAAAACACATAGAAAACTACGGTGAACCAGAAGACCTCGCCGCTGCCGAGCTGGAACCAGGCATTATGCGAAAAAGGGATGCTCACGAGCAGGAACACCAGAGAAAAGAAGGCCGCGAAAAGAACGGTCATCACCAGCTGATGCTTTCCAAGCAGGACCCTTGGTAACTGGTCGCGGAGCGAGTACATATCTGCAAATATAATGAAAAGTTTGTATATTTGCGCGGTAAAAATGACCATATGGAAAAAAGAGTTGTAGTCACCGGACTTGGAGTCCTGTCCTGCATCGGCAACGATGTCCCGTCTTTCTGGAACAGCCTTATCAACGGCGTGTGCGGCATCGATTTTATAACTGAATTCCCCACTGACGGCCTTCCCGTAAAGATTGCCGGCAAGATACGCAATTTCGACCCCACCCTGTACGGAATGGACAAGGCGTTCATCCGCAAGCAGGATCCCTTCACCATCTTCGCAATGGCCTCCGCATGGCAGGCAATGCAGGATTCGGGCCTGGTGTCCGGTGAGAACATCGAGCCGGGCAGGCTCTCCACCTACGTCAGCTCCGGAATCGGCGGCTTCGAGACCATACAGCGCGAAGTCGCGAAGATGGTCGAAGACCCCAGTGGCCAGTGGATATCCCCCCTCTTCGTCCCCACTATGATTTCCGACATGGCGGGTGGCCAGATAGCCATCAAATTCGGCGCCCAGGGCTCATGCATCGATATAGTGACCGCATGCGCCACGGCAACGCACTCCATAGGTGAAGCCTACCGCAACATCAAGCACGGCTACTCCGACGCCGTGATAGCAGGCGGCACCGACCACTGCGCCATCCCCATCGGAGCTGCCGCCTTCGGCAATGCCCGCGCGCTGACCCGCGCCGAAGACCCCAAGCGTGCCAGCCTGCCCTTCAGCGCCGACCGCGGAGGTTTCGTGATGGCCGACGGCTCCGGCGTCGTCATCCTGGAAGAATACGAGCACGCAAAGGCCCGCGGGGCCCACATCTACGCTGAAATAGTCGGCTACGGCTCCACCTGCGACGCCTACCACGCCACCGCCCCCCGTCCGGACGGCAGCACCCAGGCCGGCTGCATCAGCCTGGCCCTCAAGGAGGCCGGATATGACCCCGCCAAAGACGAGGTATACGTCAACGCCCACGGCACCGGCACCCAGCTGAACGACATTGCGGAGACCGCAGCCTATAAGATAGCTTTCGGCGAAGCTGCATACAAGATTCACATCAGCAGCACGAAGTCTATGCACGGCCACATGTTCGGCGCGGCCGGCGCAGCCGAAGCCGTGGCCACCATCCTGGCCCTCTGCAACGACACCGTGCCCCCGACCATCAACCTCGACAATCCCGACCCCGCCTGCGATCTGGACTACACGCCCAACAAGGCCGTCAAGGCGCAGCTCACGCTCGGCCTTTCCGACTCTTTCGGCTTCGGCGGCCACAACGCCTGCATAGCTTTCAGGAAACTGCCGCTTTCCGAATAATAACGCTGTCTTGCCGAGACCGCAGTTTAGCGGTTTGGCGAAGAAAAATGCCGTCTCGAGGCCTTCTGGAAAGGGCCGAGACGGCATTTTTCGTTATAGGAGGCCGATAGTGCGGTCTCGACAAACAGAGGGGCTAGCTGACGTGGGGATTGTCGGTGGAGTAGCCCTCGCGGATACGCTGCTCGATGGCGGCGGCCATGAGCGCGGGGTCGGGGACCGGCGCCTCCT
>JAFZVQ010000010.1 GCA_017617715.1 Bacteroidales bacterium | reverse complement strand
CGCCCATATCCGGATCCTGCTGCTGACATTCTTCTACCGCTTCATGCGGCCGCTGGTTGAAAAAGGATACGTTTACGCTGCCATGCCGCCGCTGTACAAGGTGACCAAGGGCAAAACCTCCCGCTGTGTGTATGACGACGATGAACTGAACCGCCTGCTGGACGAGATCGGCCGGGATCCGAAGCCGGACATCCAGCGCTACAAAGGTCTGGGCGAAATGAGCGAAGAGCAGCTCTGGGAGACCACCATGAATCCCGCCAAGCGCCGCCTCCGCCAGATCACCATAGACAACGCTGCACAGGCAGAGCGCACCTTCTCCATGCTCATGGGCGATGACGTTCCGCCCCGCCGCCAGTTCATTGAAGAAAACGCACATTACGCCAACATCGATGCATAATGTCATCCTGAGGTACGAAGGATCTGGATTCTTCGCTGCGCTCAGAATGACAAAACGACCACCATGCTAGACATTTTCGACAGAATCGAACGGGACAGCGGAGGCCCTATAGGACAGTACTTCGAACAGGGCTTCGGCTACTACATGTATCCCCGTCTGGAGGGCGAACTCGGCCCCCATATGATTTTCAACGGCACTCCGGTGCTTAACTGGAGTCTCAACAACTACCTCGGGCTCGCCAATCATCCCGCCGTGCGCAAGGCAGACGCCGAAGCGGCCGCGCAGTGGGGTCTCGCGTACCCCATGGGCGCCCGCATGATGAGCGGCCATACCCGCTACCACGAGCAGCTGGAGCAGACATTCGCCTCTTTCGAGAAGAAAGAGGACGCGTTCCTGTTCAATTTCGGCTACCAGGGCATAGTGTCCACCATCGACGCCCTCACGGCACGCCACGACGTCATCGTGTACGACGCGGAGTGCCATGCCTGCCTGCTGGACGGCATCCGTCTCCACATAGGCGAGAAATACAAATACCGCCACAACAACATTGCCGATTGCGAAAAGGTGCTTGCCCGCGCCTGCAAGACGGCTGAAGAGAACGGCGGCGGCGTGCTGCTGATCACCGAGGGCGTGTTCGGTATGACCGGCGCGCTCGGCATCATCGACAAGATAGCGGCCCTGAAGAAGAAATACTCCTTCCGCATACTTATCGACGACGCCCACGGCTTCGGCCTTCTGGGCGAGCACGGCAGGGGCACTTCCGAGCAGCTCGGCTGCATGGACGACATCGACCTCTACATCGGCGCATTCGCGAAGTCCATGGCCAGCATAGGCGGTTTCGTCGCCGGCCCCCGCAAGATAATCAACTACCTGCGTATGAACATGCGTTCGCAGATGTATGCCAAGTCGCTTCCCATGCCCCTTGTCATAGGGAACATGAAACGCATGGAGATTATCGATTCCCCGGAAGGCGACGAGCTCCGCGCCAAGTGCTGGGCCATCACCCACGCCATCCAGGACGGCTTCCGGAAGGAAGGCTTCGACATCGGCGAAGCCCAGGCATGCGTGACTCCCGTGCATATTTTCGGCGGTGTGGCCCAGGCCACCAAGATGGCAAAGGACCTTCGCGAGAACTACAGGATTTTCTGCTCCATGGTCATCTATCCGGTGATTCCCAAGGGCATGATCATCTTCCGCATTGTCTCCACCGCCGCCCACACGATGGAAGACGTACAATACACCCTGAACGCCTTCAAGGAAATCAAGGCCAAGCTCGACGCCGGCCTCTACGACGGCGACGACATCGCCGAAATGAAGATCGCCTGATTGTCATTCTGAACGAAGTGAAGAATCTGTCGAAGTGAAGAATCTGAACGCCTATTTTCAGGACAAAGTCGTCATAGTCACCGGCGCCAGCAGCGGCATAGGCCTTGCCAGCGCAAGGCTCTTCGGAAGCCTCGGCGCCAGGGTGGTCATGGCTGCCCGCTCCTACGACAAACTCCTCGCCCTGGCTCCTTCCGTGGCCCCTGAAGGCCGCGTGCTCTGCGTCAAGTGCGACGTGAGCGACGAGGCGGAGTGCAAGGCCCTGGTGGAAGCGGCCGTGGCTGCTTTCGGAGGCATAGACATACTTGTCAACAACGCCGGCCTGTCCATGCGCGCCATGTTCAAGGACCTGGACCTCAAGGTGATACACAAGCTGATGGATGTCAATTTCTGGGGCACCGTCAATTGCACCAAATATGCCTTGCCATATCTCCTTGAGCGCAAAGGGCAGGTGGTGGGCGTGATCAGCATCGCCGGCTATTCGGCCCTGCCCGCCCGCACCGGCTACAGCTCTTCGAAATACGCCATCCGGGGATTCCTCGACACCCTTCGCATCGAGCACCTGAAAGACGGACTCGGCGTGCTGGTGTTCGCCCCCGGCTACACCTCCTCCAACGTGCGCAACGCGGCCCTGACAGCCGACGGCAGCGCGCAGGGCGAGACGCCCCTGGATGAAGACAAGCTCATGAGCGCCGAAGAGTGCGCCCGGCACCTTGCCCGCGGCCTTGCCCGCCGCAAATCCCAGGTCATACTGACAGGGCTGGGTAAAGCGACCGTGTGGGCCCACCGTTTCTTCCCCCGCCTTACAGATAAACTGACCTACAAATACATAGCCCGTGAAGCTGCAAGTCCCTTTAAATAAGCTGCTGACCTTGCTGATCGTCGCAGCCCTCCTTGCCGCAGCCGCCCCGCGCGCTGCCAAGCTGTGCTATGACTACAAGAAAGGCGGAGTCTGGAATTACGAGACCCTTTACGCCCCCTTCGATTTCCCGATAATGAAGACTTCGGAAGAAATCATGGAGGAAATGGACAGGGCCTCCGGAGTGCGTGTGCCTTATTACAAGTATTCCGATGAAGTGACGCGCGGCGCCCTTCTCAAGGCTGCCACCCTGGACCTCGGCGAGTACAGCCCTGCCGTCCTGGAGGCGCTGGGCGTCGTATTGGAGAGGGGAGTGATTTCCGACGATTCCGTGCCCGAGGGCAGTGGAATCATATATGTGCAGAAAGAGAAGAGGGCCCTGAAGGTGCCGGCCGGAGAAGTCAGCGGCCTGTCTGCCGCCCGGGCGTCGTTCGTGTCCGAACTCCGCAAGGCCGGCGTGCCCGAGGCCGCCGATTCCCTCATTCTTGCCTCGTCCGTGAGCCAGTTGATAGTGCCTAATCTCACTTTCGACGAGCAGATCACGGAAGCGGTCAACGAGGAAAGCAGGCGCATGGTCTCTCCCACCGAGGGCTTCGTGTCCGCTGGCCAGCTGATAGTGTCGAAGGGGGAGATAATCACTGCCGACATTGCACGCATCCTTGATTCATACAAGCGCGAGTACGAGTCGAGCGTGGGTTCGTCCGGCCCCGTTTACCTCAACATCCTGGGCAACGTGATGGTGGCACTGCTGCTGGTCGTGCTGCTTCTTTTGTCCATACTGTTCAGCGGCAAGAGTTTCTTCGTGGACACCCGCTACTACTACCTGGTGTTCGTGTTCGCGCTGTTTGCGGGCATGATAATGCTGCTGGTGCGCTTCTATCCCATGCTTCTGTATATGGCGCCGCTGACCCTGTGTGCGCTCTACCTGCAGGCTTTCGTGCGCGCGAGGGTGATAGTGCCCGTGTATATCATTTCTTTGCTGCCGCTGCTTATATATGCCGACCACGGCGCCTCGCTTTTCGTCATCTTCCTTGCGGGCGGACTGGTGTCCATTTACTGTTCGCGCTATCTTGTGCAGGGATGGAAGCAGTTCCTGCTGGCCCTTATCAACTTCGTGGCCATGGCGCTGGTCTATATTGCGTTACGGCTCACGGGCGGCGAGGGCGGCATCTTCCTGAACGACCTGCTCAGGCTGCTGGTGGCCGCTCTGCTGGCAGTGTTCCTGTATCCGCTTATCTACCTGTTCGAAAAAATTTTCAACCTGGTGTCCAATTCCAGGCTTGTGGAGCTTGCCGACACATCCAATCCGGTGCTCCGGGAGCTTGAACTGAAGGCGCCCGGCACTTTCCAGCATTCCCTGCAGGTGATGAACATGGCCGACGCCGCAGCCCGCGCCATAGATGCTAATCCGCTGCTGCTCCGCGTCGGCGCGCTCTACCACGACATAGGTAAGCTCAGTAACCCTATGTGTTTCATTGAGAACGAGTCCCTGCTGAACAAACCGGACGACCAGAAATACCACAGCGGCCTCAGCCCCGAGCAGAGCGCCGAGGATATTATCAAACACGTTTCCGACGGTGTCGACGCCGCCAACGCCCACCGGCTGCCTTCCGTGGTGGTGGATTTCATCCGCACCCACCATGGCACCACGGTGACGGGTTATTTCTGGAGCAAGTACCTCTCCGGCGGCGGCAATCCGGAGGCACGCGGCAAATTCTCCTATCCGGGGCCCGCACCGACCACCAAGGAGCAGATTATCCTGATGCTATGCGACAGCATCGAGGCCGCATCCCGCACCTTGACCAACTACACTCCTGAGGCTTATTCGGCTTTCGTGGAGAAGATGGTCCAGGGCAAGATGGACCAGGGGCAGTTCGACAATGCGGACATTTCCATCAAGGAGCTTGCCCTGGTCAAGGAGGCGATCAAAAATTACCTTGCCCAGATGCATCACGGCAGGGTAGTTTATCCCCATTCAAAGAGAAATATTTTAACTTCAAATAAATAATTATGAACCTTACTAAGAAACAAATCGACGACCTCAATCTCGAGCTCACCCTTGAGATTGCCCCGGAAGACTATTCGGAAGCGGTCAGGAAAAGATTGGCGGAGCGCAGGCGTACGGCCGAATTCAAAGGATTCCGCAAGGGCATGGTGCCCGCATCCCTTATCAAGAGGGTGTATGGCGAGCAGGCCCTGGCAGATGCCGTCAATGAAGTAATCACTTCTTCACTGGACAAGTATATCGAAGACAACCAGCTCCATCTGCTGGGCGAGCCCCTCGGCAGCGAGAACCAGCCCGAGATTGAATGGGTGGACGGCAATGCCTTCACGTTCGTATTCGACGCTGCCCTTTCTCCCGAAGTCAAGGTCGAGGTGGAAGCGGCTGATGTCGTGAACAAGTACTCGATCACTTCTTCCGCCAAGGAGAAGGCCACCATGATTGAGAACATCAAGAAGTATTACGCAGACAAGAAGGAGGAAGCCAAGTCCGACGAGGAGATCGAGAAGGACGTGACCGAGCGCCTCAAGGAGGAGCACCGCCAGGAGGCCGACTGGCGCCTGAGCAAGGATATCCGTGATTTCTACGTGGCCAAGGCCGGCCTTGTCCTGCCCGAGGCATTCCTGAAGCGCTGGCTGCTTGCCGCCAACCAGGGTAAGATCACGGCAGAGGACGTGGAGAAGGATTTCCCCGGCTTCTGCGAGGACTTCAAGTGGCAGCTTGTCCGCGGCCACCTTATGAAGCAGTTCGGCTTCACCGTGGAGCACGACGATATCTATGAGGCCGCAAAGGCTTATGTCACATATCAGTACGCGATGTACGGCATCGGCAATGTGCCCGAGGACATGATCACCGAAGCCGTCGCCAACATGATGAAGGACCGCCGCCAGCTGGAACGTCTCGCCGAGCAGGTCGAAGACCGCAAGGTCCTCGACAAGATCAAGGAGACCATCACCATCAAAGACAAGAAAATCTCCAGCGAAAAGTTCCGCGAGTTATAACGTATGGCGGCCTTTTGAGGTCAGCCACTTGATGAGGAACTCGGGGCGGTCGGTCTGAATCATTGATACGCCCTTGTCGAGATACTGCTGATAGACGTCGCCCGGGTCTTTGGCCACGTAGGCGGCGTCATCGTCATTACCGTAGCCGCCGCACAGGGAGGCCCAGATAGTGTTCACCCAGATCTTCGAACCCTGCTCGAGAATCTTCTTGCAGGCTTCGTCGAAGGCGCCGTCGTCGTTGGTCTGCCAGCACACTTCGTAGGCCAGCGGCACTACGCCCTGCTCAAGATAGGAGTTGAACAGCTCGATGCCCTTGGGCTTCTGGATATCCACGATGGGCATGTACATCATATTGTGCTCGTAGGCGGCTTCGTGGGCGGCGACGACCTCGATGGGCTTCTTGCCCTTAATGAGTATCTGGTCGGTCACTCCCAGCTCCTCGGTAATTGCCAGCACCTCGTCGTAAAACTCGTAACCCTGGTCCACGTTCACGCAGATACGGTCTTTGCAGCACTCCAGAGCTTCCCGCAACGTGGGCATGCGAAGCGTGTCGATGGTGATGTTGTGGGCCCGCTTAAGGCTGAGCTGCTTGATTTCAGCAAGGGTCAGGTCCTTCACTTTCGCACTCTTCCCGGGCTCGTTCTTGAACACGCTGCTGAAATTCGTGCAGCGGGTCACGGTGCCGTCGTGACTGAGCACGAGCACGGAATCTGAGGTCATCTTGAGGTCGAGCTCCATGATGTCCGCGCCCATGCGGATTATGCTCTCGATTGCCGGAATTGAATTCTCCGGGAAATTGCGCCAGTCGCCGCGGTGGCAGGCCACCACCACGTATTTGGAATCTGGATTGTGGATCTGGGCTGCTATGGCTTCGGCCCTGTTGGCATACTTCGGTGCGCTCTCCTTGCATGCCGCAAGGGCGCAGAGGGCAGCTAATAGTAATAGTGCTTTTTTCATAAATATCTGATTTTCTATTTGTTCCAATACTGATAGAAGAGGGCTATGCTTTCCATTCCACGGTAGAACTGCGAGAGCAGGTAGCTCTCGTTCGGGGAGTGGATGGTGTCGCGCTCCAGCCCGAAGCCGAGGAGGAGCGGGTCGATGCCGAGTATCTTCTGCACTTCAGCAAGCACGGCGATGCTGCCGCCGCCCCTGGAAGGCACAGGCTCGATGCCGTAGACCTCGGTGATGGCGCGGCTTGCCGCTTTATATGCGCTGCTGCTGATGGGGATAAGGAAACCGTCTCCGCCTTCGCAGGGCTTCACCTCGACGCGTACGCTCTTGGGGGCCAGGGACTTGAAGTGTTTTGCAAACAGGCGGGTGATTTCGGCGCTTCGCTGGTTGGGCACCAGGCGCATTGAGATTTTGGCGTGGGCTTCGGACGGAAGCACGGTCTTGGCTCCCTCTCCGGTGTAGCCGCCCCAGATGCCGCAGACGTCGAGGCAGGGCCTGATTCCTGTGCGCTCCAGTGGAGTGTAGCCTTTCTCGCCGCGGAGCTCGCGCACGCCGAGGAATTCCTTGTATTCCTTTTCGTCGAAGGGAGCGCGTGCAAGCAGTTTCCTGTCGGCCCTGGAAAGCTCGACCACCTTGTCGTAGAATCCCGGCACGGCAACACGCCCGTCGGCATCGAACAATTTGGAAATCATCTCGCTGAGCACCTGGATGGGGTTGGCCACCGCGCCGCCGTAGTGGCCGCTGTGTAGGTCTTTGTTGGGACCTGTAACCTTCACTTCAAGGTAGCTGAGTCCGCGCATGCCGCAGTTGATGGACGGCACCTTGCTGCTGATCATGGTGGTGTCGCTGACCAGGCAGATGTCGGCTGCAAGCATCTTCTTGTGGGCCTTGATCCATGCTGGCAGGGAAGGGCTGCCGATTTCTTCTTCGCCTTCGAACATGAATTTCACGTTGTGGCGGAGGCGGCCGCTGCGGAGCAGGAATTCAAACGCCTTGATGTGCATGAAGAGCTGGCCTTTGTCGTCGTTGGCGCCGCGGCCCCAGATGGCCTCTTCGCCTGTGGCGGGGTCGGGGCCCAGCACCGGTTCGAACGGGTCGGTGCGCCATTTTTCGAGGGGCTCCGGGGGCTGGACGTCGTAGTGGCCGTAGATAAGCACAGTAGGGGCCGAGGCGCTGACAGTTTTCTGCCCGAAGACAACGGGGTTGCCGGCGGTCTCCCAGAGGCCGGCGCTGTCGGCTCCGGCTTCAATCAGCAGCTCGGAGAGCCTTTCGGCGCAGGCGTACATATCGGGTTTGTGGTCGGCTTTGGCGCTCACGGACGGAATCCGAAGCAGGGAGAACAGCTCTTCGAAGAACCTTTCCTTATTTTGTTCTATGTATTGTTTCATGTTGTAAAGTTAAACAATAATCATTAATTTTGTCAAAATAACATCACATTATGGCACTTATCAAATCCATCTCGGGCATACGCGGCACTATCGGCGGCGCTACCGGGGATAACCTGACTCCCGTTGACATAGTAAAATTCACCTACGCATACTGCAAATGCCTCCGCGAGCGCAAGCAGCCCTTCGGCGAGCGCTATAAAGTCGTAGTGGGCCGCGACGCCCGCATCAGCGGCGAAATGGTGGAGCAGCTTGTATGCGGCACCCTGATTGCCTGCGGCGTGGACGTGGTGCGCTGCGGATTCGCCAGCACCCCCACTACCGAACTCGCCGTGACCTTCTCAAACGCCGACGGCGGCATCATTATCACGGCCAGCCACAACCCCCGCCAGTGGAACGCCCTCAAGCTCCTCAACGAGCATGGCGAGTTCCTCAACGCGGCCCAGGGCCAGGCTATACTCGACTGCGCGGAAAGCGGCGATTTCGATTTCGCTCCCGTGGATGAAATAGGCTGCATAGAAGACCACGATTTCACCGACGAACACATCGACGCGGTGCTGAAGCTCGAGGCCGTGGATGTGGAAGCCATACGCAAGGCCGGCTTCAAAGTGGTGCTGGACGCCATCAACTCCGTGGGCGGCATCATCATGCCCCGCCTGCTTAAGCGCCTTGGCGTCAAATGCATAACCCTCAACGGCAACCCCACAGGCGATTTCGCCCACAATCCGGAGCCCCTGCCGAAGAACCTTGTGGACCTCAGCGAGACCGTGGTACGCGAAAAGGCCGACCTCGGTATCAGCGTGGATCCCGATGTGGACCGTCTGGCCTTCATCTGCGAAGACGGCGAGCCCTTCGTGGAGGAATACACCCTGGTGGCCGTGGCCGACTACCTTCTCGACGATGCCGTCAGCAAAGGCGCCAAGAAGCTCAACACCGTGTCCAACCTCAGTTCCAGCAGGGCCCTGCGCGACGTCACCGAAGCCCACGGCGGCACCTATTATGCTTCTGCCGTCGGCGAGGTCAACGTGACCACCAAGATGCACGAAGTCGGCGCCCTGATCGGCGGCGAGGGCAACGGAGGCGTCATATATCCCGCCTCCCACTGCGGCCGCGACGCCATGGTCGGCGTGGCGCTCTTCCTCAGCAAGCTTGCACATAACGGCTTGAAAGTCAGCGAGTATAAAAAGACTCTCCCGCAATACTTCATAGCGAAGAACCGTATCGACCTCAGCGACAAGGCCATGATTGACCGCATCCTGGAGGCCATGAAGGAGCATTTCAAGGATGAGAAGGTCAACACCATCGACGGCGTGAAGATAGATTTCGAGTCCACCCGCCGCTGGGTCCACCTGCGCCGCTCCAACACCGAGCCCATCATCCGCATATACTCCGAGGCTCCTACCGAGGCCGAAGCCGAGGCTCTTGCGCAGGAAGTAATTGCAATTGCCGACAAGATCATCAATGTTTAGCTTCCGGACCACACCTATTGCGGACCAGCTCGACAAGGGCCTGCTAGACGGCCGGGTGGCGTGTTTCACCACTCCCGGCAGCTGGAGCAGCGCATCCCGGTCCTACCTGGAAGACCTTTTCCGCTCCAGGGGCAATCTGGTCCGCGTGTTCAGCCCTGCCGGAGCAGAGTTCTCTCCGGAGGCCGGCCATATCGACTTCAGCATCGAAGACCTCGAAGGGCTCGATGCCGTGGTGGTGGAAATCCAGGACTGCGGTTCCCGCTACTTCGGGCCCACCCGTGACGTGCTGCGGCTCCTCAGCTTCCGCGCCCGCATGGAAGAGGGGCCGTCGATCTACATAGTGGACCATATCAACCCGGCCGGCCGCGTGGTCGAGGGCACCATCCCCGTCCTCGAACCGGACGCATGGACGCCCAAGGTGGCCCATCGCCACGGCCTCACCCTCGGCGAGCTCTGCAACCTGTACTGCAGTGAGATTGGCGCCCGTTTCCCCCTGCACGTGATTTCCGCCCTCGCTGCCGACGCCGGCAGGGACCTGCTGCCCTGGGCGATAGCTCCGGCTCCGGACGTGCCGGGCCTCTTCAGCTGCGACATGTACAGCGGGGGAGCGCTGTGGACCGAAACCAGCGTGACGCCGGGCATAGGTACGCCGCGCCCGTATGAATATATAGGTGCGCCCTACCTGAGCAATTCCGCCATCCCGCCGAGCCCGCAGGGCGTGCTGATGCGTCCCTGCTCGTTCCAGCCCGCGTGGGGAAAGTACGCCGGGGAAGTGTGCCACGGCTACCAGATAATACTGTTGCCCGGCGCTCCCTATCATTCATTCCTGCACAGTGTCCAGTTGATGCACTGGATGGCCGACCGTGACTCCCGTTTCGAAATCACTCCGGCCCTGCTGGCCCGCATCGACGACCCCGTGGTCAGCGAGTTCCTCAGAGGCGGAATCACCTTCGACATAGTGCAGGAGCACGTCAAGCTCGAGGAACAGAAGTGGATACGCAAGGCCAAGCGCTACCTGCTCTACGACGATGCCCCGTACCGGATTAAATAACATCCCGCTGAAAAGAATCTCTTCCTCGTCATGCCCGACCTGATTGGGCATCTTCCCCGCGCCACCAGCGGCGACGTGAATGCCGCACCCCATTTGTTCACGTCGCAAGCGGTTTTTCGCTCCTGCAGGCCTTAAACGGGCTGTGTCGTGAACAGACAGCGCGAGCCGTTCACGTCGCACCGCAAAAATGGGATTAAAATAATTCCGAATGCGATTCTTTCGAAAGAAATTCTTTTAAGTTTCGATCTGGCTTAAAGAATTCGCAAAAAGTGATTGCTGATTTTTTCGATTCCATTGAGATT
>JAFZVQ010000009.1 GCA_017617715.1 Bacteroidales bacterium | reverse complement strand
GTTCGTTGATGATGTGTACGTATTCCTGGGGAACGGAGGAGGAACCGTGGAGAACGATGGGGAAGCCGGGGAGCTTCTTCTCGATGGCCTTCAGCACTTTGAAAGCGAGGGGCGGAGGAACGAGCCTGCCGGTCTTGGGGTCGCGGGTGCACTGCTCGGGCTTGAACTTGTAGGCGCCGTGGCTGGTGCCGATGGAGATGGCGAGGGAGTCGCATTTGGTCTTCTTGACGAAGTCGATCACTTCCTCGGGCTTGGTGTAGTGGGACACCTCGGAGGACACTTCGTCTTCGACGCCTGCGAGCACGCCGAGCTCGGCCTCTACGGTGACGTCATATTTGTGGGCGTAGTTCACGACCTTGCGGGTAAGGGCGACGTTCTCGTCGTAGGGGAGAGCGGAACCGTCGATCATCACGGAGGAGAAACCGAAGTCCACGCAGCTCTTGCAGATTTCATAGCTGTCGCCATGGTCGAGGTGAAGGACGATCTGGGGCTTCTTCCATCCGAGTTCCTTTGCATATGCGACAGCACCCTGGGCCATGTAGCGGAGGAGGGTCTGGTTGGCATAGTTGCGGGCGCCCTTGCTCACCTGCAGGATCACGGGAGACTTGGTCTCGGCGGATGCCTGGATGATGGCCTGGAGCTGCTCCATGTTGTTGAAATTGAATGCGGGGATGGCGTAACCGCCCTTGACAGCCTTGGCGAACATCTCACGGGTGTTCACAAGGCCAAGATCTTTAAAAGAAACTTTCATAACTATTCTTGATAAAACTGAGTTTCAGGTAAATCATGCAAATATAGCATTTCTTTTCGATATACGGAAAAGATTGCGTATATTCGTGGCCAAAGATTTGAGCATAAACGATGGAAGGAAAAGTCATAATATTCTCCGCCCCGTCTGGAGCGGGCAAAAGCACGGTCGTGGGGCATCTGCTGAAGCTCCACCCGGAATTCGAATTTTCCGTCAGCGCCACCTCCCGCGCCCCGAGGGGCGAGGAGCAGCATGGCCGTGAGTATTACTTCATAGACGCCGCCAGGTTCCGCGAACTTATATCCCAGGATGCTTTCGTGGAGTATGAAGAGGTCTACGCGGACCGCTTCTACGGCACGCTCAAGTCGGAAGTGGAGCGCATCTGGTCCAAAGGGCACGTTATTATCTTCGACGTGGACGTGAAGGGGGGAGTGAGCCTGAAGAAGTATTTCAAGGACGCCGCCCTATCCGTGCTCATCGTGCCCCCGTCGATGGAAGTGCTGGAGCAGCGCCTCCGGGGCCGCGGCACCGACAGCGAAGAATCCATACGCGAGCGCCTGGACAAGGCGCAGTGGGAGCTGGATTTCGCCCGCGGCAAGTTCGACCGCGAACTTGTGAACGATAAACTGGAAGACACATTCGCCGATTCAGAAGCCCTCGTCGATTCATTCCTATGCGGATAGCCGTCTACTCGGGGTCTTTCGATCCCCTGCACATAGGCCACCAGGCGATAATGGAATACCTCACCCGTGAAAGCTCTTTCGACTGGGTGTACCTGGTGATTTCCCCGCAGAATCCTTTCAAGGACCCGTCCAAGGCCAAAAGCGGGGAGCAGCGCTACCGGGCAGCCATCGATGCCGTGCGCCGGCACCCCGAACTGCATGTATGGGTGGACAACATCGAGCTGTCGATGGCTCCTCCGCACTACACTATACGCACCCTTGACGCCCTGCACCGCCGTGAGCCCGAAAACGAGTTCACCCTGGTCATAGGGGCCGACAACCTGGAAGGCTTCATGGGGTGGCGCGACGCCCCCCGTATCCTGACTGAATACGGGGTGGCCGTGTATCCCCGTAAAGGCTTCGACGTGAATGCCATACGCCGCTTCATGTATGAGAAAATGCGCGTGCTGCCTTCGCCCTACGTGCTTGATGCTTCTTCGCTTCGCGACAACCCAGGCACCCTGGGGCTTGAAGACCATGACCGCCTGTATAAGATTGAAATAATAGACGCCCCCGTCGTCGATATCTCCTCCACACGCATACGCGAAGGCCTGGCCTCCGGGGAAGATATGAGCGAGTGGCTTATGTAACTTGTTTGATATGAAAAAGTTATACATTTTGATTGCCTTGCTGCTGTGGGGCGCGGCCGCCACCGCCCAGCAGAAACTGACGCTGTTCGGCATAGCCCAGAAGTGGCAGAAGCAGGAGTATGCCCTTGCCGTGGAAGGCAAGGCTGAATTCCCCGCATGCGTGAATGCGTTCACCGCCGTGTTCAACGACAACCCCATGCTGCATGCCTTCGGCGCCCGTGTCTCCGGGTCGGACGAGGGCGGGAGCGTGCCCGTGGCCGATTTCAAGCTGGATGCCGCCAACGGTTACGCGAAGATAAGCCTGAAGGCAAAGCAGCCGGCTGCGGCCGAGGCCCGGCTTTGGACGCTTCCCAGGGGCCGGCAGGTGTTCGTGGTCAAAATGGTGAACATGGAAGAGGACACGCTGCCCCGCATCTTTTTCTTCTACGTGGATGCCCTGGGCAGCCGGCTGGTGCCCGCCCCGGAGCCTGACGGCCTGGTCTACGGAGAGATTGCCGATTTCCTCATTTCTCCCTCCGGCAACCGCATCGAGGTGAAGATGGAAAACCAGCCCTCCGATTACATGGAGCTGCAGGAAAGCGGCAGGTTCGTGTATCTTAAATACGCCCAGAATGCATTCGCCTGCTATGTGCTCGACCCGGACGCTTCGGGCAAGACCAACATACGCGCCACTCCCGGCGGCGAGGTCATAGGCACGCTGGGGGCAAAACAGACGGACGATGATGGCGTCTATACTCTCAGCGTATTCAAGCCCACCGACGGCTGGTGGCAGATACTCGACAAGAACATCGGCGGCGTGGCCATAAAGAAGGAAGGGTGGATACACTATTCCGTGCTGGCCATGCGCACGAGGAATTACGGCCGGGAGATGCTGCCCCTTCGCAGTTCGCCCTCGCAGAAGGCTTCTTCGGTGGCTGCGATAGGAGAGGTGGAGATGGTGGTGCGCCCCATGGACATCTCTGCCGACGGCAAGTGGGTGAAGGTGAAATGTGACGCCGGCACCGGCTGGATAGAGCTTGAATGGCTCTGCGGCAACCCCTACAGCACCTGCCCTTAAGGCTTGAACGCCTGGCGGTTTGCAATCGAGCGGCCGAGGGTCAGCGTGTCGGCATATTCCAGTTCGTCGCCGAATCCCAGGCCGCGGGCGAGGGTGGTCACCTTGCAGCCGCTCGCCTCAATCTGACGGTAAATGTAGAATGAAGTAGTCTCGCCTTCCACGTCTCCGGACAGGGCGAGAATCACTTCCACGTCGGCGGCGACTCGCGCGACCAGCTGCTTTATTGTCAGGTCCGAAGGGCCGACTCCGTTGATGGGGGAGATTATGCCGCCCAGGACGTGGTACACGCCGTGGTATTGCCCGGTGGCCTCTATGCTCATGACGTCGCGTACGCTCTCCACCACGCAGATGGTCTTGTGGTCGCGGCGGGAGTCGGCGCAGATGGCGCACTGATCGCCGTCCGAAACCATCATGCAGGTGCGGCAGTAGTGCACGCCCTCGGCCAGGTTGTCCACTGCGGCGGCGAAATGGTGTATCTTGTCGGCCGGCTGCTTAAGCAGGTGCAGGGCGAGCCTCAGGGCGCTGCGGGAGCCCACCCCCGGCAGGGAGCTAATGGCTTCGACAGCGTCTTTGAGGGCCTTTGACGGGTAATTGTCCGGGGATATCATCTACTCAACTATCACTCCGTTCTTCCTCCAGTTGATGTAGCCGAGGATGCAGGTCACGTTATAGATGGAATACATCGCCACCATGAACCATTTGGCCTGAGTCGCGAAGACTGCTACGATCAGGCAGTTGGCCACTATCCAGAACAGGTATTGCTCTATGTGCGACTGGGACAGCAGATAGGCGGCGATCAGGCTGAACACCAGCGAAGTGCCGTCCAGGATGGGGGCGGGATCGCTGGTCAGGCGGAGCAGCCAGATGATCAGCGGCACTCCTGCGGCGAGCGCAGCCAGGATGAATATCTTGCGGCCATTGCTCAGCGGCACAATGTGCATCTGCCCGCCGCTTTCGCCCTCCAGGGTGCGCCAGCGGAAAATTCCCACTATGGCCATGGTAATCAGGTAAACATTCAGTATGACCTGTGCCCAGAGGGGCGCCCATGCGCCGCCCTCCAGGTTGGTGACTGAAATAGTGATCGCAGCGGTGGAGGCCGCAATGCTGAAATACCACATGAGCCGCTTCTGGAAAATCTGCAGGGTCATATAAGTGATGCCGCAGACCAGGGAGATGATTTGTATCCATGAGTTGTTGGCTGCCAGCCACTCAACCGCTCGAGCTACCAATACAGTTTCCATAGCGCAAAAATAATAATAAAAATTGTATTTAAGTTTTCGTAAATCAAATTAATTGTCTAAATTTGCGCGCTTTTTAAGGGACGATAGTCCCGGTGCACAAAACATATTGTTAAACAACTAATTCAATTTTATTGCAACACAATGGAAAATGAAAAACAAATGCTGAACGCATCCGTCGCTCCCGAGAACTTTGACTGGGACGCATTCGAGAGCAGTTCCGACATCTACGGCCAGTCCGACAAGGCCGAAATTGAAGCCGCCTATGACAAGACCCTCGCCCGCATCGACGGCGGCGAGACCAAGGAAGGCGAAGTGATCTCCATCAACAAGCGCGAGGTCGTCGTCTCCGTGGGCGGAAAGAGCGAAGGTGTCATCATGGCCACCGAGTTCCGCTACAACCCCGACCTCAAAGTCGGTGACAAGGTGGAAGTTCTCGTCGAGTCCCCCGAGGACAAGAAGGGACAGATCGTTCTCTCACATAAGAAGGCCCGTGCCCTCAAGTCTTGGGACAGGGTCAATGAAGCATACGAAAACGACGAGGTCGTGAAGGGCTTTGTCAAGACCCGCACCAAGGGCGGCATGATAGTCGACGTGTTCGGCATCGAGGCTTTCCTCCCCGGCAGCCAGATCGACATCAAGCCCATCCGTGACTACGACCAGTTCGTCGGCCAGAACATCGATTTCAAGATTGTCAAGATCAACAACGAGTACCGCAATGTCGTCGTGTCCCACAAGGCTCTGCTCGAGGCTGAGCAAGAGGCCAGGAGGGCTGAACTCATCGGCAAGCTCGAGAAGGGCCAGGTGCTCGAAGGCGTGGTCAAGAACATCACCAACTACGGCGTGTTCGTGGACCTCGGCGGCGTGGACGGTCTCATCCACATCACCGACCTCTCCTGGGGCCGCGTCAATCATCCGGAGGAGATCGTCTCCCTGGACGAGAAGATCAAGGTCGTCGTGCTCGACTTCAACGAGCAGCAGAAGCGCATCGCGCTCGGCCTCAAGCAGCTCACCCCGCACCCGTGGGACAACCTGGACGCCAACCTCTAGGAAGGCGACAAGGTCAAGGGCAAGGTCATCCTCATCGCCGACTACGGCGCCTTCGTGGAGATC
>JAFZVQ010000008.1 GCA_017617715.1 Bacteroidales bacterium | reverse complement strand
TGTGATTTGCACTAAAGCCTTTGTTGTAATACAAATCAATGGCTCTTTCGTAACTCTCCTGTTGTTTCTTGGTGTGTGGTACGAACATTTTTAACTCGTGTTTACGAGTCAACTTTTTTCAGGGAAAGACAACCTTCCCCATGAAGCCACCAAGAAGCCACCGCCCCCCCAGAACCACCGGAACCTCCGGACCTTCCCCAGCAATTCTGCCTCCCACCACTCTCCACCATCATTCCCCCGGGGAAGGTCCGGCACATTTCTTGACACCTTCCCCGGACGGGCACGAAAAAGAGGCCGACCCTTGCGGGCCGGCCGGACTTAGTTAGTTGTGTATGAATTGCTTGGGACCGTCAGTTGTAGTAAACTGAGGTGTTAGGTATGTTGTATGCGATATCTTCGAGTACCCGCCACGCGTAGTAGGTGCTGTAGCTGTCGCTCGGCTGGAAGCGGAGCCTCGTGAATCCTGTGGAGAGGACCGACTCGCGCCAGTAGGCTGTGATGGTGACCTTCACCGTGCCGAAGAGGCCGCGGGTGATGTTGAACTCCATCTTGAATTGGTTGTGAGTCATAGGATTGGTCCAGTCGAAAGGAGTCGGGATGTAGGAGATATCCGTCTTGAGCCAGTTGTAGTTGTTGCCCCAGGAGGCGATGGTGTAGTAGCGGGTGTCAAGCAGTGCCGCGATGTAGTCGTAAGCTTCTTCCTTTGTGCGGAATCGTGTGTTGACCACGATGCTGTTTGCGTTGGTACGCTCATAGATCTGAGGTCTGGTATAGACTATCGTCGTAGGCATCGCCGGCCTTCTGGCATGCTCCACGTGACCGCCCTGATGAGGTTTGTGGCCACCGTTGTGGTCCACCTTGCCGCCGTTGCCGTGGTTTCCGGAGTATCCATGGTTGCCACCACCGTTGCCGATGGAGCCGCCGTTGTTCACGGTGCCGCCGTGGTTGCCGCCGATGTTGGCGCCGCCGGAAGGTTTGCCGCCTCCGTTATTGATCGCGCCGCCATTGTTGTGGCTGCCTGAGTTGTTGCCAACCTTGCCGGAGCTGCCGTTGTTACCGATGGAGCCGCCGTTCCCGTGGTTGCCACCGTTGTTCACGGTGCCGCCGGAAGGCCTGCGGCCGCCGTCGTTGTTGGCTGATCCACCGTTCCTGCCGTTGCTGAAGCCGCCCCTGTCGGAGCCGGCACCTGCGTCGCGGACTTTGCGGTCGGTGGAATTCTGGTTGGAGATGTTGGTAGGCCTCTGGGCCTTGTCAACCTTGGTCTGCTGCCTTTCCACTTTGTTCTCCTGACGGTTTGCAGCGTCGGAGCCATTGCGGCGGGCAGACTGCTGTGCGCTGGCCGGCATTGCTATGAATGCCATTGCGAGGAGCGCCGAGAGAAGTTTGATGTTCGTTTTCATAAGGCAGTTGGTTTTAATGGTTTCATACCGATAATGGCAAAGCCCGTGCCAAAAACTCTAAGTGCGTCTGTATCCGACCTTAAGAATAATTTTGTAAATTTGCTAAGTCATGTGCAATTTACTTCCCCTGATGGCCGTACTGGCCGCTCTGATGCAATACGCCAACCCGTTCGTGGGCACCGACACCCACGGCCACACCTTCCCCGGAGCCTGCGTGCCCTTCGGGATGGTGCAGCTCAGCCCCGACACGCGCCCGAAAGCCGGCGACTGGGACGGCTGCAGCGGCTACCACTACGCCGACAGCCTCATCTACGGCTTCAGCCACACCCACCTCTCCGGCACCGGCTGCGACGACTGGTGCGACGTGCTCGTGACCCCCGGCAGCGGCCCCTGGGCCTTCTCCCACGCCCGTGAGAAAGCGGAACCCGGCTACTACGAAGTGCTGCTGGAGCGCGGCACCGACAAGGTGCTTGCCCGCATGACGGCCGGCCGGCGCACCGGAATCCACGAATACACCTTCCGCGGCAGCACCCCAGCCATCCTGTCCCTCGACCTGCGCCACCGCGACCCGCTCGACAGCTTCGCCATCCACACCGGCCCCGACTGGATCAGCGGCTGCCGCGTCTCGAGCAGCTGGGCCAGGCACCAGCATGTTTACTTCCACATCGAATTCTCCTCCCCCGCCAGGATAGAACTCACCGAAGGCGGCCGCAAGGCCATCCTCACCTTCTCCAGCCGCAAAGTCACCCTCCGCGCCGCCATCTCCAGCGTGTCCGAAGAGGGTGCCAGGGCCAACCTGCACGCCGAATACCCCAAATCCTTCGAGGCCGCCCGCAAGCAAGCCGGCCGCGAATGGAACGCCTACCTGGGCCTCCTTAAGTGCCCCTACAAGGACACAGAGCACAAAAAACGCTTCTACACAGCCCTCTACCACACCGGCATCCACCCGTCCCTCTACTCCGACGCCGACGGAAGCTACCGCGGCATGGACGGCAGGATCCACAAAGCCGAAGGCTGGGAACGCTACACCGTGTTCAGCACCTGGGACACCTTCCGCGGCGAGCATCCCCTGCTCTTCGAAATCCAGCCGGAACGCAGCGTCGACTTCATCCGCTCCATGATTTCCGTCTACGAAGAAAACGGCAAACTCCCGGTCTGGGAGCTCTCAAGCTGGGAGACCGACTGCATGATAGGCTACAATTCCGCTCCCGTGATCGCCGAGGCGGTGGCGCACGGGCTCGGAGGCTTCGACGTGGAAAAGGCCTACGAAGCCATGGTGGCGAGCTCCATGCGCCCCGAATACGGCATGGCGAGCTTCCGCCGCAACGGCCTCGTGCTCGCCGACGACGAACACGAAAGCGTGTCCAAGACGCTCGAGTTTGCCTACGACGACTGGTGCGTGGCGCAGGTGGCGAAGCACCTTGGCAAAACCGCTGATTACCAGAAATATATGGAGTCCGCCCAATACTGGCGCAACGTCCTCGACCCCGCCACCGGCTACATGCGTGCCCGCCTCAACGGCCGCTGGTACTCCCCATTCGACCCCCGTGAGGTCAACAACAACTACACCGAAGCCAACTCCTGGCAGTACAGCTTCTTCGTGCCCCAGGACATCCCCGGACTCATCGAAGCGCTCGGCGGCCCGGAGGCCTTCGAAGCCAGGCTCGACGGACTCTTCTCCGCCCCCGAAGGCACCACCGGCCGCACCCAGGCCGACATCACCGGATGCATCGGCCAGTACGCCCACGGCAACGAGCCCAGCCACCACATCCCCTTCCTCTACAACGCCGTCGGGCGCCCCGAAAAAGCGGCCGCCACAGTGGACCGCATACTCGAAACCCTCTACAGCTCCGCCCCCGACGGGCTATGCGGCAACGACGACTGCGGGCAGATGTCGGCCTGGTACGTGCTGGCTTCGCTCGGCCGATATCCGATTTGCCCCGGAGCTGCCGAAGGCAAGCTGCCTGAAGGGATCCATACCATCATAACCAACCCCTGGTTCGAGCTCGAAAACGACATCTTCACCGACAGCACCAAGGTCGCCATCAAAGGCGAAGGCGACATCTACTACCGCTGCGGCGAGGGCGTTTTCCACCTCTACACCCAGCCCTTCACGGTGGACCGCACCTGCACTATGGAGGCCTGGTCCATCAAGGGCGGCCGCAGCAGTTTCACCACCCGCTGCACCGTGCATAAAGCCCACAGCGACAGGGATATAGACATCCGTTCACGCTGCAGCGGACAGTACACCGCCGGCGGGCCGAGAGGCCTCATCGACGGCAGGCGCGGCGGTGTGAACTGGCGCACCGGAGGCTGGCAGGGCTACCAGGACACCGACTTCGAAGCGGTCGTGGACCTGCGGGAGACCAAGCTCGTCCGCAGCGCCTCCGCCGGCTTCCTGCAGGACGCCCGTTCATGGATCTGGATGCCGCAGGACGTCGAATTCCTCGTCTCCTCCGACGGCACGCAGTGGCACTCCGTCGCCACCATCCCCACCCCCGTCCCCGAACGGGACATGAAGATCCAGACCTGGGAATGCAGCACCCCCGTCGGCCTCAGCGCCCGCTACGTCTGCGTCCGCGCCCGCAACTTCGGCACCATCCCCTCCTGGCACCCCGGCGCCGGCTACCCCGCCTTCATCTTCATCGACGAAATCACAATAAACATTTAACTATATGGATAAGAATATTTTGAATCTGTTAAGCGGATTGGGAAGGAATCTTGGGGGAGGGAGACTGAGTATCGGAAGTATATTGTCGAGGGTCGGAGCGAATGCGGCCATCAACAAGATCAAGCAGCAAACCCTGGGACAGGTGCAAGGCCAGACCCACACGCAGACCTACACTTTCCAGGCCCTGCCGAAAAACGTCGCCGAGCTGCAGGCCCTGCCTGAGGCGGCGATGCACGACGTCTATGCCGTAGCCGCCCTGAGCGTGCTGGCCCTGACCCGCTTCGAAGAGAACAGGGCCGAAAGTGTGGAAATGCTCAACTACCTCAAGGGCCCCGACAACGTGTCCCCCACCGAGCTCCAGCAGATTTCCGACCGCTTCATGGACGGAAAATCCTTCAAGGTCCGCTCCTTCTTCGAAGGGGCCACCCCCGCCAACAATTACACCCCCGCAACTCCTTATCAGATAAAGGTTTCCTCCAACCCGTACTCCTTCGAGAACGAAGGCTGGGCCACCCTGTACATGCACTCCGGCGGTGCCGACAATCCCCGCCCCGTACGGCTCCGCATGAAGCCCAGCACAGGACAATGGTTCCTCGTGGAAATACAGTATCTCGGCGACATCAGAATCCCCGCCGACGAGGATAAATGGCGTTAATCCCCGCAGCTGCAGTATAGCGCCACCTCGCTCAGGACAGGGCAGGCTTTTGCGGAACAGACCGTGATTCTCAGCGCGTCGGCCTCGAGGGGGCCGACCGGCAGTATCCTCTTGTATCCGATGGTAGTGCCGGCGGCGATTTCCTGCCAGGCGCCGGCCGAGCGTGCCTCCACCCGGAACTCCGCAACCCTTTGGCCCAGAGGAATATACTCCTGCAGCACGACACGGTCGAAGCGGGTCGGGGCGGGCAGCGACAGCTCCAGCACGGGGCTGGTCACGCCGTCGTCAGGAGCCCAGAAAGTATCGAAATCACCGTCCACCAGGTTGCTCCCGCGGAAGCGGCGGGCGCGCGCCGGAGTGCCGCCCACGGACGCGCCCAGGGCCAGGTTCACCCGGAACTCCCGGTCGAGACGGGCCTTCCACTCCATGAGCCGCAGCGAATCGGCTTCCGGGATGCGGCCGCGCGTGTCCGGGGGCACGTTCAGCAGCAGCAGCGAGTTGCGCCCCACGCTCTCCAGATAGATGCGCATCAGCTCATCGACGCTCTTAGGCTCCTCGCCCTGGCGCCAGAACCAGCCCGGCCGCAGCGACACATCGGTCTCGGCCGGAATCCACTGCGTGCCGTATTTGTTACCCTGCCGGAGGGTGTCCACGGGCGGCGCCTGGCGCCCGGGCGCAAAGCCTTCCGGGCTCAGGGTGCTCCAGTTGGTCTCGCCGGCCGAACCCCGCTCGTTGCCCACCCAGCGGCACCCGGGCCCCACGTCGCTGAACATCACGGCGTCGGGGCTGAGCTCACGCACGGTGGCGTGGAACAGGGGCCAGTCGTACTCCTGCCGCCGGCCGTCCGGACCTTCGCCGCAGGCCCCGTCGAACCACTGTTCGAACACGGGGCCGTAGCGCCCGTCGTGGACGCTGCGAAGCGTGCGGGCGTACTTTTCATTGTAGGCAGGAGACCCGTAATCCGGGTCGAAACGGTCCCACGGGGAGATGTACACTCCGAACTTCAGCCCGTACTCCCGGCAGGCGTCCGAGAGCTCCCGGAGCACGTCGCCGCGGCCCTCCCTCCAGGGGCTTGCAGCCACCGTGTGGGTGCTTTCAGGGTTGGGCCAGAGGCAGAAACCGTCGTGGTGCTTGGCTGTGATTATGATGCCTTTCATGCCCGCTGCGGCGGCCGTGCGGGCCCACTGGCGGCAGTCCAGGGCCGTCGGGGCGAACAGGTCCTCCGGCTCCGTGCCGTCTCCCCATTCCAGGCCGCTGAAGGTGTTCGGGCCGAAGTGGCAGAACATGTTCATCTCCATCTTCTGCCACTCCATCTGGGACGCCGAGGGCACGGGGCCGCAGGGCTCCGGCGCAAGAGCCGAGCAGGCCGCCGCAAGCAGCAGGAAGGAAAAGGCGAAGCGCCGCATCCTATTTATCGAAGTTACGGGAAGCGAACGGCAGGGCAAGGCGCAGGGCCTGGTGCCAGTATTCCCAGGTGTGGGCGCCGTTGCGCACGCGGAACTCGCAGGGCACGCCGGCCTGAAGCATCTTCTGGTGGAACTGCTCGTTGATGAGCAGCAGGAAGTCGTCGTCGCCGCAGTCCACCATCCACTTGACGCTGCGGAGTTTCTCCAGGGTGGCGGCATCGGCCGCATCCACGAAATCCAGCGTGGAGTGCTCGCACACCGACTCGCACACTATGTCGAGCTTGTCCTGCGGCGCGTGCGGCTTCTTCACGGCGTCGGTCTTGTTGTCCATCCAGGCGCTCATGGCGTAGCAGCTGGAAAACAGGTCCGGATGCCGCTGGGCATAGACGGTGCTGCCGCCGCCGCCCATCGAAAGGCCCATCACCGCGCGGTGCCCCTTGTCGCCGACGGCGTGGTATTTCTCCTCAACAGCAGGCAGGAACTCCCCGAAGAAGAAGTCTTCGTAGGCCCAGTCCTTCACGTTGAAATAGCCGTTCTGGACGTTGTGGACGTCGGCGTCGCCGGCGTTGGGCATGACGATTATCATGGGCACGGCTTCGCCGCAGGCTATCAGTTCGTCGGCTATCCCTTTCATGAGACCCCTGTACCTCCAGTCTTCATAGTTGCCGTAGAGGCCGTGGAGAAGGTACACGACGGGGTATTTCCGGCTGGACTTTTCGTAGCCGTCGGGCAGGTAGACGTTGTACTTGACGGTGGAATTGAGCACCGCGCTCCGGAGGCTGTCGGTGACTATCTTTCCGGCGTTCGCCGGGACGGCCGGAAGAAGGAACAGGGCCGCCGCAATCAGAATCAGTGTCTTTTTCATTGGTTTATTGTCTTTGCTATTTTTTCTATGTTGAGGCTGCGGGCGGAGGCGTCGATAATGTCTTTGTAGATGCCGCCCTTGCGATAGATTTCATCCGGGTCGCCATACTGCTCCACACGGCCGCTCCGCAGGGCGTAGACCATCTCGCTGTCGATTATCTGGGAGATGTTGTGGGAGATTATTATCACGGTGCGGTCTTTCTTGATGGCCTCGATGCTGTTCTTGATCTGCTCGGTCGCGACGGCGTCCAGACTCGCCGTGGGCTCGTCCAGGAAGATTATCGGAGGGTTCTTGAGGAACATGCGGGCTATGGCGATACGCTGCTGCTGCCCGCCTGATAGGTCGGACGCCTTGTTGTCGAACTGTTTCGGCAGCGACATTATCTGGTCGTAGATGAAGGACTTCTTCGCCGCTTCCACCACCTCTTCATGGGTGGCGCCGGGCTTGCCGTAGAGTATGTTCTCCTCGATGGTGCCGTCGAAGATATGGTTCTTCTGGAGCACAAGGCCTATGTGGTCACGCAGGTAACGGGTGTCGTATTCGGCCAGTTCCACGCCGTCGAGCGTGATTGTGCCTTTCTGCGGCGTGTAGAACTTGTCCAGCAGATTCACGATGGTGCTCTTGCCCGCCCCCGAAAGGCCCACGAGGGCCGTTATCTTGCCGGGGTGGATGGTCATGTCCACGCCGAAAAGCGCCTGGTTGCCGTTGGGATAGGTGAAATCCACCCCCTTGAGTTCGAACTCCCCGCGTATGGTTTCGGGCCTGTAGCTTCCGGTCTGCTCCACTTCGTCGTCGGACTTGAGGATATCGAAGAAGCCTTCGGCATAGATCAGGGCGTCGTTGACGTCGTCGAAGATGCGCTGCAGCTGGGTGATGGGGGCAATCACGTTGGTGAAGAGCATCACGTGGTACATGATTTTTCCTATCGTCATCCCGGGGTACTGGATGAGCACCAGGTAGGCCGTCAGGATGATCACCAGCACAGTACCTACCTGCTTCACGAAGCTTTTGAGGCCGTCGAAGTAGAAGCTGACGCGGCGCGTCTTTATCTGGTTCTCGGTGACGCGGTTCTGGAGGTCCAGCTGCTTGCCGGCCTCTATCTGCTCACGGTTGAAGGACTTGATGACGTTGATCGAGTCCACTATGTTCTTGATACCCTGGCTCTTGGCTTCACGGTAGCTGCGCATCTCGCGCCGCCATCCCTTGAGCCGCTTCGCCTGCCTTATGGTGATAAGGAAGTAGAGCGGCACTATGCTGAGCGCCACCAGACCCACGTACACGTTGGCCACGAACATGAGGATGAGCGCAAGCAGGGCGCTGGTGAACAGGGGAAGCAGGTCGATGAAGAAGTTCTGCACCGTGCGCGAAAGGCTGCTGACGCCCTGGTCGATACGCGCCTGCACGCGGCCGGTGGCGTTCTCGTCGGAGGAGAAGTAGGCCATGCGGAAGGTGAGCACCTTTTCTATGACGCTCTGCGACAGGTCCCGGGACACGAAGATGCGCATCCGCTCGCCGAAGTAGTTCTGTGCGAACGAGATAAGCGCAGAAAGGATCTCCTTGCCGAGAAGCACGGAAGATATGATTATCAGGATGCGCGCCGCCTGGCCCCAGGAGAAGTCGGTCCCTATCAGGGCGTTGATGGCATCCACGGTGCGGTCCAGCACGATGGCGTTGACCTGCTGCATCATGGAGCCGGCCAGCGTGAGGATCAGCGTGACCAGCACCAGCAGGCGGTAGGGCCGCACGAACGGCCGTATGTTCCTGAACAGCTGAATTATATTCATCCGTGCGTCAGTTGAGCAGGGAGGCGTTCTGCTTGTCTTCGAACGACACCACCACCTGGCCGTTGTTCACTATGACCGGCTGGATCCGGAGCGACACGGAGCCCTCCGGGGTCACGTAATCGGAAAGCCATTTGCAGAGGCCCATGTTGAGATGCCGCAGTTCGCAGTGGTCGCCCTCGCGGAAGGGGTGGTCGAACTTCTCTATCTTCTTCGGGCGGCCGTAGACTGCGGTCAGCTCCTTCTGGACGGCAAGGTAGTCACCCTTGCAGACCGACCAGTCGTTGCGGATGGGGAAGGTAGCGTCGACACCGTAGACGGAGCCGCCTGCGCTCTTGACCAGCAGTTTGCAGGAACGGCCGGCGAGGGTCCCTTTCAGGATCACGCCGAAGTCGTTGGAGCCGAGCACCTCAAAGCCTTCCAGGGAGGCCGTGAATGCGTCCACGGGGCCGTCCAGGGGGATTCCGTTGAAGCGGAGGTGCTCCTCCTGGGCGCCGAGGCCGGCGCAGAGGAGCAGGCAGGCTGCGAGTGTGAGTATGTGTCTCATTTCTCAATCGGTTTTGACAAATATAAGAAAAGTTCCTATGGTATGATTATTGTCTGCAATTTTTTATCTTTGTAGAAATTGCAAAAATCGAGCACAATGAAAAAAGTACTTTCGATCATAGCCGCTATCGCGCTTTCCTGCGCGTCGGCTTTCGCCCAGGAGACCTGGACATGTCCCAATCCCGAATGCGGCCACGAAGGCAACACCGGTAAATTCTGTCCCGAATGCGGCACCCCGAGGCCTGCGGCCGACGGCCAGGATGCCCCTGCAGCCCAGAAGCAGAACCTTGAGAACGCATATGCCAAGAGCGACTTCGTGCCTGGCGACGAGATTTTCTTTGATGACGATTTCGCCGGAGAGAAACTCGGAGAATTCCCCTCCCGCTGGGACCTTATTGAAGGTTATGCCGAGGTTGCTACCATCCAGGGCCGCAAGGTCATAGCCTTTACCGATGACGGATACGGAGTGGTCATTCCTTTGATGAAGGAGGCCCGCACCTTCCTTCCCGATGTGTTCACGCTGGAATTCGACCTCTATCTCGACCGGCACGAAGACGGCGAAGGCCATAACACTATCATTACATTCTTAAACCCCGAACAAGTGGAGTGGAATGACGGAGAATGCGGTGAAGTCAATTTCTATTACCGGCCGGACGGCAGCAGCACTATATACTGGTGGCTGATGAAGCCCGACAAGGAAAACAACGTCGACGGGCAGAAAGACTTGGGCCTCAACCCGGATTATTCGGACTACTGCCCCAAGGACAATCCTTTGAAGGAGGGAGACTGGAACCATTTCGCCTTCTCCTTCAACAAGCGTGCATTCAAGGGCTACATCAATGGCCAGAGAGTCATCAATATCCCTATCGCCCTGGCTCCCAGGAGCTTCTGGATTAAGCACACAGGAACCTACAAATACAGCTGCGTCTCCAACGTCCGCATCGCAAAGGGCGCCGTACCTCTGTATGACAGGCTCTCCAGCGACGGCAGGATAGTTTCCTACGGCATCACCTTCGAGACCGGAAAGGCAACCCTCAAGCCCGAGTCAATGACGGAAATCGCCCGCATCGCGAAGCTGATGGCTGAGCATCCCGAGCTGAACTTCGAGGTCCAGGGCCATTGCGACAACACCGGCTCCGACAAGGTAAACGATCCCCTCAGCCAGAAGCGCGCCGAGGCAGTCGTCGCCGCACTGGTCGCGCAGGGCATCGACTCCGGCCGCCTGAGCGCCGTCGGCAAGGGCTCCAAGGTCCCCGTCGCCGACAACTCCACCGACGAAGGCCGCGCCAAGAACCGCCGCGTCGAGTTCGTCAAGAAATAGCCGCTGAGCCGGAGGAGAAGTTGCTACCGCAAAACAGTGGCCGCCCGTGGCCACTTGAACGGGAGGGGCCCACAAGCGTCAGAGAGTCTGAGAGGAACGCCTCTCAGTCCCCTGGGGGTGCAGGGGGATAGTAGTTTCGCTCTGCGAAGCAGAGGGATGGAGCGAAGCGGAAGTTTTGCGGAGCAACTTCTCCTCCGGCGGAACCGGACATATACGAAAGCAGGTGGCTCAATGGCCACCTGATTTCGTTGGTATTGGATTCTTCGCTTCGCTCAGAATGACAGGGCGAGGCAAAGTGCTACAGCAAGTGGAAGCCTGCGGTGAGGCCGGCCATGACTATGGAGACCATGCTCATGAGCTTGATGAGGATGTTCAGCG
>JAFZVQ010000086.1 GCA_017617715.1 Bacteroidales bacterium | reverse complement strand
TCGGGTCTCGTCCTGCCTCCGGCGCTCGCCCCCATCCAGGTGGTGATGGTTCCCATCTACCGCACCGACGAAGAGCGCGAAGCCGTGCTCGCGGAATTCGATATCATCAAGAAGAAACTAGACGCCAAGGGCATCAGTGTAAAAATCGACGCCCGCGACACCCTTCGCCCCGGCTTCAAGTTCGCAGAATGGGAAGTCAAGGGAGTGCCGGTGCGCCTCGCAATGGGAGCCCGAGACCTCGCCGCAGGCACCGTGGAAGTTGCCCGCCGCGACACCCTCACCAAGGAGACCATGCAGCTCGAAGGCATTGCGGAGCACATCAAGGGGCTCCTGGATGCCATCCAGAAGAACATCTACGACAAGGCCCTCGCCTTCCGCGATGCCAACGTCGAGAAGTGCGACGACTGGGAGGAGTTCAAGGTGAAGATTCAGCAGGGCAAGTTCCTGCTCTGCCACTGGGACGGCACCACCGAGACCGAGCAGGCCATCAAGGACCTCACCAAGGCGACCATCCGCTGCATACCCGTGGACAGCTATGTCTGCGAGGAAGAAGGTCGCGACATTTATTCAGGAAAGCCTTCAAAGGCCCGCGTAGTATTTGCAATTTCTTATTGATATGATAAAGAAACTCACCCTTCTGGCAGGATTTCTTGCCCTCTGCGTTTTCGGCTATGCCCAGGACGACGCACAGAAAGCCGCCGCCGAGGCTGCCGCAGCCTTCGTAGGCGCCAAAGCCGACGAGGCAGCAGCAGCAAAGCCGAAATACTGGCAGTACTCCACCGTGTTCGACATCGGCGTGAACCAGACATCCCTGTTCAACTGGGCCGCCGGCGGATTCGACAACATCACCCTGAACACCGGTTTCGACGGCAAGGCCTATTATGCCAAGGACCGCATGAACTGGAAAAACCGTCTCCAGCTGCAGTACGGCTTCATCTGGTCAGCAGACAAGTCTTACGTGCTCCAGAAGAGCAACGACCGCATCTATTTCGAGAGCAAGTTCTCCTACAAGACCCAGAAAGACACCTGGAACTGGACGGCCAGCTACGATTTCCGTTCCCAGTTCACCGACACTTATACCAATTACGACTATCCCGAGAAGACGTATAAGGAGCTGGAAAAGGAGATGGAAATGAATCCGGAGATGAAGGAGCACCTCCAGCATGAGTACGAATACCAGAAGGAACATTGGCAGGAAGAATGGGAACACTGGAGGAGCGGCAGCATCAAATCGACCTTCCTCTCCCCCGCCTACAACAATCTTGCACTCGGTGCCGAGTGGATGCCCAACTCGTGGTTCAACGTCAACATCTCCCCTCTCACCGGGAGCGTCGTGATCGTCACCGAACCCGTCCTCCGCAAGCAGTACGGTATGCCTGTGAATCCTTCCTCGGCAGCCGTCGACCCTGTGTATCGCGCTACCCTCTTCCAGTTCGGTGCTTCCATCAAGGCCAACGCCAAGATGTCGATCAACGACAAGTTCAATTACGAGACACAGCTGGTCGTGTTCACCGACTACCTCGACCATCCCTTTACCCAGTACAGGGTGAACTGGGACAACAAGGTGGCCTGGCAGATCACTTCCTTCTTCAAGGTCGGCTTGAGCACCTGGCTGCTCTACGATCCTGTTGTGGAAATAGACGGCGTGAAGAGCAAGGTGCAGTTCAAGGACTTCCTGGCATTCAATTTCACCTTCACTTTCGGCAAGAAGAACCTGAAATAATGAAAGTGCTTCTCGCAGTCAGCGGCGGCATTGATTCAATGTATATGCTCCACAGGGCCCCCGAACTTTTTCCGGGGGCTTCTTTGGCAGTCGCCCACTGCAATTTCGGTTTGCGGGGCGCTGAGTCTGACGGCGACGAGGAGTTCGTGCGGGCCGCCTGCGGGCGTGCCGGGCTGGAGTGCTTCGTGCGGCGTTTCGACACGAGCGGCTACGCTTCCGCGAACGGAGTTTCCATTGAGATGGCGGCGCGGGAACTGCGCTACGCCTGGTTCGGCGAGCTATGCCGCAGCCACGGCTTTGACGCCCTGGCCACAGCCCACAACGCCAACGACAACGCCGAGACCCTCATCCTCAACCTCCTCCGCGGCACCGGCACCAAAGGCCTCCGCGGCATTCCCGATAGCGATTTTATTATACGGCCGTTGCTGGGGGTGACAAGGGAAGATATCAGGAAATGGATGGAGGGCAAGGGATATGACTGGAGGGAGGACAGTACGAATGCTGAGAGCGAGGTGAAGCGGAACAAGATCCGGAACCGGGTGTTCCCTGTGTTCGCCGAGATTAATCCGTCATTCGTCAGGACGCTTGGAGAAGACATCGCAAGGATACGCCAGACCGACGACATTGCGGACGACTACTACCGTGACGCCGCTTCCCGCATAGTCAAGGCCTCCTCAGGAGCACTGCTGGAGATCAACGTTCCGGGGCTCCTGGCCTTGAAGCACTGGCGCTACGTCCTCTGGCGCATAATCGAAGACTGCTCGTTCAGCGCCGAGACCTTCTCGAAGCTCTGCGAGCTCCTCGACCGCTACCGCACCGAGCCCCTCGGCACCGTGACCCTCAGCGGCAAGACCTTCCAGTCCCCCACCCACCTGCTCTCCGCCAGGCGCAAGAGTCTTATCCTGTCTACAAGATAGCGTATTTCTGGCCGTAGGAAAGCATCTGGCCGAGGTAGTCGTCGGTGTAGCGGACCTCGTAGTCAGTAATCACGCCACCTTTTTCGACCGGCACGATATCGGGATTGATGAAACCGCCATAAGGCTTGAGGCCGAGCGCGGAATAACGCTCAAGCACCTCGCTATGGATCTGGGGATCGATCCTGACAGCATACTGCTCCACAAGAGCCTTACCGGCCGCATAATCGCCGGTAGACTTGATCCTCTGGATTTCAGCCAGAAGCTTACCGAAGAGAGAGCGAAGCGCATCGTAATCGCAAATCACGAAATAAGTCTTCCCGTCCCTTTCGCGACGCTCGATCACCCCCTGCTCCTGCCCCTGCTGGAAGCACCACTCGGATATAAGCTTGCGGTCCTGCATGTGGGCCTCCGTGTTGTTGCGGCCAAACTCAACGCGATTGAACTGCACCATAAGGCCGTTGCGGATAAAGCTGTCATACTCTGCCTTGTAGGCCTCGGCGTCCGGCATTATGCCAAGCTCCACAAGCTTGGGATCAGCCGCATAATAAAGGCCGAAAAGGTCGGCGCGAGCCTCCTCCAGGGTGGATGAGTACTCACCCATGGCCGTAGAAGACACACCCTTCAGAAGCTGCCCGGAGCCGTGGCCCAGGCACTCATGAAGGTCGGTGTGGATTTCAGATGCATAGGAGCCGTATTTCTTGGCGCGCGCAATCTCGGCCTCGTCCCAGGCAAACTCCGTGAGCACACTTGCCGGAGACTCCTCGGCGGAATACTCATAAGCCTTGGTGATATTGGAAATGGTCACGCTCTTGGAACCGTAATCGCGGCGTATCCAATCGGCGTTCGGCAGATTGATGCCGATAGGAGTCGCGGGATAAGCATCCCCGGCAAGGCACACGGCATTGATCACTTTGGCGCTGACACCCTTCACCTTGGCCTTCTTGAAGCGGGGATCCACGGGAGAATTGTCCTCGAACCACTGGGCGTTCGCGCTCAGGATAGAAGAGCGCTCGGAAGCCTTGGCGTCCTTGATGTTCACATGCCCCTCCCATGAGCCCTTGCGGCCGAGCGGGTCGTTATAGTCCTCCACAAAACCGTTCACGAAATCCACGGTACCGAGCGTGTCCCCTACCCACTCCACATTGAATTCATCCCACTTACGGAGATCTCCGGTGCGGTAATACTCGATCAGCAAGGCCAGGGCCCGCTTCTGAATATCGTTCTCGGCCACTTTGCGGGCAAGGTCAAGCTCGGCGCATATCTTTTCTATGGCCGGACCGTAGATACCGCCCACCTTCCAGGGCTTCTCCACCACGACGCCGCCTTCCTTGACCACCTTTGTGTTAAGGCCATAAGCGACAGGATGCTTATCCCTGGGATCCTCTATGGAAGCATAGTAGGCCTCCACCTCGTCGCGCGTCACCCCCTCATAGAAGTTCACCGACGAAAGCTCCACTATATCCCCTTCCTTCGAAGTGCACCTGCGCTGAGGACACACCATAGGATCATAAACATACGAAATCAGGAAACCGGCCTCATCGGAGCGCCCGACAGCATCCAGGAGCTTCTCGAAATAACCAGCCTCGCATTCCGGATAAAACTTATCCTCCGCATAATGATGGTGTATGCCGTTGCTGAAGAAAAGCCTTTTCGCATATTCCGTGAATGCCTCGAACTCGCTGCATTTGCGGTCGCCGGCGTAATTCAGGAGTATATCCTCGACGGCGTGCCTGAGCTGCAGGTTCCCGGCGCAATTCTGGTCCCACAGGATGTCCCTGCCCCACTTTGCCGCCTCGGCAAGGTGGTAGGCGTACTCCTTCTGCTGGAGGCTCAGACCGTCCCAGCCCGGCACCTGATAACGGATCACCTTCGCGTCCGCGAACTGATCCACCGTGTACTTGAAATCCGACTTCCCGCCGCAGCCTGCCACCAGCAGCGCTGCCGAAACATTCAAAACCATCTTGACAATTTTCATATTAATTCGAACAATTTATTCAAGGTTAAATCATTGCCGGAGGAGAGCAGCTCCACCCCGGGATCACCGTCGACAAGGGATATTCCGTGCTCTTTGAGCACATCCACAAGATGCCTGGCCACGGCCGGCGCCGGGTCGATGAAATGCACGCCCGGAGGCGCGATACGCTGCATCAGGGGCAGCAGGAACGGGTAATGCGTGCATCCCAGTACTATGGTGTCGGCGCCTGCATCAAGAAGCGGCTGCAGGCTTTCCCGCACCACCGCCTCGGCATGCTCCCCTTCAAGTTCCATAGCCTCCACCAGCTCCACAAAGCCACGCCCTACACGCTCCACGATACGCACCGCGTCGGCATACTGCCCCTTGGTGTTCAGGTACTTGGGGGCTTTCAGCGTGCCTGCCGTGGCAAGCACGCCCACCACTCCGGTGCGGGTGCCGGTGGCTGCGGGCTTCACCGCCGGCTCCATGCCCACGAACGGCACGGCATACTCGGCACGAAGCGTCGCGATAGCTGCGGCCGTGGCCGTGTTGCAAGCCACGACCACCGCCTCCGCCCCCTTTGAAAGCAGCAGCCCGGTAATGGCGCGTCCGCGCTCTATGATATAGGACGCGGACTTTTCGCCGTAAGGGCAATGGGCATTGTCGGAATAGTATATAAAACGTTCATCAGGGAGAATCTTCCGAATCTCCCTGAGAACTGACAGGCCTCCTGAGCCCGAATCGAACAGACCTACGGCAGCCATATTATGACGCAAGCTGTCCGAGCACCTCGAAGCAGGCTTTGCCGTCGATCACCACCATGCGGTAAACGGTGTCGTCAACTTTATAATAGGTGTCGCCCTGGAGGTCGATGGTCTCGTAGTCGTCGGGGAGCGATTCCACCAGAGCGCCTGCGGGAGGCACTATCACGGTGTACTGTCCGTCGGCGCCCTTGACATAGAACACTCCGTCGTTGTAGAAGTATTCCGTACCGGCCGAAGCGTAGCTCTGCACGAGTCCGAGGGAGTTCGCCAGAGAGCCGGAAGCGTTGGCCTGGGCGGAGTTCATGGCAATTGCCGCATTCTGCTCGGCGATAAGGGCGTTGTTGGCAGCGATAGTGCTGTTCTGCTCCTGTATCGTGCGGTAATTGTCGTTCATGGTGTCGTAGTAGTGCAGCGTATCGAAATAGTATGCGAAGCTGCAGGCAGTATAGATTGCATCGGCCAGAGGGGTGAACACGTAGCCGAAAGGAGGACGGCACACCCAGTATCTGCCGGAATAGTATCTGTACCAGATATTGTCGTAGAAGTAGTAGTCACGTCCCCAGTAGTGGCGCACCTCGTAGCGAGGCGGAGGCGCAGGCAGATAGTGGCCGTAGTGGTGGTGGCCGTAGGCGTTGAAGTGGGCGGGAGTGCCCCTCAGCTCACGGTGCACCGGAGGACGGTGGGCGGGAGCGTGGCCGGGATGGGGATTCACATACACGCGGCCCGGATTGCGGCCTGCGGGAGCTATATGATTATGGCCGGGAGCGGGACGGCCGCCGCCGTAATGGGTGGGACCGCCGGGCCTGCGGGGGCTGGCAGAGCCGTCGATGTGGCCGCGGGGATGGGCGTTAC
>JAFZVQ010000085.1 GCA_017617715.1 Bacteroidales bacterium | reverse complement strand
GGAGGAGAGGCAACAACCGCAAAACAGTGGCCGCCCGTGGCCACTTGAACGGGAGGGGCCCGCGCCGTCAGGCGTGGGAGGGATGGAGCGAAGCGGAAGTTTTGCGGTGTTGCCTCTCCTCCGGCTAAGTGCTGGGAGGGTTTTGGGTAAGGTCGGGAGCTCTTTGGGGAAGATCTACTATTTGTCTGGGTTATTTTTTACGCTAAATAGATGCTATAAACTCGTGGAAGAGGGCGAGCCAACGGGAGTCGCCGGAGCGGAGGAGTTTTTCGGGATGGAACTGGACGGCCCAGATGTGGTCGGTCTCCCAGGCCTCGACTATGCCGTCGGAAGAACGGGCGATGACGGTGATGCCGGGGGCGGGATTCTTGACGGCCTGGTGGTGGAACGAGTTGACCAGCAGGGAATCAGGACCGTAGATGCGGGAAAGGAAGCTCTCTCCGGAGAGCCCGATCTTATGAACAGTGCCGCTGTGGCCGATATTTGAAGGCAGCTGGGACGGGATATCCTGGAACAGGCTGCCGCCAAGGACTACATTCAGCAGCTGGGAGCCGCGGCAGATTGCCAGGACGGGCTTGCCGGCGGCGAGCGCGGCACGGGCAAGGAGCACGTCGCTGGAGTCCCGCACCGCATCGACTTCTACAGTCTCATTCCAAACCTCCTCTCCATACCACGCCGGATCCACATCCTCCCCGCCCGAAAACACGATCCCGTCCAGCGCGGCCACGACAGCCTGCGCCTCCGCTTCGGTGCGGACGGTCGGAATCACCAGCGGCACAGCACCGGCGCTGGAAAGCGCATCGGTGTAGGTGGTGGGCAGAAGCGTGCTGCCGGAGCCGCTCCTCGAGCAGCTCACCCCCACTACAGGCGAAAGATTGCGGGAGCACGCAAGCAGCGACGCTCCCGCAACCAGAGCCAGTAGAAGCAAACGAACCCTACTTGATGCCATACTTGGCAAGGATGGTCAGGATAGGCTTCTCGATGGATTTGCTCCAGAGATAGTAGCCGTGGTCGTCGGGATGTGTGCCGTCCACGGAATACTCGTGGCGGTCTTTCTCGCAAGCATTCGTCTGGATGAAATAGACGTCGGCATACTTGGGATCCTTGAGCAGCTGGTCGAACATGGTGCTGGCCATGTCCATCTTGGCCTGCTCGGCGGCGTTCTTCGTGAGGCTGAAATTGCGGGACTCACGATAGATGGTCTGCTGGAAAATGAGGGGCTTGCCGGGATGTGCGGCAATCATGCGGTCGATGAACGGCTGCAGGCGCTCCTGGATCATCTTGTAGTCGGGATTCGAGAAAGCGTCGAACACATAGGCGTCGGCCTCGACATCCTCGAGCACTGCGGCGAAATAAGGCTGCATCTTGCAGTTGCCGCTCATACCGAAAGCAAGCACCTGCATGCCTGTGCTGCGCATGAACTGCATAGGGTAGCTCATACCGGCACGGCTGATGCTGATGCCCTGGGTGAATGAAGAGCCGTGGAACACTATCTTGTTGCGGAACTGGCCCTCCAGCTTCTTGATGTAGGATCCGACGGTGACGCCGATCTTGCAGGACCGCACCTCGCTGTACATAGGCATATAGAGTATGCACTCCTTCTCGCCGGGAGCCATGTTGCTGATAAGCACTATGTTGTCTTCTTCTTTGCCGGGCTTGGGTGCGGCTGCGGCGGCCCATACCCACTGACCCTTCTTGTCCTTGATATAGAGGTCATAGCCGCCATAGGCAAGGGGCATGGTGTTCACGGCCACGTATTTCTGTCCCCACTTGGTCTGGACGGTGATGGCGGTGGAATTGGTGCTGAACACCACGGCGAGGCCGGCGCTGTTGCGGGCCTGGAAATTCTCACCCTTGTTCATGCCCTTGTATTTCAAGGTGTCGATACGCTGGTAGGGGTTGGGGGTGTCGTAGAACATCTTGCCCACGAGGCCTATGTCGCAAGCCTCGGTGAAGCTGTAGTTGGTGCCCTTGGGGGTGGTGGGGTTGTCGATGACCGCCTGAAGCTGGGCGAAATGCTTCTCATCGTAGGACTTCGTCACATTGTAGAGCTTCGGAGCGCAGGAGCAGACGATGAGCAGGGCTAAAGATGCATAGAATAATTTCTTCATATCGTTATGATTTTAGTGTATGATCGGTTCACAAATATAATAAAAAATCAGGCACTGCCAAAGAGGAGCAAGGCAAGGCCTGCAGCCATCAGGAGCAGGTTCAGGCTCTTCTCCTTGATATTCCCTTCCTTGAAGAGCACTGCTCCGCAGATGAAGGTCACGATTATCGACGTGCGGCGCACAGTGGAGATTATGCTCAGCATGGCGTCCGGCTCGTTAAGGGCGAAGAAGTAGAGCATGTCGGCGCCGGTGATGAGCACCGCCACAAGGAGGAGGGTCCAGTCCCAGCGGAAGGGGGAAGATTCTTCGATGGAAGATTCTTCGCTGGAAGATTCTTCGCTGCGCTCAGAATGACAAGAGAGAGATTCTTCGCTGCGCTCAGAATGACAGTCTTTATTGTCATCCTGAGGCCTTTGGCCGAAGGATCTGAAAGAGCGCTTGACGAGGATGCTGAGGGCGAGGAGGAGGGTTATGAAAAGGTTGGTCCAGCTCTGCACGAAAAGGGGCTCCAGCGAGGACATTATGTGCTTGTCGTACAGCGCGCTGGCTACTCCGGTCAGGATGGAGATCCCAAGGAAGATGAAGCCCGAACGGCGCACCTCTGCGGAAGCGTCCTTGCGGCTGGTGTGCCCCAGCAGGAACAAGGCGCCCAGCACCACGGCGACACCCAGCCACTGCATCCAGTTGAGCCTCTCCCCGAAAAGCAGCACTGAAAACAGCACCACGAAGACCGGCCGCGAACCCTTGAAAGTGCTTACGGTGGTCAGCGGCAGCAGCTTCAGCGCCGCAAGCCCGGACACCCAGGACGCAGTGACCATCACCGCCTTCAGCAGCAGCTGCAGATGGTCCGTCAAAGGACCGATCCTCAGGAACGGCGAAACGAAGAGGGTGGAAAAAGCAGTCGCCACGAGAAGAACGGCGAGCACGCCGTTCTTCCGTAGCGCCTGTTTCTTGGCCACATCATAGAGGCCGAGCAATATGGCGGACAGGACCGCCAGGAAAAGCCACATCTTTACTTAACCTCAACCCAGCGTCCGGGCACGAGTGCGGCACAGGTCGCATCGTACATGGCGGAGCAGCTCACGGCCGGCAGATAGAAGCGGCCCGGATACGTTGCAATGATCTTGGTGTCGATGGTCACGCTGCCGCCGGCAGGAAGGTCGAAGAAGCTGTACACCCTGTCGTCGCGGATATCCTGATAGTCCACGCCGCTGGGATAGGATGCGGACTGGGAATAGAGACGTTCGTTCTGTATCTCCCAGCCTGAAGGGAACTTATGGTTGAGGGCGATGTCCTTTACACGGGCCGAACCGGTGTTGGTCACGGTGACGAGGACGCGTATCGACCTGCCGCGCGAGAGGGTGTCGACCTTCACGGGGTTGCGGTCCAGGTCGACGTAGCTGACGGTCATCTTGAGCTTGTTGCTGACGGCCTTCTCCTGGGATGCCGGAGGTATTCCGGTCACGGAGGCTACTGCGTAGAGATTACCCTTGGAAGCGTTGTCTATCTTCACTGAAAGCTTCTTGTCGCCGTCCTTGACAGGCAGGGTAAGGGTCTCGAAGCACTTGCTGCCGCTGACCTTGAAGGTCTTGCCGCCGGCAGTGCAGGTGGCCTGGATGCCGCCGGCATTGGCGCGGGCGTAGTCGCAGATGGCGTAGAGGCTCCATGCGGTGGACTGGGTGCTCATGTAGACCGACTTGTCGTTGAGACGGGCGGCCACTGCCTCGGCGAGTTTGAAGGCATCCTCCTTGCGGTCGAGCAGGAGCATGGTCTTCAGGGCAACGGCCCTGTTGCGGTCGGCGCTGCCGTAGGCCTCATAGATGGAGTCTTCATACTTGAGGGAAGCGGCCAGTTCGCGTGCGACGCTCTTCTTGCCGTCCACGGCATAGGAAGCGGCAAGCAGCCAGGCTGCGCTCGCAGGCAGCTTCTTCACCTTTTCGCGAAGCATGTTCATGGCGCTGCGCTGCGGCTTGCCGGCGGCTGCCAGCGCATACACGCCGTAAGCCTTGGCAGTGCTCTCTTCCTTGGTGCTGGTGACCTGCCTGCTGAGCCAGGAGATGAGTTCCTTCTTCAGGTCCACAGGCACGGCGTATCCGGCATCCTCAGCCTCCTTGAGGAAGTGGAGGGCGTAGGCGCTGCCGAACAGCGAAGAGTAGCTGGAGCCGGGCCAGTAGGTCAGCGAGCCGTCGCTCTTGCGATAGTTCTGGAGCCTGCGGATGGCACCTTCGACATTCATGCGGGTGCGGGTGCGAAGGCTCTCGTCGCATGTCATCACCTTATCCAGGTAGAGCTGCGGGAACGCGGCGGAAACCGTCTGTTCGAGGCATCCGTAAGGATACTTGATAAGGTATTTCAGGCGGGACTGCAGGTCGATTGCGGGGATTGTCGAGAGCTCGAGCACGGCGGAATTGGTGCCGGGAGTGCCGAACAGGTCGGCTGAAAGCTCCTTGGAGGCGCCTGCCGCAAGCAGGAGGGTGCTGCCCTTGGTCACTTCAGGATTGGGGTTGAGCACGTCGATTTCAATGGCGCTGGTGGACTTGTCGCCGGAAGACTCGGCCGTGGCGCTGACGTGGGCTATGCCGGTGGCGTCCTTGACCTTGATCTCGAAATATTCGATTTCCTGGCCGGCCTTGTCGCATTGCACGGTCTTGGAGGCGGGGCCGACCACTTCGACCAGATCGTCGGTCTTGAGGCTGAGCTTGACCGAACCCACCTTGTCTTTAAGGGTGATGAGGGTCACGGGCACCTTGACCGTCTCGCCGATGTTCATGGCGCGCGGCAGGGTGGCCTGCACCATCACGGGCTTGGTCACGGCCACGTTGGCTGAATTGCTGCCCTGGGCCTTGCCGTCGGTGGCAATGACCATGGCCCGCAGGGAACCTATATACTGGGGCACCTCGAAGCTGTGGCTGCCGGACTTGCCCGCCTTCAGGGTGAAGGGACCGAAATATGCCACCACCGGTTTGAAGCGCTGGGCATTCTGGGGCTTGATGTTGACCACGGCCTCTTCGTCACCACCGATTGCGAACAGCTGCTCAATCTTGCCGCCGTAGGCACCGATCACGTCGTCGTAGAGGTCCCAGGTGCGGACGAGGAGGGCTTCCTTGGCGTAGAAAGCTTTCCATGCATCCGGAGTCTTGAATGAGGTCAGGCCGAGGAGTCCTTCGTCCACGAGGGCCACGACGTAGCTCATGGCCTTGCCGTTCTTTTCCTTGACCTTGAACTTGAGCGTGGTCTCAGGCTTGACCTCGGAAGGGATGTCGATCTGGGGATCCAGATGGGACGCGGCATCGGCCACGTTGAGGTTCTGGACGCCATAGAGACGTATGGGAGCGTCGTTGAGAGTGCCGGCATGCGGCTGCACGAGAGTCACGAACGCATAGACGTTGGGGAGCATGTCGGAGGTCACGGGCACCTGTATCTCGGTGCTTTCGCCCTTGCATTCAACCCATTCGGTGCGGAGTATGCGGCCGCCCTTCTCCAGCGAGAGGAGAGCCTTGTTGCCGGGGGCGGAAGGGATCACGAGCTTGGCGGTCTCGCCCACGTTGTAGCTGTCTTTATTCGAGGAGATGGCAAGGCGCGCGGCCGCGTCGGAGTGCTCTCCGGAGCCGCCGCTGTAGTTCTCATACACCTCGCAGAGCATGGAGGTGGAGTGCCCGCCGGCTTCGTCGCTCACGCGGATGAAATACAGGCCGTCCGGGGCGTTCTTCCAGTCGTAGGTGAAGCTGCCGGAGCCTGAAATGGACGAGATGTGCTTGTCGAAGAAGACTTCCTTGCTCTTGCCGGACATGTAATTCGCCATCTGGGAGGCGGAGTTCCACCACCAGCTCCAGTCCACGTGGCAGATTTCCACGTGGAGGTCGGACACGGTGACGGGCTTGCCGTCAGGGCCGACGGTCACGACGTCGAATTTATGGGGAGCGCCGGACTTGATGTATTCCTCGCCCCACTGGGTGGTGTTCTGGGTGGTCTTGAGGCCGACGTAGGCGTCGAACGGGGACATCTTGAAGCTGAACCAGGACGAGCTGAATTCGCCGCTGGGCTCGTAGGCGCGCATGGTGAATGCTATGTTGAGCATGCCGGGCACGCCCTCGCCGCGGAGGTCCATGTTGGCGCTGACCTGCAGCTTGCCGTTCTCGTCGGTGCGCATGTCGCTGTAGTACCTGGACTGGGACTCGAAGCCGCGGGACTCGTCCTTGAAGTCATAGCCTTCGTAGCCCTTGAATGCGGTCTTGGCATTGGTCAGTTCCACGTCGCCGTTGACCTTCAGGCCGCTGCCGGGGGCGCCGTAGAGCCAGTTCACCGAGACGGTGCCGAGGCAGGAGCTCTTGGGCACGAGCCATTCGCCGTCGAAGCTCAGGTCTATGTCGAGCTTGTTGGGCTTGACGGTCTCTATCTTGAGCTGCTTGTAGAAGGTCTGGGCGCCGATCTTCACGCCCACGCGCCACTGGCCGGTGGGAGCGTCGGCATCGGTGGTGAAGGGGAAATGGTAGATGTGGCTGCCGTCGTTCTTGACCGTGACGGTGCGGGTGACCTGGCCGTCAGGGTTGTAAAGCTCGGCCACCACGGGGTGTCCGATGGGAAGTTCGGAGCCCTCGGACATGGTGATGGCGCTGACGTGGAGGGTGTCGCCGGGACGCCAGACTCCGCGCTCGCCGAAGATGTAGGTCTTCAGGCCGCCGGAAGCGGTGGTGCCGCTGACGTCGAAGTTACTGGTGGACAGGGACTTTTCATATTTGAGCGCAAGGTATGCGGCGCCTTTGTCGGAGGAAGCCATGATATAGGTGCCGGACGGGGTGCCGGGGAAGGAGATGTGGCCGTCCTTGTCGGTCACGCCCTTGCCGAGCTCCTGGAGCACGTCGTCGTAGAGCTTCACCTTCACGCCCTTGAGAGGGGCGCCGGAAAGGATGTCGCAGGCGAAGACCTCGACATTCTTGTCGCCGGACTTGGCGATGAGGGCCACGTCGCTGGCAAGCAGGTAGGTGCTGCGCTCCTCGTATGTGTCGTAGTCGCCGAAGTAGGAATCGCTGTCCCAGAAATCCTCTTCCTCGAGAGGCTCGAGGCCGCGGATTTCCACGAAATATATGGCTCCCGGCTCAGGCTTGATGAGTTCGTCCATGCTGAGGGCGTAGTTGCGTACGGTGCGGAGATGGGGAGCGTCCGTGCTGCCGAGCACCACGGTCGTATCGGCCACGACGCGGGCCACCCTGGAGAGGTTGTAGCGGGCCTCGTAGGAGTCGAACTGCAGGAACTGCAGGATATTGCTGGTGAATATCTTACGCACGCGGAAACGGGCCTTCGCATAGCCGTAGGAGCTGAAAAGCAGGTCCATCTTCCCGGTGGACGGGAGTATGGAGCCCTTGCTGACGAGACGGATCTGGGGAGCCTCGGGAGCCTCGGGAGCCTCGGACACTTCGTCGCCTTCATAGGCTTCGTAGGACGTATCAACCGACACGACCTGGGCGGGCGCATCGGGAGCCTGGGGCTCGCCGGGTTGGGAAACATTCCCCTGGTTGGTCTGGTCGCAGGCTGCGCAGGCCATCGCTATGGCCAGTGCGCTGAATAATAGTTTGGACAGTTTCATATATTTGGTTATTTTTGTTCCAGATGTCCAAATATAAGAAAATTATTTTGATATTGAGCCCCCTGGTGCTCTTATATATTTTCTGCCTGCCGTGGAAAATGTTTCGCGCACCCGTGAGCGCGACCCTGACCGCGTCCGACGGGACTCTCCTGGGCGCCCGCATCGCAGCCGACGGGCAGTGGCGCTTCCCGCCCGCGGCGGAAGTGCCGGAGAAGTTCGCCAAATGCATCATCTGCTACGAAGACAAGCGTTTCCGCTGGCATCCGGGCATCGATTTCCTCTCCATCGGCAGGGCGCTGCGGCAGAATTCCAGTAACGGGCGGGTGGTCAGCGGCGCCAGCACCATCACGATGCAGGTCATACGCCTCAGCCGCCCCGACGCCCCGAGGAACATACCGGAAAAACTGCTGGAGGCGGTCATGGCCACACGCCTTGAACTGCGGTGCCCGAAACGCGAAATACTGCTCATGTATGCATCCAACGCCCCTTTCGGAGGAAACGTCGTGGGGCTTGACGCTGCCGCATGGCGCTATTTCGGGCGTTCCGCCGACAACCTGTCCTGGGCCGAAAGCGCCACTCTCGCCGTGCTCCCCAACGCCCCCGCGCTGATCCACCCGGGCCGCAACCGCGAGCGCCTGCTGGAGAAACGCAATTTCCTGCTCGACAAGCTCTGCGCCGAGGGCACCATAGACGAAGTGGAGTGCGAGCTGGGCAAGGACGAGCCGCTGCCCGACAGGCCCCTGCCCATGCCCGACAAGGCCTACCACCTGCTGGAGCGCCTGCGTGCCGAAGGGGGCGACAAAGCCTACTCCTGCTCCATCGACCCCGTGCTGCAGGACCGCGTCAACGCGCTGGCCGGCAATTACTTCGACATCTACCACGGCAACCTCGTGGACAATATGGGCATACTCGTGCGCAGCGTCCGCACCGGCGAAATACTGGCCTATTACGGCAACACCCGCGGCCTGGCCCGGGGCCTGCGCGGCGCTGACGTGGACATGATTCCCGCCCGCCGATCCAGCGGCAGCACCCTCAAGCCCCTGCTCTACGCGGCCATGATCCAGAGCGGGCAGATACTTCCGGGCTCGCTGGTCAAGGACACCCCCTACCACCACGACAACTTTTCGCCGCACAACTACCTGCGCACCTTCGACGGAGCCGTGAGAGCCGACGAAGTGATACAGCGTTCGCTCAACGTGCCCTCCGTGCGCATGCTGGAGCAGTACGGAGCGCCGCAATTCCTTGACCTGCTGCATGAAATGGGCTTCAGCTCCATCGACAAGGACGCCGACCACTACGGCCTCTCGCTGATCCTCGGCGGTGCCGAAATCACCCTCGAGAACCTGGTGGGAGCCTACCGGGAAATGGCCGCATCCCTCACCTCCGACGCCGTGGACACGAAGAAGATACCCCTCGGGCGCGGGGCCTGCTGGCTCACTTTCGAGGCGCTGTCAAAGGCCAACCGGCCCGAAGAGGAAGCGTCCTGGATGGGCTTCAGCTCATCGGGACGCATCGCATGGAAGACCGGCACCAGCTGGGGCAACCGCGACGCATGGAGCGTGGGCGTGAACCGCGACTACGTGGTGGGCGTCTGGGTGGGCAACAGCGACGGCGAGGGGCGGGCGCAGATGACCGGCGTCAGCTACGCTTCCCCGGTGATGTTCAACGTGTTCTCCGCCCTTCCGGCGTCCCGCTGGTTCAGCAAGCCGATGGACGACCTCGTGCCGGTGGAAGTGTGCGCCCGCAGCGGCCTGCCTGCGTCCAGGGTGTGCCCGGAGCGCGACACGGTGTGGGTGCCGGACATAGAAAGGCGCCCCGACGAGTGCCGTTTCCACAGGGTGGTCCACCTCGACGCCGAGCAGCGCTACCTGGTGAACAGCAGCTGCTACCCGGTGGAGAAGATGGTGGAGATAGTATGGTTCGTGCTGCCGCCCGCGATGGAGTGGTACTACATGAAGAACCACCTGGACTACAGGCCGTTGCCGCCCAAGCACCCCGATTTCGACGCCGCCTCCGACACCCGCAATCCCATTGAGATCCTGTACCCCCATCCGGGCGTCACCGTAGTGACCACGGTGGACCTGACCGGGCGCGAGCAGGGTGTCGTGGTGCGCGCGGCCCACAGGGACCCAAGGGCCGTGCTCTACTGGCACCTGGACGACCAGTACCTGGGCCAGACCACCGGCGAGCACGACCTGCTCATCCATCCCGCCCCGGGAGAGCACCTGCTCGTGGTCATGGACGAGGGAGGAGCCAACCGAAGTGTGGCATTTACAGCAAAATAACTATATTTGCAACTATATGAATAGATATATGGAACTTGCCATACGCGAAGCGCGTGAAGGCATCGAGCAAGGACACGGAGGGCCGTTCGGCACCGTGATAGTCAAAGACGGGGAAATAGTGGGCCGCGGCCACAACTGCGTGCTGCGCGACCACGACGCCACATGCCACGGCGAGGTGTCCGCCATACGCGACGCCGGCCGCCGCCTGGGCACCTTCGACCTCAGCGGCTGCGAGCTCTACACCACCGGCGAGCCCTGCCACATGTGTCTCTGCGCATGTATGTGGGCAAATATCAGTAAGATATACTACGGCTGCACCATAGCCGACAACGGCCTGATCGGCTTCCGCGACGACAAATTCGACAAGATTTTCGGCGGTCGCGACAAGCTCGAGGGCTACATGACCGAGCTCGACCGCGATGAGTGCCTGAAGCTCTTCCGCGACTACATGTCGATGCAGCACGAGAATTATTAGGCTTCCACCCAGAGATAGACTTTGTCGCCCCTGCGCACGTGCTCCCCGGAAGGGCCTGCGGGGATGGCGACGGAGCAGCGTACTCCCTTGGGGGCAAGTTCGCAGGGCTCCATGTTCACCCGCATGTCTTCAACCCTTGCCTGGGTGACTCCGCTGGTGGAACCTATTACCACCAGTTCGTCGCCTTTATGCAGGTCGGTAGCCTCAACCGTGATTTCAGCCACGCCTATGCGGTCGAACCAGTTGCTTATCTTCCCGCAGTAGACCTTGCGCCTGGTGGCCTGGGAGCCGTATATTTCGCTCCACTGCCCCAGCTTCGCGCCCTGGTAATAGCCGTCCCAGAAGCCACGGTTGAACACCTCGGCGAGGCTCTCCTTGAGAGAGGCGGCAAGCTCAGGGGTGAACGTGCCGTCGGCCACGGCGTCGGCCGCACTGCGGTAGCAGGACACGCAGCGCTTCACGTAGTCGGCGCTCCTGGCCCGGCCCTCTATCTTCAGCACCCGCACGCCGCTGTCGATGATGCGCGGCAGGAACTCTATGGTGCACAGGTCCTTGGGGGACATTATGTACTTGTTGTCGATGTCCAGGGTGTAGCCGGTTTCGAGGTCGCGCACCTCGTAGCCCCTGCGGCACACCTGCATGCAGGCACCCCTGTTGGCGGATTCGCCATAGGCATGGAGGCTGAGGTAGCACTTCCCGCTGACGGCCATGCAGAGGGCGCCGTGGGCGAACATTTCTATACGCACGGGCTTGCCGGACGGGCCGCAGATGCCTTCCCTTTCCACCGCCCCTGAAATTTCCTTCACCTGGTCCAGGTTGAGCTCACGGGCAAGCACCACCACGTCGGCCCAGCGGGACCAGAAGCGCAGCGACTCAATGTTGGAGACGTTGAGCTGGGTGGAGGCATGCACCTCCATGCCTATGCTCCGGGCGTAGTCGATCACGGCTATGTCGGAAGCTATCACGGCATCCACTCCGGCGGCCAGGGCCGCGTCGAGAGCCTCCCGGGCCGGCACTAGGTCTTCCTGGTAGAGGATAATGTTCAGGGTCAGGTACGCCTTTGCGGAGGCTTCGTGGCACAGGCGCACCACTTCCTGCAGGTCTTCAGGGGCGAAGTTGTTGGCGCTATGGGAGCGCATGTTGAGGCGCCCCACTCCGAAGTACACCGAATCGGCCCCTGCCTGCAGCGCAGCGTGCAGGCATTCGAAGTTCCCGGCCGGCGCCATTATCTCGATGTCTTTCCTCTCCATTATTCGAATTTGAAATCCTTTGCGCGGCGGAGGGCGTCGCGGAGCTGGGTGTCGTAGCGGAGGCGGAGCTTCACGCCGTCGGGCTGGAAATAGTAGCGCACCACTATTTCCTCTTCTATGAAGGGCACTATCTCGTCTTTCTTCAGGCGCAGGAACTCTTCCTTTTCCATATCCAGGACCTTCCCGAGGGCGTCCAGTTCATTGGACATGGCCTCCTCGAGGCCGTCGCGCACAAGTTCCTTGCGCACGAGGTCGAAGTAGGTCTTGGCGCTGGAGCGGTAGTCGAATTCCTTGCCTTTCGCGAACTCGATGAAGTCGTCGTAGTCGGCCTCCGACAGGGAGAAATCGTCGGTGGGAGGTATGGTGACGTGCTTCCGGACGTATTCGAGGGCATATTGCTCCACCACCCCGTTAAGCACGAGGGAATAGGTGAGGCGGCTGTAATCCCTGGCTTTGACTTCTATGTCCGGGGTGATGCCGCCGCCGTCTCGTACGGTGCGGCCGAGGCTGGTCTTGAATTCGTGGGTCAGCGAATCGGGGATGTGCCCCACGCTGCCGTCCTCGTTGCGGTGGGAGTAATCGATAGCCTGCACGCAGCGGCCGCTGGGAGTGTAGTATTTTGCCGTCGTGAGCTTGAGCTGACCGCCGTACGGAAGCGGGCGTATGCTCTGCACCAGGCCCTTGCCGAAGGTGCGGGTGCCTATGATGACTGCCCTGTCGAGGTCCTGCAGCGCGCCGGACACTATTTCGGACGCCGACGCGGAGCCGGAATCCACCAGCACTATCAGGGGCAGTTCGGTGTCAAGCGGGGCCATCGTGGTGCGGCTGGTGTATGAACTGCCGGACTCGCGGCCCTTCGCGGTCACTACTACGGAGCCCTTCGGAACGAAGATGGACACTATATCCACGGCCTCGGACAGCAGGCCGCCGCCGTTGCCGCGCAGGTCGAGTACGAGGGTGTCGAGCTGGCCGCCTTTGCGCATCTCCTCAATGGTCTTGCGCATCTGCTCGCCTACGCCTTCCGTGAAGCCGGTCTGGAGTATGTAGCCGGTGTGCGGGGCCACCATGCCGGCATACTGGATATCGGGCAGGTGGATGGTGCGGCGGGTTATCTTGATGTCCTTGATTTCGCCGGTGTGGACCTTTTTCACCTTGAAAACGACCTTGGTGCCGGGGGTGCCGCGCATCTTTTCGCTGCACTCGGAGCTGTTGAAGCCCTTCACGCTCTCGCCGTCGATGGCCATTATTTCGTCGCCGGCGCGAAGACCGGCTCCATCGGCGGGCGAATCCTTGTAGGGTTCGTTGATTATCACGTTGCCCTGGAGGTCGGGCTTGTAGATGATGGCGCCTATGCCTCCGTAGCTCTTGTTTATCATCATGCGGAGGTCTTCGTTCTCTTCCTCAGGCACATAGACGGTGTAGGGGTCGAGGTTGGAGAGCATGGCGTCGATGCCGGCGCGTTCGATGCGGTCCACGGGGAGGGAGTCCACATAGGAGCGGTTGAGTTCCTTGAGGATGGCGCTGTGGATTTCTGTCCACTTGCCGAGCTTGAAGCTCTTGGACTGCGCTCCGGCCTGGATGGCGGCCGCGAGCAGCACTATGCATATTATGGTCTTTCTCATATATTCTTCTTTATCCATTCAGCCATGGCGCGAAGGGCCTTGCCGCGGTGCGAGATGGCGTTTTTCACTTCTTCGGGGAGTTCGGCGACGCTGCGGTCGGGGTAGGCGTCGGCGATGAACACGGGGTCGTAGCCGAAGCCGCCGGAGCCGCTGCGGGATTCGGCGATACGGCCTTCGAGAGTGCCTTCGAAGAAATGCATTTCGCCGTCCAGAAGCAGGGTCACGACGCTGCGGAAACGGGCCGTGCGCGGCGCTCCGGGGTGTTTTGCGAGTTCGCTGAGCAGGGCGTCGATGTTGGCGCTGAAATCATGGTCCGGGGGAAGCGGGCGGCCGTCGCGGCGGGCGATGTCCTGGGCATAGCGCGCAGCGTGGATGCCGGGCGCGCCGCCGAGGGCGTCCACTTCGAGGCCGGTGTCGTCGGCGAAACAGTCCATGCCGCAGAGCTTCCGGTAGCCTTCAGCCTTGAGTATCGAGTTCTCTTTCAGCGTGCTGCCTGTCTCGGCCACATCTTCTAAGATTCCCAAATCTGCCGGGGACACCACCTCGGCCAGGTCTTCCAGTATCTCCCGGGCTTCGCGGAGTTTGCCCTTGTTGCCTGTAGCGAATACGAGTTTCATTCTGCAAATATAATTATTATATTTGTGGGTATGATTGAAGATGTTATCAAATTTCCTGCCGAACCTGCCGGTCTTTACGACCCTCTTCGTTATATGATGGACATCGGCGGCAAGCGCATCCGCCCGACCCTTTGCCTGACCGTCCACGGGCTCTACTGCAAGGAGCCCTCCCGGGAAGTTCTCGAGGCTGCGGCCGGCATCGAGCTGTTCCACACTTTTTCCCTTATCCACGACGATATAATGGACCGTTCCCCGTTGCGCCGGGGCGTGCCCACGGTGTGGACCAAATGGGACGAGACCACCGCCATCCTGAGTGGCGACCAGATGCTCATCGAGGCGTACATGCATATCGCCAAAGTGCCGGCAGCGTGCCTGGAAAAGGCCCTGGATCTGTTTTCAAAGACTGCTTCCGAGGTCTGCGAGGGGCAGCAGTACGACATGGATTTCGAGTCGCTCGACTCCGTGCCCATGGCCGGTTACGAGAAGATGATAGGGCTGAAGACGGCTGTGCTGATTGCCTGCGCCGCCAAGATGGGCGCGCTGGTGGCCGGGGCTCCCGAGGCCGAATGCGAGGCTCTTTATCGCTATGGCTATGAGCTCGGTATGGCTTTCCAGGTGGCTGACGACCTGTTGGACGCCTACGGCGACGAAAAGGTATTCGGCAAGCCCATCGGAGGCGACATCCTCAACGAGAAGAAGAGCTGGCTCACCGTCCGCGCCCTTGAAAAGTCGGACGATCCGGAGGCTTTCCTGGCAGTGTTCAAGCGCAAATGCGCATCTGCGGAGGAGGAGAAGGACAAGATTGCAAGGGTGAAGGCCCGGTACGATGGGCTCGGCGTGCCTGAAGACGCCCGTGCCGAGATCGGCCGGTTCTCCCGTAACGCCCTGAAGGCCGTCGAGGGCCTCGGCAGGGACACTTCCCCGCTCAAGGAATTCGCCGACAAACTTATAGGAAGGGTGCGCTGATGGAAGCGGTGGTGGTCAAAAACGCCGGAAGCCATTTCCTGCTGAGCGCCCTGCCGCAGTGGGCCCCGTTCCCGGCCGTGCTGCGGGGAAAAGTGCGCCTGGAACGCTCCGGGGCCACCAATCCCGTCGCCGTGGGAGACAGGGTGGAGTACGTGCTGGACGGTCCGGCGGCGGATGAGCTGCATCCCGCCGTGATCAAGGCGGTGCTGCCCCGGGCCAACTACGTGATCCGCCGCAGCACCAACCTTTCACGCCAGTCCCACGTCATCGCCGCCAATCTGGACAGGGCCCTGCTGGTGGTCACGCTTTATTTCCCGGAGATCAAGCTCCCCTTCCTGGACCGCCTGCTGGTCACTTGCGAGGTATATGGGGTGAAGGCGGTAATTGTGCTGAACAAGATGGACATTTGCCGCGACCTGGCGCCGGAAGAGGTGGAGCGCTTCTGCGAAATCTACCGGGGCGCCGGCTACGAAGTGATTGAGTGTTCGGCACTTACGGGAGAAGGCATAGACCGCCTGCGCGAGCTTTGCTCCCGGGGCACCAGCCTGGTGAGCGGCGAGTCCGGGGTCGGGAAAAGTTCCATCATCAAGGCCATCGACCCTTCGCTCGACCCCAAGGTCGGCCGCATCAGCACAGCCCATCTCCAGGGCAAGCACACCACTTCGCTCTACGAGATGTATCCCCTCTCCGGCGGCGGATTCATAGTGGACACCCCGGGCCTCCGCGGCTTCGGGCTCGTGGACCTGGAGAAGGAGGAAATCTCGAAGTATTTCCCTGAAATGCTGAGAGTTGCCGACGACTGCCGCTTCGTGCCCTGCACACACACCCACGAGCCCGGCTGCGCCGTCAAGGCCGCCGTCGACTCCGGCCTCATCAGCCCCGAGCGCTACAATTCCTACCTCGGCATGCTCGAAGAAGACAAGAAGTTCCGCTAACAGGAACCTGAGGAGAGGTTGCACGACACAAAGACTGTTTCAATAAGTTGTTGGTTATCAATAAGTTACCAACCTCCATGGCGCAAATATACGCCATGGAGATTCAGTATTGATTGATTATTAGGATGTTAGAGAAAACAGGCTAAAGATCCAAATTTCCTTCGAAGACGGTGCGGGCGGGGCCGGTCATGAGGAGGGAGGTGCCGATGCGGGAGATGGAAAGGGTGCCGCCGTCCATGTCGATGCGGCAGGGACTGGCGCAGAGACCGAGGGCGAAAGCGGCGGCGGCAGTGGCGCTGGCGCCGGTGCCGCAGGCGAGCGTGACACCGCTCCCCCGCTCCCAGACCCGCATGCGGATGCGTCCTGGCTCTACGACGGAGGCGAACTCGACGTTGATGCCACCGGGAAAACTCTTCTCGATTCCGGGCCCGTCCTCATGTGGATCCACAGCCCCGGCATCTTCGCAGAACACCACGAAATGCGGATTCCCCACATCCACCACTGTGCCGGTGAACGACTTGCCGCAAGCCTCCACGACGCGCCCCGCCTCAACGATACGGAATACACCCATGTCCACGGTGACGCTGTCCACCAGGCAGTCAGGGCCTGGGTGCAAATTAAGCTTGACCACCCCGGAAGGCGTCTGGAGGCCAATGGTAAGCTTCCGGGTCAACCCCTTGTCGTATACGTACTTACCTATGCAGCGGGCAGCATTGCCGCACATCATGCCTTCGGAGCCGTCGGCATTGAACATACGCATGGAGAAGTCCGCAACCTCGGAAGGCCCGATCAGCACCAGCCCGTCGCCCCCTACACCGAAATGCCTGTCGCTCAGGCGCCGTGACAATCCGGCAGGGTCGTCTATAGGGAAGCGCGAGGCATCGACATAGATATAGTCGTTGCCCAGCCCCTCCATCTTTGTGAATTCAAGCTTCATCAGAAGAACCAGCCGAGGGTGATGTAGCTTGCGTATCCCATCTTGGCCTGGGGAGCGTCCGCTGCGAAGAGCGAACCGATCTGCGAACGGAAAGACCACTGAAGCAGCAGGCCGGAAGCCTTGATGCCGAACACGGTGGCGATGCCGCCCTGATGGGGATTCACATCCCAGCCCGGATCAGCCTTGCTGAAGGAATGCGTGAAGGCATAGCTGTAGTAGCCGCCTACACCTAAGAACATGGCGTCCCTGGTCTTGGAGGTACGGATCAGAAGGTATGCCGGCACCGTGACACTCTGCTGCGAATAAATCTGCGAAGGGCCCAGAGGCCTGTCGACTGAAGGGAAACGGGAACGGGCGTTCTCATAATAAGCCTCAAGCTGGAAGCCGCACACCCCCACGTTGGCACGTCCCACCAGACCGACGGAATAGTCCGTCATACTCTTGGTGCTGATGTATGCCTCCGGGAATGAGAGCGAAGAGCCCCCGACGCCGCCGAGCACGCCGAATTCGACCGCAGGCTGCTTCGGGTTGTGCTTTCTCGCCACCTTCCCGCTGGCCTGCCAGTCGGGATCCGTGGCCGCCTGCAGGGCGAAATCAGCCAGATAGCCGGACACATTGTCGAGGCCGTCATAGTCGATGAGGTCGGGAGTATCGGTGGGTTTGTGATACTGTCCGTGGATGCCTGTAGATACGGCAAGCGTGGGCACGCCCTTAAGAGCGAATGCCTGGGTGTCGGTGGCGGTGAGCACGGAAGTCTCGAAATTCTTTGGAGAGATCTTGATGGAATGGCTCCTGGCCATCTCCGAAGCCAGCACACGGCCGTCGCGGATAGTGGCGACACCCTCCATCACGAGGCTGCCGTGGCCCTTATAACGGCCCACCATATCCACGCTCATCATCAGCTTGACGTTCTTTATTCCCACCAGGTCGTCCAAAAAACCGGCCAGCGAATTACTGCCGAAAAGGCCGAGTTCCTCGGCATCGAACGCGGCAATTATCACGCTGCGCTGCAACTGGTCCTTCCGGGCCACCAGCTCACGGGCAATCTCGATAAGCGCAGCGCTTCCGGAGGCGTTGTCGTCGGCTCCGGGATACATCTTCCCGTCCTTCACGCCAAGATGGTCGTAGTGGGCGCCCAGCACGATATACTCGTCTTTCAAAGCCCCACCTTCAATGACGCCGACCACATTGCAGTAGCTTGTTCCCTTACTCTCGAAAGGCACGAAAAAGTCCCCTTCATATAAAGGTTTCAGGCCGCATTCACGATAACGCGCGGCAATGAAATTACGGGCCTTGACGGCACCTTCAGTCGCGGCACCACGTCCCTTCAACTCATCGGATGCCAGATAATTAACGTACTCTTCGAGCCTTTCCTTTCGGCTCTGGGCGCTTGTGTCCACGGCCGCGAGCAGGAGCGGCAGGAGCAGCGACAGGCTGAGAATCTTCCTCATTTTCAATAAGTTCGTAATCAAGTAAACGTTGTTCGAGGTTGGCGCTTTTCACCTTGATGCGCACCCTGTCGCCCAGACGGTACTGCCTGCGGGTGCGACGGCCCACCAGCCTGTAGTGGCTTTCGTCGAATTCGTAGAAATCGGAACGGATCTCGCGCAGCGGCACCATTCCTTCGATGTGGGTCTCGTCTATCTCCACATACATTCCCCACTCGGTCATACCGGACACCGCCCCTTCGAACTCCTGGCCTATCTTGTCCTGCATGAACTCCACCAGCTTGTATTTCACGCTGGTGCGCTCGGCATCGGCGGCCACCAGTTCGCGCTCGGAGGCATGGTCGCACTCACGGTCGAAACGTTTCCGGTCCGCAGAATCGCCGCCCGCAAGATAAGACGACAGCAGACGGTGCACCATCAGGTCGGGGTAACGGCGTATCGGGGATGTGAAATGGGTGTAGAACTTGAACGCAAGTCCGTAGTGGCCAATGTTTTCTGTGCTGTACACGGCCTTGGCCATGGATCGGAGCGCAATGTTCTGGAACGCCTCATATTCGGGCTTGCCCTTGGAGGAAGAAAGCAGCTCCCGGAGCGACGATGCGGCGCTCTTGCCGCTCGTGGCCTCCGACATCTGGTATCCGAAATTGGAGGCGAACCCGCGCAGGCTCTCGAGCTTCTCGTAGTTAGGCTCCCCGTGGATACGGTACACGAAGGTCTTGGCGCTCTTCATGGGCACGCCGTTCATCTTGCCGCCCGTGCCCACAAATTCGGCGACGGTGCGGTTGGCGAGCAGCATAAACTCCTCGATCAGGTTGTTGGACTCACGGGCTACCTTCTGGTACACACGTACGGGTTTGCCCTTGTCGTCCACCTCCACCTTCATCTCAGGGCGGTCGAAATTGATGGCGCCGGCCTTGAAACGGGTGTCACGGAATATCTTCGCCAGCCCGTTGAGCGTGAGCAGGGCGTCCTGGACGGGGGTAAGCTTGTCCTTTTCCGGCGGATTGTCGAGTACCGCCTGCGCCTGGTCGTAGTCCATACGGCTGTCGGAGCGGATGATGGTGCGGCCCAGCCAGCGGGACTTGACAGCTCCCTTCGGGCCTATCTCAAACACGGCGGAGAAGGTGAGCTTGTCTTCATCGGGACGCAGGGAGCAGAGCTTGTTGGAAAGCTTCTCCGGCAGCATCGGCACCGTGCGGTCCACAAGATAGACGGAAGTACCCCTCTCGCGCGCCTCCTTGTCGACCGGGGAACCGGGCTTGACATAGTACGACACGTCGGCAATATGCACTCCCACCTCATAGTTGCCGTTGGACAGCCGGCGGAACGACAGGGCGTCGTCGAAGTCCTTGGCGTCGGCAGGGTCGATAGTGAAGGTGAGGGTGTCCCGGAAATCCTTGCGCCCCTTCAGGTCCTCGGCCGTGATTTCCTCGGAAATACGGTCGGCGGCGTTCGCCACTTCGGATTCGAAACGGTAGGGCAGGTTGAACTCGGCCAGGATGGCGTGCATCTCGGTGTCGTTGTCGCCGGGCGTGCCGAGCACATCCACCAGGTGCCCCCAGGGACTGGGTTCACCCCTGAGCCAGTGGTCCACGACCGCGGCCACCTTCATTCCGGACTGCGCTCCCATCTTCCGGGCGAGCTCTGCGTCCACCTGGATGTCGTAGGGCATGAACTTGCTCTGCATCAGCACCCAGGCCTGAGCACCCATGAAATGCATGTAGCCCACGAAAGGGGCCTTGCTGGGACGGAGTATCTCCACCACTTCGCCTTCACGCCGCATCCCGCGGCCGCCCGACTTTGTCACGGCCACGCGCACCCAGTCGCCGTTGAGCGCATGGCGGGTCTTCCCCGCCTTCACGTAGACGTCACTGTCCTGCCCGTCAATAATCACGTAGATGAAGCCCTCGCGGGTCATCTGCACCTTCCCTTCGAACTGCGGGAACTGGCGGCGTCCGCTCCTGTGGACCTTCTCCTCGCGGCGCGCTTCCTTTTTCTTGTTGCGTTTCTTCATAATATCAAGCGTGGCTCAAAAGAACCTTCAGTCCGCCTGCGTCCGGGATGAATTCAATCCCCCGGGCGGAAGCGGGCACAAGTATGCACTCGTCGGCACCGATATGCGCTTCGCCGGTATCGCTACGCAGCACCGCTCCGCCTTCGAGGCACATCACTATCAGGAAACAGTCAAGCCCCCTGAGGTCCTTTGCAAAAGGCGCTGAAAGCTCAAGCACGGAAGTGGTGAAATACTGGCAGCTCACCAGCGGCACCTCGGCGTCGCGCCGGGGCGTGTACGGAGTCTTGTAGCTCTCGCAGACCTTATAGTCCAGGGCATCCTTGGCAAGGTCGGTGTGGAGAGGGCGGGGCTTGCCGTCCAGCCCGGGACGGTTGTAGTCCCAGATACGGTAGGTAGAGTCGGAAGTCTGCTGAATTTCAGCAATGTAGCTTCCTTCCAGCAGGGCGTGGACGCGCCCCGTCGGGATGAAAAACACATCGCCGGACTCTATATGGTGGCGGGCTATCACATCGGTGATGCTGCCGTCGGCCACCCTGCGCAGGAACTCCTCCGGGCCTATTTCCCGGGAGAAGCCGCACATAAGTTCAGCGTCTTTCTCAGCCCTGATGACATACCACATCTCGGTCTTGCCGTGGAGGCCCTGGCGGGCCTGCGCGAATTCCTCAGAAGGATGCACCTGGATGCTGAGAGGGGCGTGGACGTCGAGGAACTTCACGAGGAGCGGGAACTCGTCGCCGAAGCGGCGGTAGCACTCCTCCCCTACCAGCCGGCCCTTCTCGCGGGCGACCAGCTCATTGATATTCAGTCCCTTGTCGGGGCCGTCGGCAACCACAGAAAGGCGCTCCGGATAACCGGAAAGCACCCAGAGCTCGGAGCCCCAGATCATGGGGCGGAGTATAGGTTCGAGCTTATACATCAGATGAGCGGTTCGGCCGTCATGGCCTCGGGCTGCGGGATGCCCATGAGCTTAAGTATAGTCGGGGCCACGTTGCAGAGGGCTCCGTCCTTGACCGTCTTCACCTCGTCTCCGGCGCCTATCACTATGAACTGCACCAGGTTAAGGGAGTGGGCGGTGTTGGGACTGCCGTCCTCGTTGACCGCGTAGTCGGCGTTGCCGTGGTCGGCGGTCAGCAGCACCGTGTAGCCGTGGTTGAGGGCGCAGGTAATGGTGGTCTCGACGCAGCCGTCGATGCAGCCTACTGCATTGCAGATGGCCTTGTAGACACCCGTATGGCCCACCATGTCGCCGTTGGCGTAGTTCAGGATGATGAGGTCGTTCTTCTCGCTGCGGATGGCCTCGCACAGGCGGTCCGTCACCTCGACGGCGCTCATTTCAGGCTGCAGGTCGTAGGTGGCCACCTTGGGGGAATTGACCAGGATACGGTCTTCGCCCTCGAACGGGGTCTCGCGGCCGCCGTTGAAGAAGAAGGTCACATGGGCGTATTTCTCCGTCTCTGCAATGCGCAGCTGCCTCAGGCCGGCCTTCGAGATGGTCTCGCCGAGGGTGTCGGTGACCTCCTCCTTGTCGAAGAGGATATGCAGGCCCTTGAAGGAGGCGTCGTAGGGAGTGAGCGTGCAGTAATACAGGGGGATCATGTGCATGCCTTCCTCGGGCATGTCGTTCTGCGTGAGCACGTTGGTCAGCTCGCGGGCGCGGTCGTTGCGGAAGTTGTAGAAGATCACGGTGTCGCCGGCCTCCACCTTTGCGAGAGGCTCGCCGTCCTTCGTGATCACCACCGGTTTGATGAATTCGTCGGTCACGTCGGCGGCATATGATGCCTTGATTGCCTCGGTGGCGCTTTCGAAGCGGTCGCCCTTGCCTTCCACCAGCATGTCGTAGGCCTCCTTGATACGGCCCCAGCGCTTGTCGCGGTCCATGGCGTAGAAGCGTCCGCAGACCGTGGCCACCTTTCCGGTGGTCGCGGCCATCTTCTCCTCAAGCTCCTGCACGAAGCCCAGGCCGCTGCGGGGATCGGTGTCGCGGCCGTCCATGAAGCAGTGCACATAGACCTCGGGGAGTCCTGCCTTTTTCGCTTCGGCGAGGAACTCATATAGATGCTCCAGGGAAGAATGGACTCCGCCGTGGGAGCAGAGGCCGAAGAAATGCAGTTTGCCGCCGTTCTTGCGGACATTTTCGTAGGCCGCCTTGATCTCCTTGTTTTCCATCAGGGAGTGGCTGCGGCAGGCCATGTTCACCTTCACGAGGTCCTGATATACGATGCGGCCGGCGCCGAGGTTCATGTGGCCGACTTCACTGTTACCCATCTGTCCGTCCGGCAGGCCCACATATTCGCCGCAGGCGTGGAGATGGGCCATGGGATATTTCGCGCGGAGGCTGTCGATGAAAGGAGCCCCCTGGGTGTAAATCGCGTTGCTGCGGTCGTGGCGTCCTTCGCCCCAACCGTCAAGAATCATTAAAAGTACTTTTCTTTTCATAATTAATCGTTAGTTCAGGCCGCGGGCACGGAGAAGGGCTCCGGGATCGGGGTCCTGGCCGCGGAAGCGGCGGTAGAGCTCCATGGGTTCCTCGCTGCCGCCCATCTCGAGGACGTTGCGGCGCAGGCTCATGGCAGTCTCCTTGTCGAATATACCCTTCTGCTTGAAGAGTTCGAAGGCATCCTTGTCGAGCACCTCGGCCCAAAGGTAGCTGTAATAGCCTGCGCTATAGCCGCTGGAGCCGAAGATATGGTTGAAATAGGTGCTGCGGTAGCGCGGAATAATCTCCTTGACGAGGCCCATCTCCTCGCAGGCTTTCTGCTCAAAAGAATCCACGTCCACACCCTCGATGCTGCCCAGCTCATGCCACTTCATGTCCAGGATGCTGGCGGCGCAAAGCTCGCCGGTGGTGAATCCCTGGTTGAAGTTGGCGGCGGCACGCACTTTGGCCACCAGAGCGTCGGGAATGACCTCACCGGTCTGGTAGTGGAAGGCGTAGGTGGCGAGCACTTCGGGCTCGAAAGCCCAGTTCTCATTGACCTGGGAAAGGAATTCCACGAAATCACGCTTCACGGAGGTGCCGCTCACACTCTGGTAGCGGCACTGGCTGAGCAGGCCGTGGAGGGCATGACCGAACTCGTGGAACATAGTCTCCACCTGGTCGATCGTAAGGAGGGCCGGCTTGTCGGCGGACGGCTTGTTGAAGTTGCCCACGTTCACGATGACGGGGCGCACGCCTTCACGCTGCTCCACGAAATTGGTCATCCACGCGCCTCCGCGCTTGGAATCACGGGGATAATAATCGGTGATTATGATGCCTATCAGGGAGCCGTCGGAATCGACCACCTTGAAGGTCTCGCACTCCGGATTGTACACGGGCACGTCCTCCAGCTTCTCGAAGCTGATGCCGTAGAGCTTTGATGCGGTGGCGAATACGCCGGCGCGCACATTCTCCATCTTGAAGTACTCCGACACTTCGGCCTCGTCGAGGTCGTAGCGGGCCTTGCGCACCTTCTCGGCGTAGTAGAGATAGTCCCAAGGCTCGATACGGGAACCGGCAGGCAGCAGCCCTGCGGCCACATCCTCATCCATAAGCTTCTGCATGTCAGCCACTTCCTCCTTGGCGCGGCGCATGGCGGCATCCATGATGCTGCCGAGGAAAGCATCCACGGCGGCAGGAGTCCCGGCCATCTTGTCGCTTATGATGAACGCTGCGGGATTCTCGAAACCGAGCATCTTAGCCTTCTCGATGCGGAGGGCCATGGTCCTGAGCACCAGCTCACGGTTGTCGTTGGCGTCGCCGTTGTGCCCGCGCATGGAATAGGCGCGGAACACCTTCTCGCGCTCGGCCCTGTCGGCTATGGAGGCCATTTTGTCGTAGTAGGAAGCCACCGAGAAGCCTGTCTGCTCCTTGAAAGCGTTCGACTGGGCGAGCAGGTTGTTGGCGAAATCAAGCGCAAGCGTGGAGAGTTCCGAATTGATCTCCCTCATACGTGCCTGCGAAGCCTCGTCCAGGCCTATGCCGTTGCGGATGAATCCGTCGTAGAACTTCTTCAGGAGCATCTGTTCCTCGCGGTCCAGGCCGCTCTGGTCGGCCTCATAGACAGCCTTCACGCGGGCGAAGAGGCCTGGATTCATCATTATGTCGTCGCTGTGGGCGGCTATCATGGGGGTAGCTTCCTCGACCACCTTGTTCAGGGCGTCGCTGTAGTCGGACTCGATAATGTTGAGCAGCACGTTCGTGACTTTGGCAAGCAGCCTGCCGCTGCGGTCCATGGCGGCAATGGTGTTCTCGAACGTAGGAGCCTCGGCATTATCGATTATTGCCTGGATTTCGGCGTCATGCTGCTCTATGCCTGCCTTGATGGCGGGCATGTAGTCGGACACGCTTATCTTGTCGAAGGGAGGGATGCCGTACGGAGTGTCCCATTCCTGGAGGAAAATATTTTCGCGGTTGCAGGCGATGGTCATCAGTCCGGCGGCAATTATAACAAATACTTTTTTCATAAACGTCAATGTACGGTTACGGACACCGAAGGATCGTCCACCAGGGTGAACTGGGCGGCGCCGTTGTAGATGGAAAGTATGCCGGTGATGTCGCAGGTGCTGCTGCCGTCGCGCAGGCGGGAGTCGAGCTTCTGGTCGGCGAAACGGGCATATCCGCTGGTACGCACCTGCACGTCTGTCTTTCCGATGCGGAAATAGTGGGACACGTAGTTGGCGGTGGCATACTTGATCATAATCTGCTTATAGGGCATGCCTGCGTCGCTGCCGAAGGTCTTGAGCACGCTCTCCGGCATGTCGCCCTTACAGTCGTTGGGGCTCTTGGTGATGGTGCAGTAACGTTTGTTGCCGCTTCCCACCTGCGCTGAATCCCAGGCGTTGGTGTTCAGCAGGATGTCGATGTAGGTGTTCTTGGTGAGCGCCCATGTGTCGATGCCCCAGGTGCCGGAATCGGAAAGGAACACGCGGTTCTCGGGATTGCCGCTCTTGTGGGGCATGTTGGGGTTGGGATAGACGAGGGCGAAAATCTTCTTCCCATACAAGAGACCTTTGATCGTGACCAGCTTGCCCCAGAGCTCTCCGGTGTAGCCGGCGCTGATGGCGGCCTTGAGCTGGGCCTCGTCCACTGCCACGGGAGCAACGGGATCGGCCTTGGCGCCTTTGAACACGTGCTCGTTGATGATGGCCTGGACGTCTATGTAGGACGTCTCATATTCGTTGGTGGAAGTGCTGTCGGCTTCGAGGCCAAGCTGGGGCATGCCGTTGTAGGCGCCCAGCGTAAGGTTGCTGCAATTGACATACACCCACTGGCCGAGGGTGAACTCGCTGTAGAGGGAAGACTTGCCTATCTTCACGTCGATGCCGCCGGTCTCGTCCTGGATGTAGAGCTCACGGTAGATGTTGCCGTTGACGTCGCTTGAAATCACCTGTCCTTTAATCCAGGTGTTGGTCTTGATGGCCACGCCGCCGTCCTTGTACATCGCCTTGAGATCCTTGATGGACGTGAAAGTGCCCGGGAATCCGAGATCCTTGAGGTCGGCTTCGGAGAACAGTTTCTCAGCGGCCGGCTCGTTGGCGCCGAAAGTGAACACCGGATCCCATTCTTCCTTCAGACTCCGGCAGGAAGAAAGCGCCACAAGGGCGACTGAAAGTGCGATAATTAACTTTTTCATAAGCTAGAATCTGAAATAGACGTTCAACATGTAATTGAATCCCGACATATAGAAGTACTTCGGATCGAAACGGTAGAAGCGCTCCTTGGACACGGTGTTGTCCACCAGACGGGTCTGTTCGTAACCGCCGGTCTTTACATTGGTGTTGTTGAGCAGGTTCTTCGCGTTCAGGGAGAAGCCGAGCTGGTATTTGCGCTTGATGAACCAGGACTTGCCCACGGAAGCGTTGACGAGCCATGCCGGCTTGAACATTTCCTGGGAAGTCATGTAGGCGATTTCCTGGGCGGTGATATTGTTGTCGGGGCCGGCAGTTGCGTAATCGGTGCGGTAGAGAGGATTCATGTCGAGGTAGGAGCGGCCGAAATACTCGACGTCCATGTCGATGAACCAGTAGTTGCGGTTGTAGGAAAGACCGAGGGATACGGCAGTCTGGGGCGTGGAAGGAATGTAATGCTTCTGCACCGTGCCGTCCTCGAGGGTCGTGCTCCTCCAGTAAGGCACGAGCACGTCCTGCATCACCACTTCGGCGCTGTTGTCGACGGTCTGCGTCATCACGGGATTGGAAGTGTACTCATAGCTACCGAGCGCAAGGACACCCTGCACGGAAAGATTCTCCACGAAATAGGTGGGCATCTTGAAGCCGAGCTCAATACCCATGTTGCGCTGGTCGATGCCGGTAATGGCGAAGTTGGAGAAGGCATTCTGGAGGTCGTCGTAGGCGCTCATCACCTTGGACTGGTCCTTGATGGTGGTGTAGTAAGCCGTGGCGCGGACGTTGATGCCGCCGCCGGAATACTGCCAGTTGATGTCGCTGGAGAAGGTCTTCACCGGCTCCACGTCGTCGACCATGGTGTTGCGGGTCCTCGGGGAGAGGAACACCTGGTTGAACTTGGGAGCGTCGTTGAAATAGCCCACGTTGGCATAGACGCGCTGGGTACCGCCTATCACGTAGGTCAGGCCGAGCTTGCCGGCATAGGTGAGGAACTCAGCCTTCCTGGAGGCCCATGAGGAGCTCTCATCGGACGGCTCGATTCCCGCCGCTTCCCACTGCTTCGCCATTTCCTGGCTGCTGGGGTAGCCGGGGAAAAGGCCCTTGCGCATAAGGCCGTGGCGCCAGAAGCCCTCGTAGCCGAGGCGGCCGCCCACGTTGGCGCTCAGGTTGCCGAACACGAACTTGCCGTTCACCCAGCCGCCTGCGCTGCGCACCTGGGCAAGATAGTCGTAGCCGTATTTATCGCCCTTCTTGAGCTTGCGGGCCGTGCCGTTGGCGAGGTAGTAATTAAGGTCGTTCTGCACCTTCCAGGGCTGGGATGCGAAATCGCGGTCGGCGAAGTTGTCGATATCCAGGAAGTACTCGCCGCCCAGCAGGTCGGCCACCACCTTGTAGTACTCGGTGCGGTTGATCCTGCCGCTGAGGCCGCCGGTCACCGTCACGAACTCTGCTGCGCGCCACTTGAAGCTGGCGGCAAGGTTGAGGTCGTTCTGGTCCACGTGGCGCTCCTCCTGGATGTACTTGGCCCTGCCGTCCGCCTGGTTGCGGTTTACGTTGTAGAGGCGGTCCCAGTTGATGTGCGTCAGCTCGGGATAGTAACTGGCGTTGCTCCAGACCTCGTTGGCCCAGGCCCACTTGACGGGGTTGTTGCGGTTCATGTCGGAGTTGGAGTCATGGAAGTAGCTGGGCAGGTTGCGGTAGTAGTCCGGACGGGGATCCTGGGCGTCGTACCAGTCGAGGGCGGTGTAGCCGTTCTTGCCGAAGCGGTAGAGCACGGTGGCGGACGCCTCGAACACATCGGACGGGGTGAAGTCGTACTTCAGGAACGTCACGGGCTCATGCGTCTTGCGCACGCGGGCGTTGCGGACGCGGCCGTTCTGGTAGCCCCAGTTGGAATTGTACATGTTGTCCCCCATCAGGTCGTAGACCTCCTGCGTGGAGGCGTTCTGGGCGCCGCGCTCGCCGGGAGTGGCGAAAAACGCGAAGCTCAGCTTGTGGACGTTGTTGAACACCTTGTCGGCCGCCAGGTAGTAGGCGAACGAACGGTAGTACACACCGTCGATCCAGTCGTTGCCGCCGAGGCGGGCGGACACGTTGGCGGCGAAGGCCCAGCCGTTGTCCATCAGGCCGGTGGCATATGAGCCCATGACGCGGAGGCGGTAGAGCTGGCTGTTGGTCATCACGCTGCCGCGGAGGCCCTTGCGCACCGAGGCGGCGTTTCCGAATATGTTCGTGAGGCCGTTGTAGCCGCCGAATCCGTAGTCGGACACCTCGGAGCCGCTGACCGATTCTTTCGAACGCATGGCTTCGTTGAGGCCGCTCCACAGGGAGAACGGGCTGTAGCCTGTCACGGCGTCATTCAGTTTCACGCCGGCCAGGTACACGTCCTGCGACTCGGAGGAATAACCCCTGGCGCGGAAGCGCACTGCGGAGAAATTGAAACCGGCGATGTTGTTGAACACGTCGTTGCTGCCGAAGAGGATGGTGGGATTGTCGTTGTAGCCGGAGTCGTCCATGTCGAAGGCGGCGAAAGAGTCGTCGTCCAGCTCGGTGACGCGGTTCACGGAGGTCATCGACAGGTTGAACATGTTCTTCATATAACCGTCGTTGACAGTCACCTGCACCAGGTTGTCAAGGAAGTCGGGGGCCACGATGGACAGGGTGTACATGCCGTCGGGCAGGCCCTGGATCTCAAATGTGCCGTCTTCGGCCGACTCGGTCTCGGCCACCTGCTCGGCTCCCTTGAGGAGCACCAGGCGGGCCTTTTCTATGGGCTGGCGGCCGTTGCGGTTGACTATCGTACCCTTCACGCCGCCTGTGGGTTCCTGGGCGGAGAGGGTGAGCGAGAAGGCGATGGCAGCCAATGCCAGAAGTAAACGTCTCATATTATTTCCGAATTACGATATACGTGGGATAGTGGTCGGAGTAGCCGCCCACGAAAGCACCGCCGGAGAAGGTGCGGAGCGGAGTGCCCTTGTACTGACCGCTCTGGTTGGTCATGAAAGGCTTGTTGAAGATACGGCCGTAGTAGATCTTCTTCACCAGGGGAGCAATCTCGAAGCTGCCGGGAGCCGCGTTGGCCAGGGAGTTGTTGACCATCACTATGTCGAAGATATTGTTGCCGCCCTGATAGTAGAGGGAAGCATAACCGGCCTTGATCATGCTCAGGAAGGGATCGAAGAAATCTTCGTCGGTCACTTCTTCCCGAAATTCCTTGCCGCGGAGGAACTCGGTCATGCTCACGTCGTTGGGATTGTCGTTCATATCCCCCATCACCACTATCTTGATGCCGGGGAACTCCTTCTGCAGCTCCATGGCGCGCTGGTAGATAATTTCAGCGCCCCTCGGACGCAGGTCGGCGCCCTTGCCGCCCAGACGGGACGGGAGGTGGGTCACGAAGATGGCGAACATCTCGTCGTCGATAGTGCCGCGGCACATCAGCACGTCACGGGTCTTGAAATTGTCCATCTCCTCCTGGGTCCACTGGCTCCAGTCTATGCGGGAGGGAGTGAAGGTGAATGGAATGCTCTCGGAGGTGATGAGCTTAAAAACCTCTGGACGGTAGAGCAGGCCCACGTCCACGCCGCGGCGGTCGGGACCGTCGTAGTGGACGATCTGGAAGCCTGCGGAAGCGATGGCGGGCTCGGCCACGAGGTCTTCGAGGACATGCCTGTTTTCGACCTCGGACACACCCAGCACGGCATGCCATACGCCGTTGTCTTCCTTCATGGCCGCGATCACACGGGCCATGTTGGCGAGTTTCTTGGTGTACTTGGCCTCAGTCCACTGGTTGCCGCCGTCGGGCAGGTACTCATAGTCGTTCTTGCCCTCGTCGTGGTAGGTGTCGAAGAGGTTCTCAAGATTGTAGAACCCTATGACATAGGAAGACTTGTAGGCGGTCGCAGGGGTTGATGCCGCCTGTTTGGCCGGGCCGCATCCCGTCATCACGACCAACAGGATGAGGCACAGCGCAGTGAAGTATCTTTTCATCATTGAATCAGTGTTATCGTGTTATTTCCACCAGGACGAAGGTTGCTCAGCCTCTATCTCATCCGCTGCGGAAGCGCTGAGGACCTTCTTTAAGTTGGGGAAGAAATCTATGCCCGTCGCCTTCTCCAGCTCGTCTATCGAAAGGATGTAGTCGAGGTAGTTGCCACTGGAGATCTGGGTATCGTGCGGCAGGAGGAAGCCTGCTGCCATATAGCCTCGCGGCGCGTATGTGGATACGCCCTTGAATAGCAAAGCCTTGAAATAGTGGGTGGGTATCTTCACCGCGAAACCGGAATAGTAACCACTGTAGGCGGTGGAGGCGGCGTACTGGCAGCCGGTCACCACATAAAGCGTATCCGATGCGGCCGCATAGGCACGCACCCTGTTCTCCAGGTCAGCCCAGATGCCGCCGTTGAAATAATATTCCTGCGGAGTCATGTTGGTGCTGTAGAACGTGGACACGTTGGCGTTGTAGCTGAGGCGGTCGGCGGAAGGAATCTGGTGCCCTCGGGTCCATCCGCCGCCGTAGGAGCTGTTGCGGAGGTCGGGCTGCTTGTCTTCCGGGATAAGCGGATCCAAGCCCCATTCGTCCGTACGCTTGCCGGTGCCTTTCAGGCTGTTGTTCATCGGATAGGCCACCCACAGGGAAAGGTGCTCCTCGGAATCCCAGTAAAACGACCAGTTGCGCACGCCGCTGGTCTTGGCGTCGATGTACTCGCCGCCGTCCATGTCGTGGACATAGAAGGTGAGGCCGTCGCCCTTCTTGGTGGCGGGCAGCTCAAGCCATAGCGGCTCTGCCGTGTCCTTGCCGGAAATATTGCCCGAAGTGGCCGGGGGCGTATCTTCAGGAGTTTTGCCCTTCTGGGTCACGGTGGCGCGGGGGGACGGGCCGGCGCCGGCCTTGAGGATCACGGTCACGCTGCGGGCTTCGGTGTCGTCGTTGGCATCGTAGCGAAGACGGACGTCAGCGCGCGACCCGGTGCCGGACGGCGGGTCGGCCGTGGCCCAGCCGGAGCTTCCGCCGGAATACTCCAGCATGATAGTCCAGTCTCCGGAGGCTGTCACGGTCATGAAGATGCTTCCGCCGTCAGCCTCGATCACGTCGCTGCGGGGAACTATTCCCGCCTGCACTCCCGGCTCTTCAGTGGGATCGCATGCGAAAGCGAGGAAGAGCAGGGAGAGCAGCGCCGGAATAATGTGAATCCGTCTCATAAAAGGACAGGACTATTCGTAAACGACCGTGAGGTTCTGGAACTGGGCGTTCTTGTCGTTGCAAACCATGATACGGTATGCCGCGCCGGGCTCGCCGGGAACTTCCCATGAGTATTCCTTACCCTTGTCGAGGGCGCTCGTGTTGATGTTCAGGCGAGTGCCGTCGGCCTTCGCGATGTCTTCGATGACTGCCGTGGAGGCGCCTGCGCCGGTCAGGAACTGGACCTTCACGAGCGACTTGCCCTCTATTGCGGGAAGCTGGATATAGGAATTCGTTTTGCCGATAAGAAGGTAGAAGTTATCACCGCTCTTGGCCTGGTAGAACTTGTCGGCCGCGTGGAGGATGAAGGTCTGGCCGGACCAGGTGTAGGTGCCGTCGGTGATGCCGTTGGCGCTGGCCTGGGGCAGTTCGGCCATTTCCTTGGTGAAGTCGATGGATATCGTGAGGGCCTCGCCGCTGGAAGGCTTCGACTGGGTGATCACTACCGTAGCTTCAACGCCGGCGTCGGGGCAGGACACCTTGATATTTGCCACCTTGGCGGCTTCAGTCTGGTTGGCGGGGAATGTCACGGTCACGGTGGCGTCGGCCGAGCCGGAGGCGGGAGAGACCGCGAAGTCGGCGTTGTCGGATGTGGCTGTCCAGGCGGCGTTGGCAGTGATCTTGAAGCTGGCTGAACCGGCATCTGCCTTCACGGGAATGGAAGTGGGGCTGACGCTGCAGTACTTGGCGTTGGGATCGGCAGGGGTGATGGAGGTCACTACGATCTGGACCAGGTTCTTGGTGGAATGGATGGTGTTGAAGTAGCCTGTCATGGTGACCTGCTGGCCCACAAGAGCCTTGGGATCGATGGAAGAGTGCAGGCTGGACGGAGTGGCCTTGCGGGCGGCTCCGCCGACTTCGACATTGTAGTAGCTGCCGTCCTGCACGAGCTTGCCGGTCACGCATATGAATTCAGCCACGCTGGCGTTGTAGGCGTCGAGGGAAGCGGTGATGTCCTTGAGCTCGGTGCGGGGCACTTCGTTGCCGCTTGAAAGGGTGGAAACCTTGGGGCCGGTGATTTCGGGCAGGCCAAAGTAGGTGGTCTTGGTGCCCTCTATCTTCACCTTGTCGCCTATCTTCACCGTCGGCTCAGCCTTCAGGTACACATACACGTTGCTCTTGCCGTCGGTGGCGATGAAGCCCTGGGAAGAAAGGGCGGCCACGATGGCTTCAGGAACCGCCACGCCGGTCTCGTCCGCAGCGGCGATAATCTCGGTGATTGTGCCGGTGACGCTGGTGGAGGGAGTCGTGCTGCCGGTGTCGCCGTTCAGGGAGTAGAGATATCCGCCGGCATTCTCGGGCTTGGTGTTCTGATAGTTCATCAGTTCGGCGTAGATGACCACGTCGTCACCCTTCTTGATGTCGGTCTTGCCGGAGGTGAACTTGGTGTCGCCAAGGTAATTGAGGTTGTAGAGGATGAACTGGGCAGCGGTCTCGGAGCCGTCTTCGGAAATGTTGAAGCGGGCGTTGCCGTAGGTGCGGCCTTCGGAGATATTGTAGGTGTAGTCCTGGTCGATCGAGGAAATCTTGCCCTTCACATAGTACGGGCCCACCTTTTCGTAGGTTTTGCTGTCGGTCCATTTCAGGTTCTTCACGGCATCGTAGGCGGCCGCCACGTTGAACGGATCTTCCTGGGTGCCCTTTCCGGAAGGAGTGCCGGCATTCACTTCGCCGTCGCCTTCGTCCTTGCCTTCAAGGGAGAAGAGGAATGCGGTGCCCTGGGAAGTCTCGGGGGTGTCGCCCCTGTAGTTGACCACCTTGCCGCGGATCACCACGTTGCTGCCCACCTTTATGTCGGCTTCGCCGCTTTTGAACTTGCGGTTGCCGAGGTAGAGGATGCGGTAGCAATAGAACTGGTCGCCGTTGGTGGTGCCGTCGTCGGACATCTTAAAGGTGGCGTTGCCGAAGGTGCCGCTGCCGGTGTAAGTGTCAGCGTCGCTGGCGATGCTGGACACGATACCCTTGACGTAGACCTTTTCGGGGCTGGCCACATCCTTGCCGAGGGACTGCACATAGGCGACGACTCCGGCCACGGTGTAGGGATCTTCCTTGGTGCCGGAGCCGGTCTTGATCTCGCCGGACGCACCGGCCTGCTTGATCAGCACGGTGGCATCGCCGAAGCCGTTGGTGAGCACGAGCTCGCCCGTCCTGTTATAGCCCTTGTTGGCATCCACGGACACGGAAATGGCCTGGGGCTTGGTGGAAGCCTTCCCTTCGGAGACGCTCAGGCCCACCCAGTCCGGCTGGCTTTTGATATACCAGGGGCGGGTGCTGGTGAGAGCCACCTCCTGTGAGCCCTCTCCCTGGGTGAAGCTCAGCTCAGTCGGGTCGACGGAAATCTTGGGAGTGCCAAGCTCCTCCTGTTCCTCGCAGGCGGCAAGACAGAGCGCCGCAGCCAGGAAAGTAGCAAGTAAAACTTTGAATTTCATAATAGCGCGTTATTAGAATTATATTAGTCAGCTGTTGTAATTTTCAAAGGTAATTTATTTTTGCCGAAACTCCAATACCGCAGCATAAAAAAACCGCCCCGGCGGCTGGAGCCGTCGGGGCGGATATTCAGAAAGAATTACATATTATTTCCACTGACCGTTGATGGTGTGGACATAGGCTCTCTTGCCGTTGGTTTCGGCGACGCTGTTCTTGGAGAAATAAGTCACCTCACCGTAGAGAACCACAACGTCACCTTCGGAGACGGTCTGGTCGCCTTCGACCCAGCGCCTGTTGCCGAGATACCACGCGTTGTAGGCCTCGAAATCCTGGTTGGGATCGCTCTTGAAAGCGCCGTCGTCGGAAATCCAGAACTGGGCGTTGCCGTAGCCCGAAGAGAACTGGCTGGCTATCTTGGACACCTTTCCGGTCACGAACACATTGCCGCTTATCTTGGTGCCGCCACCGAGGATGGGAGCGATTTCGGAAGGCCTGTAGGGATTGGTGTAGGTGCCCTTGGCGCCGGGAGTGTATTCGGCGATGGAGACAGCAATGACGTTGAGGTACTTATTGCCTCCGGACCAGCCGTTGAAGTAGCCGTTGATGATGATATCCTTGCCGTCAAAGCTCTTGGCGTTCAGGTCGTCCACAGGATAGACTATGCTGCCCATCTTGGAGGCAGAATCCACGCCTTCAAGCTCGACGTTGAGATAGTTGCCGGACACCTTGAGCTTGCCGCAGATGGTGACGAACTCAGCCTCTTCGGCAGTGTACTCGGCAGCATAGTCCACCACATACTTCGGGTTGGGATATGTGACGGCATTGCCGTTGGACTCGACGGCCAGGTTGCTCACCTTCTCTATCTCATGGACACCGTTGTATACGGTCTTGGAGCCCTTGAAGGTGATCATGTCGCCGATTGCCACCGCATTGGCGCCGTTGTCGAACACATACACGGCCTTGGTGCCGTCTGAGATCACGAAGCCCTTGGTGGTCTTGGCCACTACGAGCGAAGGCTTGGTGCTGAGGAGGGCGCCCTTCTCGAGGCCGAGAATCTCGCTGACGGTCAGCACGGGCACCGCGGAACGTATCACCTTGCAGGTCTTGGACTCGAGGCCAGCGGCTGCGAGGGTAATAGTACCTTCGGCGTCAGGGCCTGCGGCCACAGTGACCTTCACGGTCGTGGAGGCGTTGCCGGTGGCGGGATCGAAGCTGAGCCAGTCCACGTCGGCGCTGAGGGTCCAGGTCACGACGTTGGAAGTGACGGGCAGTTCGAAGGTCTCGCCGGTGGCACCGGCTTCATACTTCTCGAGGCCGAGGGCTATGCTCGGGGTCTTGGACTTCTCGTGGCTCACGTAGTAGGCGCTGCCTGCCTGAGGCTGGCCGTTGTAGGCGCTCCTGGTGGCACGCATGGTGAGGATATCGCCTTCGCGGATGTCCATCTGCTGCATGTAGTAATTGATACGGGAAGCGCCCTTGGACTCGAAGAGGCCGTAGGTGTAGACGCCGTCGCCTTCGACGGTGCCGTCGTTGATCCAGAAGTCGTTGTAGTACTCGTCGGTGATCTTGGTCACGGTGCCGGTGATTTCATAGAACACGCTGGCGTCGACGGACTTCTCGAGGAATTCCGCGCAGGTGACCTTGAGCACCCTTTCACCTTCGGCTCCGGGCTGAGACACCGTCACGGCGCTGCTGAGCCTGCTTCCGAGGAAAGAGACGAGGGCGGCGCGGTTGTAGCCGGCATTGTTGGGGACCTTGATGGTCACGGTCTGCTCCTTGTCGGAAGCGGAACCGGAAGCGGGGCTGACGGTGATGCCGTCGACCTCATCCAGGGACGTGGCGGGAGCCACTTTTGCAGTCCAGTCTTCGGTGGAGAAGAGCTTCACGGTGATGTCGCCTCCGGCGGCGCCGATTTCGTAGACGCCCTTGTCGGTGGAAATCTGCGAGAGCACGTCGCTTTCGGGCTGGCAGGCTGCGAGCAGGGCCAGCACGGGCACTGCGATTGCGAATATTATCTTATTGAGTTTCATATTCTTTCAACTGTTAGAAGATGTAACGGAGGCTGAAGATCATCTCCCAGGTGGAAGAGAGGCTCTTGGTCCTTGCATAGGTCTCGGAGAGGATGTTCGAACCGTTCTTCTGGAACTGGAACACGGGAGTTGCGCCCTCGGTGTAGACCGCGGCGGGGTTGGTCAGGTTGACGGGAATGATGTTGCCATATCCGTCGCCTACACCTGAAGGGATGCTCCAGACGTTGCCCCAGTAAGGGTTGAACAGGTTGCCTATGTTGAGGACGTCAACCCCGAGCTGGACGGTGTTGCGGTGCTTTGAGGCGCCGGTGTAGAAGTAGAAATTCTGGTTGAGCTTGAAGTCGAACTTGTTGACCCAGGGGTACACGAGGCCGTTGCGGTCGGCAACCTTGCCACGGTTCCGGCTCAGGTAGGAATCCTGCTGGATGAACTTCTCGAAGTCGGCCTTCTGGGCGTCGGCGGAATAGGTCACGTTGCCTTCCTTGTCGGTGTAATCCTTGAATGTCCAGTTCTTGAGCTGGTCTGCGGTAGGGATGTCGATAAGGCTGTAGTTGTAGGCGCCGTCGGCGAAGACGTTATTGACGTAGTCGCAGTTGGCCCTTCCGGTGGGACCGCCGTAGTAGGAAACGGCCACGGTGGTGCCGAAGAACCTGGCATAGTCCACGGAGTAGCTGAGGTTGCCGATGATGCGGTGCGGCATCACGTAGCTGGCATAGCCGAGCTCGGGATTGTTGGTGCCGCGCTGCGACACGATGCCCTTCCATGCGGAACCGGGCTGGTCGCCGATACCGTCGATAATGACCTTGGCGTGGCTGTAGGTGTAAGCGATGTTGGCGCTGAGGCCGTGCCAGTTGTTCTTTTCCAGCTTGGCGGTCACGGAATAGTACTCGCCGGCCTTGCCGAGCCCGCTCACGTTGTTGATGAGGTAGGCGTCGGTGATCTGGCTGTCGTAGCGGCCGTTGGCATAGTAAGGCCTTGCGGACACGCCGTCGGTGCCGGTGCTGGTGAGGGTGGTCGGAGGCAGGAGACCGATGTTGGTCAGGGTCACGACGTGGATGTCTTCCTTAAGCACTCCTTCCACGGAAGCCTTGATGTCGCCGGGCAGGTTCACGTCCAGGGCGAGGGAGCTCTTCCAGGTGGTGGGGTTCTTGAGCTGGGGATCCATCAGGGTGATGGAAGTCAGGTTGCGGCCCGCAGCCACTGCATTGTAGCCGTCGGGATAGAGCTGCTTGAGGATGGCGTCGCGGTCGTTGCCGATGGTCGGGATGCCTTCGCCAATCCTGGTGACGGTGGTCTGGAGCACGCCGGCATCACCCGACTGGCCCACGATCCACACGAAGGGGATACGGCCCACGAACACGCCGGTGCCGCCGCGGAGCACTACCCTGCGGTTGCCGAAGATGTCCCAGTTGAATCCCAGACGGGGCGATACGCTGAGCCTGGTGGCGGGGGTGTCGACCGTGCTGTACTTGCCGCTGGGGTTGCTGGGAGTGGGAGCGAAGGTCGCCTCTTCCACGCGGGTGTTGCGGTTGAAGTCAAGCGAAGGGTAGAAGGGCACCTCGAGACGTACGCCGGCGGTAAGCTTGAAGTTGTCGCTCACGTTGTAGTTGTCCTGCAGGTAGAAGGACAGCTGGCCGAAGTTGAAGTGCGGGAATTCCTGGGAGAAAGTGGCGTTGTTGCCGTGGGTGATGGCAAACTGCTGGGGATTGGCAAACAGGGTGCCGCCCTTGATGGCGTCGTAGAGGGCCTGTTCGTCGGCAAAGTCGAACACGTAGGCGCCTGCGCCCATGCGCTGGAAGCCGTTCTTGGTGTTGTCGTACTCGAAGGACAAGCCGCCGAGCAGGCTGTGCTTGCCAAGGTTCAGGGTCACCTCGTCGGTGGCGGTGACGGTGCTCACGTCGCGGAGGTTGCCGTAGGAGAAGGCCTCCGTGCCGAAGGTGGTGTAGATGTGGGACTTGCCGTCGCCGTTGACGTCGTTGACCACGAGGTCGACGAACGGGAAGTAGCCGCCGTCCACGCTGCGGGGCTCATACTGGTGGGAGTAGGCCACGCGGAGGGAATTGCCGAGCTTGCCGTCAAGGAAGCGGGAGTTGAGTTCGGCCGCCACGGAGGAGAAGTTCTGCTCCTGGTAGTAGCGGGCGTTCTGGAAGTACTGGGCGTACCAGGACTGGCAGTTGGTGGTGGAGAAGCCCGAGTTGCCGAATCCGGTGGTGGAGGTGGAAGGGGCGACCACGTTCTTGCTGTTCACCATGTTGTAGCGCACGTTGAACTTGTGGTTCTTGTTGATGTTCCAGTCCACGCGGGCGAGAATCTTCAGGGAAGGGGTCTCGGTATTGTAGCCCAGGTAGGCGCCGGGATCGTAGCCGTAGTTGGTATTCAGGTAGTCGGCCAGGGCGTCCATGACCACGTAGGAAGGATAGGCCACGCGGTCCTTGCCGTCGGTGAACACCTTGCCGGTGTCGGTGAGCTTGCCGTCTGCGCCCACGGTGCGCTCGGAGAGGTTGCCGGTGGGGCCGGGGCTGACGGAACGGTCGGCCTCGACGTTGACGAAGAAGAAGAGCTTGTTCTTGATGATGGGGCCGCCCACGGAGGCGCCGTACATCATATAACGGCTGTCTGTCTTGTTGATCGGGTCGTAGTCAGCCACCTGGTAGCCCTGCATGTCCTGGTTGCGGAAGAAGCCGTAGGCCGTGGCGTAGACTTCGTTGGTACCGGACTTGGACACGGCGTTGATACCGCCGCCGGTGAAGCCGGACTGGCGCACGTCAAACGGGGTGATTGCTATGGCTATCTGGTCGAGGGCGTCCAGGGAGATGGGGCTTCCGCCGGCGGGCAGGTTGCTGCCGATACCGAAAGCGTTGTTCATCGCCGCACCGTCCACGGTCACATAGGAATCACGGTAGGAACCGCCTCCGATGAAGGTCTTGGTGCCGGACACGAATGCCTGGGGGGTCTGTTTGAGGATATCGTTCATGCTTCGGGTCACGGTGGGGACCTTCATCATCTGCTTTGAATCCAAAGCGGTGAGGGCTCCGGCGCGGTCGGAACGCATATTCGAGGTGTTGCCTTCAGCGGAGACCACCACGGCGTCCAGGCTGAGGGACTCTTCCTTGAGGTCTGCGTTGATGACGAAGTTGTCGGAAAGGGCCACGTGGATGTCCTTGAAGACGGAATCGGTGTAGCCGAGACAGGAAACCGTGACGACGTAAGGGCCGCCGGCCATAATGTTGTTGATGTAGTAACGGCCGCCGGCGTCGGTCACAGCGTAATACTGGGAACCGGTGGGCTGGTGGACTGCCACCACGGCGGCCCCGACCACGGGACCTGCGGTGTCAGAGACCTTACCACTCATGGAAGCAGTCGTGACCTGCGCATAGGAGGACACGACAAGAAACATTGCTGCCAGGGACAGCAACATCGCCTTGAATGATTTTTTCATAAAATAAAAATAATGTTAAAAATATTATTTTTTTCTGGTGCAAAGTTATATCAAGAAAAGATACCGCACAAATAAGAATTCAACAATTTATTAACATTTTTTGCTTATCTTTGCACCCAATAACCTGCGAGGAAAGATTTGTATGCTTGCAACCTCGCTTTAAAAAATGCTAAAATGAATTATCTCTTCACATCGGAGTCAGTCTCCGAAGGGCATCCCGACAAAGTTGCCGACCAGATTTCAGACGCTATTCTCGACGAATTCCTCTCCCAGGACCCGGACGCCAAGGTGGCGTGCGAGACTTTCTGCACCGCCGGACTGGTGGTCGTGGGCGGCGAGGTACGCTCGGACAACGCCTACGTGGACATCCACCAGACCGTACGCCGCACCCTGCGGAAAATAGGCTACACCAAGGCCGAATATGGCTTCGACGCCGCCTCCTGCGGCATCATCAGCACCATCCATGAGCAGAGCGCCGACATCAACCGCGGCGTGGTGCGCGCCTCCGCCGAGGAGCAGGGCGCCGGCGACCAGGGAATGATGTTCGGATACGCCTGCCGCGACACCGAAAACTACATGCCCCTGGCCCTCAGCCTTTCGCACGCGCTGCTCCGGGAACTTGCCTGCATCAGGCACTTCGAGCCGGAGCTCATGCCCTACCTGCGCCCGGACGCCAAGGCCCAGTTCACCGTGGAATTCTCTTCGCACCACCACCCGGTGCGCATCCACACTATAGTCCTGAGCACTCAGCACGACGAATTCGACACCGACGAAGCCATGCACTCCAGGATCGAAGCCGACGTGCGCAACATAGTGATACCGAGGCTGATAGCTTCGCTCCCCGAGCGCACGGCAGCCCTATTCAAGGGCGACTGGATACTCCACGTCAACCCCACCGGCAAGTTCGTCATCGGCGGCCCCGCCGGCGACACCGGACTGACCGGGCGCAAGATAATAGTAGACACGTACGGCGGGCGCGGAGCCCACGGCGGCGGAGCCTTCTCCGGGAAGGACTCCTCGAAGGTGGACCGCAGCGCCGCCTACGCCGCCAGGCACATAGCCAAGAACCTGGTGGCCGCGGGCGTGTGCGACGAGGCGCTGGTGCAGCTGGCCTACGCCATCGGCGTGGCCGAGCCTGTGAGCGTGTTCGTGGAGACTTTCGGATCAGCTAAGGTGCCCGGTGGCGACGCCTGTATCGCGCAGAAAGTAAGCGAGTTGTTCGACCTGCGCCCGGCCGCAATAGTGCGCCGTTTCGGGCTCACCAACCCCATCTTCTCCCCCACCGCCGCCTACGGCCACGTGGGCCGCAAGCCCTACCGCGCCAAGGTGAAGATACAGGGGCAGGAGCGCGAGGTGCAGTTCTTCGGATGGGAGCTCCTGGACATGGTGGACGACATCAAAAACGCCTTCGGCTTATGAGCGGCGGCGGCGCAAAGAAGAAGTCCCCGCGCGTGCAGGTGAGCAACAAGCGCGCTTCGTACGACTACGAGTTCCTCGAGGAGTACGACGCCGGCATTGTGCTCGTGGGCACCGAAATCAAGTCGCTTCGCGCCGGAAAAGCCTCCCTGCAGGACGCCTGGTGCTATTTTTCGGGCGGCGAGCTCTACGTCAAGGGCATGAATATCGCCACCTATTTCTGGGCTTCGAAGTGGGGCAGCCATGAGCCCGCGCGCGACCGCAAGCTCCTGCTGACCCGCCGCGAGCTGCGGCACCTCGACCAGGCCGTCAAGACCAAGGGCCTCAGCATCATCGCCGTGCGCGCCTACATCGCCGACAACGGCTTCGCCAAGCTCCACATCGCCCTGGCGAAGGGCAAGAAGGAGTACGACAAGCGGGCCACCATACGCGAAAAGGACATACGGCGCGAGATGGAGAGGGATTAGGCTACTGCTCGCCGGCCAGGCTCACAATCAGATCTTCAAGGAGCGGCCCCACCGTGGATGCGGGGGCGGCGACGTTGTTGGTGAGCATGGAAAAATAAATCGTATTGGCGCGGTTGCCGTCTTCGGGGAGGATATAGCCGCTGAAGCAGAGCACTCCGTTCATGGAACCGCTCTTCATGCGTACGCGCTTCTTGATCTCGGAGGGGACGTTCGCAAGGCGGTATTTAAGCGTGCCCTGGCCGGGGCCCGGGAGCGAGGCGATGAAGTAGTCGCGCACGGGGCCGCCGTGCATGCGGCGCAGGAAGCGCACGAAGAATTCAGCAGACACGTAGTTCTTTCTCGACAGGCCGCTGCCGTCCCTTATCACGCAGGCCCCGGCCGGGCGGAGGCCCATCGTGGTGAGCATTTCCATCGCTGCGTCGTCGGAAAGGTCCCGGTTCGACTTGCCGAAGCGCTTGGCCGACAGCATGTTGAACAGGGTCTCCGCGTAGAAGTTGTTGCTCTCGAAATTGGTGTCGCGCACTATCTCCCAGAGCTGGGGGGAAAGGGTGACGCCGAGGGGCTGGAGGGCGTCCGAAGGAAGGGCGCGCCTGCCCACGTCCGAGAAGAGGAGGTCGGTGCGGATATTGCCCTGGGGGGAAATGTCCGCGTATCCGCCGTCCACGGGTATCCCGAAGGATATCAGGTAGTTACAGAAGAAGTAGGCGCAGGTGTAGGAGCCGAAGAAATTGGTGCTGTAGTATTTGTATTCCCGGCGCCCCGAGGGGAACTGGCCGTGGAATTCGCCGAAGGGCCCGAAGCCGGTGCCTAAATAATAAATGGTATTGGCAGTGCCGGATGCAGAGGTCACGGCGGAGTTGACATAGTTCATCCAGGGGGTGTCGGGATACTGGAGCTCAATCTTCGGAGCCTTCCCCACTGGGCCGGGAGAGACGGTGAACACCTGCGAATTGCCGAAGAAATTCAGCCCCGAGGGGCCTGCACCGTCGATGCAGCCCAGATCTTCCGCCTGCCACGAGGGATCGGCGAAGGGGCGCCCGAAGAAGCGGGGATCGCCCACGACGCTGCCCTTGATGGCCTTGATGCCTTTATCGTCGAGTATTTTCTTCCATTTCGCGAAGGTCACGGCGACGGAGTCCGCGCAGGGGGTCTGGGCGGCGGTGGTCGGGTCTCCCCCGCCGACTATGTAAAGGTCGCCCTCCAGCACGCCGTCCTTGATGGTGCCGCTGTAGGCAAGGGTGGTCCGGAACTGCCAGTCGGCGCCGAGGTTGAGCAGGGCCAGGCCGGTGGTCAGGAGTTTCATGTTCGATGCCGGGACCATCTTAATCGAACGGTTCATCTGGGCGAGCGTGTCGGCTCCGCGCACCGCAAGCACGCCCACGATACCCGAACGCAGAGGCTCTTTTCCGGCATATTCGGAAAGGAGCTTCTGCGTCGCTGTGGTCCGTCCCGCCACCCCTGCGCAAAGCAGCAGGGCGAGCGGGGCGAGTATCTTGCCTAAAGGACTCAAGCCTTTGCCTTGACGGCCGCGCTGAGTTCCTCGTAGAGAGCGTCGGTGCGCTCGAGGACCTCCTTGCGGAGTGCGTTGTAGTATTTGCCTGCAGGGCCTTCCACCTGGTTGACCTTGTCGCGGAGTTCGTTGTAGAGGTCCACGGCCTTCTCCATCAGCTCGGAAGCCTTATCTTCTGAAACCTTGGCGTTGATAGCTGCAACCAGCGAGCAATCTTCGATGAATGCGCTCAGCACATAGTCGATGTCTTTCTTGATGTCTCTAAGATTCATATCTGTCTTTGTTATATCGTGGCAAAGATAACAATTTTTTTGTCATTATGGCCTTTTTGTCATTCTGAGCGAAGCGAAGAATCTTCGTCGCTGTGCGACTCGGAATGAAAGGAAAGGGTGCACCGGCATTGCTTTGGAACGATATGCCATGGTTTTGTTCCCAACAGCACTGATTTAAGGTGAAATGGAACAAAAACAGCTTCCGGCGTTCCAAATTTCCCGGATTATTCGTATTTTTGGAAGTCTGCGAAATTAAAATGGCTTTGGCACATCATACATGCCTTGTCTGTGATCCCTCTACAGGGGGGGGGTATTAACGCATTAGTAATCAGCAATTTAAATAACCACCTCGCGCAAACCGCCCGGTTTGTGCGACATAACCGTATCCCGTCATGAAACGAATCCTCTTCGCACTCGCGGTGCTGCTCTTGCTGGCCGGCTGCACAAAAGAAGTCAAAGTCGCTCTCGACAAATCAGAAATCACTCTGGAAAAAGGCACAGTCGCTGTTTTGACGGCAAAGCTGACTCCCGCAAAGGCATCGGGCAAGACGCTTACCTGGGTCAGTTCAAATCCGGAGGTCGCCACCGTTACCCCAAACGGAGAAGAGGGCATCGTGCTTGGCGTTGACGCCGGCACCGCAGAGATATCGGTAAGCTGCGACGACAATACAGACAAGTGCGTGGTTACGGTTGTAATCCCGGCCAAATCCATCACACTGAATAAGGAATCGTTTATTCTGTCAGTCGGGGCGAGCAGGAAGCTGACGGCAACGATAGACCCGGCCAGCAGCACAGACGCCATCGAATGGTCTTCGTCCGACAAAACTGTCGCAACAGTTGCAGACGGCACGGTGACCGGTGTCGCTGTGGGCAGCGCCACTATCACCGCCAAAGCGGGGTCGGCTCAGGCGTCCTGCGTGGTTTCCGTCCACGACGTATCGGCCGACGGCGCCGTAGATTTGGGCTTGAGCGTATTCTGGGCCAGCTGCAATGTTGGAGCGGACAAGCCTGAAGAAAATGGCGACTTGTTCGCCTGGGGAGAGACGGAAGCTAAAGACCATTATTACATTGACAATTACAAGTGGCTCGACGGGGCGTCCAACACCCTGACCAAGTACTGCAAAGCAGACGGCAAAAAGGTCCTGGAGCCCGAGGACGACGCGGCAAGAACGGCCCGCGGCGGCAACTGGCGAACGCCTACAGTGGAAGAATGGAGGGAGTTGAAAGACAATTGCGACTGGACACGGGCCGAGCTGAACGGCATTGGCGGATACAAAGTGTCCTCAAAATCTTCTCCCGATAAATGGATTTTCCTTCCGCTGGCCGGGTATATGTTAAACAAGGACTACTCCAATAATGTTGTGGGGCAATACCACGGCCTTTACTGGTCCGCATCCCTGCCAGATAATTCTACCATCCAACCCTGGTCGCTGCATTTTACCTCTTACACAGACTTAATCGACTTATCATGCACCACTTTTGACCGCCGCTCTACAGGCGCAAGCGTCCGCCCCGTAATGGAATAGCGCCGCTACCGCTCGCATCCGACATAGCAAAACTATCAACAAAACCAAGGGAACGCAAGCTTGTTTTCCCTTGGTTTTGGCTTTTCTTTGTTATCATTTATTAGTAAAATTGAAAGCAGATGCGACTATTTCCAAAATGGAAACAGTCGTGTAGAGGGGTTTCTGAGGCTTGTAGAAAGAATTTCGGAATTACCGAATTACTGTGGTTCTGATAATTACTGAGTTTCCTCTGCCATTAGAGTTTCGATTTCTGCTTTCAATTTTGGAAGATCGTTAATGACGATTTTCCACATCACGTCATCCGTTACGGCAGCATAGTCATGGATGACTCGATTGCGCGTAGCGATAATGGCCCTTGCGTTAGATATCTCAATTTCAGGATTGTTCTTGATAATCTTGTTTACGGCCTCTCCAATGATGCCGACATTGCGTTCAATGGCCCGACGAAGCATCATATTCTTGCTATACTCATCAAAACGACGTGGAACTTGGTCAAAGAATGACTGTATTTCGTCGACGGCGCTAGAAATATCGTAGATGTGTGCTTTAAGATGCCTGTCCATAAATGATCTGTTTGGTCTCATCAAG
>JAFZVQ010000084.1 GCA_017617715.1 Bacteroidales bacterium | reverse complement strand
TCGTTTATGCCCATATGCTCCGTGGGCGCGAGCGTGACGCCGGTGATTCCCTTGTCGGGCAGAACCGACTGTATCAGGGCGAGAAGAATGTCTTCGTTGCCGGGCGTTCCGAAAATCTGTTTAAACGCCCAGTTGCGGCGCAGGTCGATAAACGTTCCGATTTTAGTGGATGAAGTTTCCATGCTTAAGTTGGTCGGGGAGTTTTACGCTCCCGGACCAGTTCTCGGGTAGCGGCTCCCTGCATTGCAAAGATGGGCAGAAAAACTGGCCCGGCAACGACTGTAATGCCAGCGAGAGCAAAGTTTTGCTGATTTTTATAAAAGTATGCTGAAGTCTAAAGAATCTTGAATACGATTCTTTAAATGAAAGATTCTTTTTTCTATCGTCTATTGCAGATATTGCCCGCGTAGAGAACCGAAAACCTTCTCCGCTCTTCAGTCCTTATGGTGACCAGCCGACGGCGTCCGGAGTCGGCCCTTCCGCTAGAACTGACAGAGTTATTTTGTTTTGAGTTGTTTTATCCTTATCTTGGGAATCATGAGAATTCGTAAAACTATACTTTGTTTTGTTCTTTTTTCAATATGTGGCTGTATCAATAGGACGGATCCATATGAAGATATTCCATATATGAGAATATATTATGTACACGAACAAATTGATTGCAATAATGACAACGAAACAACACTTATAAATAAGAAAGTGTGTAATGTTGACAGGGATGCCAATAAAAAATTGTTTCCGCAGGACTCATATAATTATCCTTTGTTTTACTTTAAGTATGATTCATTATGTGTTGATATAGATTTTACGCCACTAGATAATTATAGCGGGTTAGATAGTCCGTTTTCACGCAGTATTCCATATCCATTCACTATAATATCTGATGACGGATTGTTCTTTATTGAGGATAAAGTATATACAAACGATTATTTTTCTTTTGCATTTAATAAGAAATGTGAAGATGATATAGCCTTTTCTTTGACCATTCAAAAAGAAATAAGTAGTGACTATATTATTGATAAGTTTATTTATCACATTGATTTTACAGAAAGGCTTATAAATAGCCAAAAGAATAGCAGATTTAGCCCATACGTATATAAAGATGATTATATTATAGACCTATGAAAAAGATCGTTAATTGTATTGTCTTTCTATTATCCTTAATGGTATTTGAATCCTGTATTTCATTTCTTCTGGGGCCGAATCCATTATATACTGAAGACACCCTAAAAGATATAACAATAGAAATACCAAAGGAATATGAGAGTATTCCATACTACTACAAGATAGAGTTCACGGAAAACGGAGCAAAACACGTTCATACAAGAAGGGAGGCCCCACATCCTGAAAAAGTCTACAGCCCGCCCCGTTTTATTATTAGAAAGGACACGCTGTTTTTTGATTGGGGCTTGAATCATGTGAATCCCACGGGCACCAGCATTCCTAATCGCACGGATAATATTTACGAGCCTGTCAATTATATAAACTTTGGATCGGCTATCGGTTTTTTTGTGGAAGGACAAGAGTACAAGGCGTCTTTTAAAAATGACCGGGGTGTTATGTCGGAAAAGTGCGTTTGCAGTATAAAGAGAGGACAGGACGAAGTCGCATATTCAATTTCTTTTGATTCCTATGTTGTGCATACGACATACGCACCAGGCAATCCTGCCGCTCAGTCTTCAACCGATACGACCTTCTATAAAGGCAGAATAGATTTCTCTAAAAAAATGGTGGCCTGGATTGACAGCTATGATAAACAAAAAGGAACAGACACAAACTATAAAGAAGAATATATTCAATCAGAGGGCTCGAAAAACTGATTTTCGGGCCCTTTCATTTAACGGGAATAATCTTTAACTTTGTAAGTTAATTTGAAGATTTATGTCTTTGCTAATCATATACCTTCTTCTTACGATGGGCATCTCGTTCCTCTGCTCCCTGCTGGAGTCGGTGCTGATGTCCACGCCCCTGTCGTTCATCACGATGAAGGAAGAAGAAGGCGACCGCAACGCCCCGTTGTTCTTGAAATACAAGACCGAGCCCGACCGGCCGCTGTCGGCAATCCTGTCGCTCAACACCATCGCCAACACCCTCGGCGCCGCGGCGGTGGGACATCAGGCCACCCAGCTCTCCGGCGACCACTGGTTCGGCATCATCAGCGCCCTGATGACCATACTCATCCTGGTGTTCTCTGAAATAATCCCCAAGACGCTCGGCACGGCCCACTACAAGGAACTTCTCTGGCTCGCCCGGGTGATGAAGCTGCTGACCATACTCCTTTTCCCGGTGGTCTGGGTGATTGAAAAGCTCCGCCACACCATCACCGACGACGAAGCCGACACCACCATCTCCCGCGAGGAAGTGTCCGCAATGGCCAACATCGGCGAGGAGGAGGGCGTGCTCGACAACTCCGAAAACAAAGTCATCCAGAACATCATGAAGCTGGACGACATAAAGGCCTACGACGTGATGACGCCCCGCGTGGTGGCGTCCACTGCCCCCGAGAGCATGACGCTCAAGTCCTTCTACCGCCGCGAGGAGCTGTCGCACTACTCCCGCATCCCGGTGTATTCCGATTCCCCGGAATTCATCACCGGCTACGTGCTGCGCTACGACGTGCTCGAGAATCTCGCCGAAGACAAATTCGACACCCGCCTGGGCTCCATCAAGCGCCAGATCGCCGCTTTCCACGAGGAGACCAGCGTGTCCGACATATGGGAATCGCTGCTGAAGACCAAGGACCAGATCGCCCTGATTATCGACGACTACGGCTGCTTCCAGGGCATAATCACCCTTGAAGACATAATCGAGACCATACTCGGTATGGAGATAATCGACGAATCCGACACCGTGACCGACATGCAGCAGTTCGCCCGCGAGCGCTGGATGAAGCGCAAGAACCAATACAAACAGATTGTCCTGCCCGATGAAGACTGAAATCACAGATAAACAATTCAAGCTCTGGCACCGCCTTGCCGCACTGGCTGCATTCCTGGTGTCGGCCGTCACATACCTGCTGACCATCGAGCCCTCCGCCTCGTTCTGGGACTGCGGCGAGTTCATAGCCTCGTCCTACAAGCTGGAAGTGGGCCACCCCCCGGGAAACCCTGTGTTCCAGCTGATTGCGCGCTTCTTCACCATGTTCGGCGACAACATGCACGCCGCCATCCTCGTGAACGCCATGAGCGCCCTGTGTTCCGCCCTGACCATATTCTTCCTGTACCTCACCATCGTGTGGTTGACGAAGCGTTTGGTGAAGACGGACACCGCCGGCGGCGCCGTGGCCGTGATTGGCTCCGGCCTCGTGGGCGCGCTGGCATACTGCTTCTCCGACACGTTCTGGTTCTCCGCCGTCGAGGGCGAAGTGTACGCCATGTCGTCGCTCTTCACGGCCGTGGTGTTCTGGGCCATGACCATGTGGTACGACCGCGCCGACGAGCCGCACGCGCTGCGCTGGGTTGTGCTGATCGCCTTCCTGAACGGCCTCAGCATAGGTGTGCACCTGCTCAACCTGCTGGCCATACCGGCGCTGGTGTTCATGTTCTACTACCGCCGTCGCGAAGAGGGGCCCTTCACCTTCTGGGAGCTTTGCAAGATAATGCTGGTGGGCATGGTGATCCTGGGCCTGCTGGTGTTCCTGTACATCCCGTACCTGCCGAAGCTGGCTGCATATTTCGACCTTTTCTTCGTGAACACGCTGGGACTGCCGTACAACAGCGGAGCGGCGTTCTTCATGGTGGCGCTGCTGGCCCTCTGCTTCTGGGGGCTCTTCGCCACGCAGAAGCGCGGCCGGGTGTTTCTCAACACCGCCCTGCTCTGTGTGACCACCATCACCATCGGCTTCTCGGTGTTCAGCATCGACATCATTCGCTCCTGCGCGAAAACCCCGACCAACGAGTACCAGCCCGACAACGCCTTCACGCTGGTGCGCTACCTCAGCCGCGAGCAGTACGGCTCCACGCCGCTCATCTACGGTCAGTACTACGACGCCCCTTATGACCTGAAATCCAGCAAGTACTGGGCGCCGCTGGACGGGCGGTACAAGCACGTCGACGGCCCGGTGGACGCCGAGTACAAGGCCTCGGGCAAGATGCTGTTCCCGCGTATGTGGAGCTCGTCCCCGGACGGCAAGTATGAGGAGTTCTACCGTGCCTACACCGGCGGCAAGGGCAAGGCCGTGCGCGGCGCCACCGACCGCAAGCCCACGATGGGAGCCAACCTCTACTTCTTCTTCGACTACCAGCTCGGCTGGATGTACTGGCGCTACTTCATGTGGAACTTCGTGGGACGGCAGAACGAGATACATTCCCCGACGCCGGGCGATATCTTCCACGGCAACTGGGAGAGCGGCGTGAAGTTCATCGACGAAATAAGGCTGGGCGACCAGAGCTCCGCCCCCTCCACGCTCGCCGACAACAAGGGCAAGAACCACTATTTCTTCCTGCCGCTGCTGCTCGGCCTGCTCGGTCTCTTCTTCCAGTTCGACCGCGACAAGCGCGGCTGCTGGCTCACGTTCCTGATGTTCTTCATGACCGGTATCGCCATCGTGCTGTACCTCAACCAGCCGCCGTACCAGGTGCGTGAGCGGGATTATGCCTACGCGGGCTCGTTCTACTTCTTCTGCGTGTGGATAGGCATGGCCGTGGCGGCGCTGTACACCTGGATAGGCGAGGCTTCGCAAAAGCGCCGCTCGCCCGTGGTGGCAGGTGCGCTCACGGTGGCGTGCCTGTGTGTGCCCGTGCTCATGGCCGCGCAGAACTGGGACGACCACGACCGCTCCGGCCGCCGCACCGCCGTGGAAATGGCCCGCAACTACCTTGAATCGGTGGGCCCGAACGGCATATTGATCACCCACGGCGACAACGACACCTTCCCGGTCTGGTATGCGCAGGAGGTCGAAAGCGTGCGCACGGACGTGCGTATATGCAACACCTCCCTGCTCGGCACCGACTGGCACATCGACCAGATGAAGTGGGCCTGCAACGAATCTGCGCCGCTTGCGCTCAGCGTGGGGCCGGAACAGTACCTCTACGGCACCAACGAGTACGTGCCGGTGGTGGATTCTCGCTCGCAGGAGATGGACATCGCCGACGTGATGAAGCTGTTCAGGCATCCGGACGTGAAGGTGCCGATGAGCAGCGGGCGCAAGATGGACTACATCGCCTCCCGCAAGATCGTGGTGCCCGTGGTCAAGGAGAACGTGATCGCTTCCGGCATCCTGGACGCCCGCTTTGCGGACATGATCCCGGACAAGATAGTGCTGGAGATCCCGAAAGGCAAGGACTACCTGACCAAGCCGGAGATCTTCATGCTCGACCTGCTGAGCAACTATAAGTGGGACAGGCCGTTGCACATGCTCAACATGGGCGGCGACATCAACATCGGCATCAAGGACTACCTGGTCTACGAAGGCTACTCCTACAAGTTCGTGCCCATACGCAACAAGATCACGACCACCGACATAGGTTTCGTGGACACGGAAGAGCTCTACCGCAAGATGACCGAAGTTTATTCTTGGGACGCCCTCGCCGCGGACGGCTGGTTCATCGACTACCAGAACATCTACACCAACCTCGGCGTGATGGCTCCGCGTGTGATCTTCCTCAACACTGCCAAGGCGTTCATGAAGCAGGGGCAGAACGACCGCGCCATCGAGATGCTCGACAAGGGCCGCGAGGTGATGCGGCGATTCCCGCTGGAGAGCATCCCCCTGGGCATGTCCACCAACGACTACATCGTGATCAGCATGGTTGAGGCCTACTACGACCTGGGCGATGTCAACAAGGCCCGCGAGCTCGGGGCGCTGATGGCCGCCGACCTGCTGGAGACCACCCGCTTCTACCTGGAGTTCTTCGAGTTTGGAAAGAACGATTTCGACTTGTGCGGCAGCTATGTCTACTTCCTCGCCGACGTGTTCAAGGACGCCGGCGACTCCGACCTCGCCGACAAGCTCACCGGCGCCTTCAGCAAGCTGATCGACTGGGCCTCCGGCGAGCTCGACGAGCTCGACGAGCCGGATGCCGCCGCCGAAGCCGCGGACTCCGTAAGCTAACTATCGTTTGTCATTCTGAGCGAAGCGAAGAATCTCTCGAGAATTCGCAGCCGCAGAAGGTCTGGTTGTAGAACCCCTGCTCGCAGATGATTTGGGAGCGGCGGGGCTGGAGGCCACCTTTCCGCCAGTTTTGAGGCCAGAACACCACGTCCTGCCCGGCCTGACCGGGCATCTCCCCGCACGCCCAGCGGCCTGCCTCATCCACCTGTTCGAGACTCTTCCAGCGGGAAGAGGCGAGAGTGGTGGTGAGCACGGGGATGCCGTTCGCGGCGGCGTAGCGCGCTGCACGCATGAGGCGGAATTTGAAGCAGTTGAGGCAGCGCGGACCCCGCTCCGGCGCCGCGGCGAGCTCCTTCGCGCGTTCGTCCTGCCCGACCCGGGTGTCGTCATGCCCGACCTGATCGGGCATCTTCCGCTCCAGCACGAAGTCCAGCCAGGCCTCATGGTCGTACTCGTCTTCCACGAGGGGCACGCCCAGCGACTCGCAGTAGCGTCTCAGCTCACTAAGCCGGAGCTCATACTCCTCCCGGGGCACTATGTTCGAGTTGCTGAAGAACACCACCGGCCGTATCCCGTTCGCCACGAGACACTCCAGCACCGCGCCCGAGCACGGCGCGCAGCAGCTGTGCAAAAGCACCCTGTCACCCCCTCCGGGGACCTCCAACTGCAACATTTTAGTCATTTCCACAAAGTTAGTGAAAATATTTTTTGCGATTTTCCTAAATATGCTTAATTTTGCAGTCCCAAATAAAACGCGGTAGTGGTGAAATGGTAGACACGCTACTTTGAGGGGGTAGTGGGCATTGGCCTGTGTGAGTTCGAGTCTCACCTACCGCACAAGGAGACAAGTTCGAGAGGACTTGCCTCTTTTGTTTTATGGCAAGCCGTTGAAAAATAGTTGCAGGATATGAAAAATTGGCGGGTTGGACATTTAGTAGGATGAAATCGCCGTAATTAACAATGAATCATTCTATTGCGGCGATTATCAATGATAGCACAGAATAACCGATCTATCTTTTTTGTTCTGAACGGCAAAATTACCACCTGCCATTTTTG
>JAFZVQ010000083.1 GCA_017617715.1 Bacteroidales bacterium | reverse complement strand
TTCCTCGCCTTCGGCGGTGACCAGGGTCATAAGGCCGCGGATGGCGATTTCCCATGCCTGGCTGGAGCTGATCTCCTGGCCGCCGACGTTCAGCACCCAGGGAGTGTACTTGGGATCATACTGGTTGCCGGCGTGGCTCAGATACTCGCAGTCTGGGTTGGGGACGATGGGGATGAAATGTGCGTTCTCCCATGCTGTGCCCTTCTCGATAAGGTGCTGGCCCTCGGACTCTACGGTACCGACAGTGGCCTGCCACACGTCGAGGCCCTTCACGAACTCCTTGGCGAAGTCCTTGAGGGTGGTCTTTGTGGAAGGGGCTTCTCCCTGGTGATACATGTCGTATTCGAACTTCACGTCCTTGATGGCGGAGTAGACATTCTTGTCGATGTTGTTGTCAAGGATGTACTTGTAGACGCGCATCAGGAGGATGAGCTCGCGCATAGGAGAAATAAGGCCGTCATAACCTTCGAGCATCAGGCAGCTGTCGTCGGTACCGAATTGCTGGAAGTTGCCGATAGCCCCGAGAGGGTTGAACACTCCGGGGATACCCACCAGGCCGCGGACAAGATGGCCGAGCGTGGCCTTGGTAATCATGTCGATACCCACTTCCTGGATAGGCTGGCCGTTGTAGGTGCAGCCGTCCTCTTCGTACCAGGGATAAGCATTCCACTTGGCGTACTCTGAAGGCACTACGGTCATCAGCTCGGAGAAGGACTTGTTGTCGCCGAGGGTGTAGCCGGGCTTGTTGCGGCTGGTCATCTTGGCGATATAGCCCTGGCCGTCGGTGAGCACCATGTCGAGCAGGCCGCGGGTTGCGATTTCCCATGCCTGGGCGGAAGTGAACTGCTTGTCTCCCACGTTAAGGACCCATGGAGTCCACTTGGGATCATGCTGGTTGCCTGCGTGGTTGTCGTATTCACCGCCGGTCTTGCCCACGGGGATGAAGTGGACGTTCTCCCATGCGGTGCCCTTCTCGATGAGGTGCTTGTTCTCGGACTCGACGGTACCGACAGTGGCTTCCCAGACATCCAGGCCCTTGACGAATTCCTTCGCGAAGGCCTTGAGCGTGGTGGTGCTGGGATCCACATACTGGGCCTGAGTCACTGCGATCTCAAGTCCGTCGGTGACGTTGCCGCCCTTGATGACCACCTTGCCTTCACGTGCGGCTCCGGTGTTCGGATCGGCGGAAATCTTGATGTCCACGCTGGTGCCGGCGGCGCCGCTGGCGGGATTCACATGGATCCAGCCTTCGGAAGGTGTGGCAGTCCAGTCCTTCTTGGCGCTGAACTTGGCGGTCGCTTCCGCGCCTTCGGCATTCAGGCTCACGCTCTGGGTGGTGAGGGTGATGTCGGGCATCTCGACACCGTAGAGGTCGGTGGAGAAGGTGACGTCCTTGACGGCGTCATAGACGTTCTCGGTTATATTGTTGTCGAGCAAGTACTTGTAGAAACGGGCGGCGATGAGCCACATACGCATGGCGCTCACGAAGCCGTCCACGCCTTCCTCGACGAATCCCTGATCGGGATCGGTGCCGAAGAGCTGGTAGTTGCCGATCTTGCCGAGGGCAACCTGGCGGGTGAGGAACCAGGAGGCGCAGCGGGCGATCAGGAACGGAGTGAACTCGGACTTGTTGATGGGCGGTGCGTCGTTGGTGCTTTCATACCAGGGATACATACCCCAGATGTCGTAGTCGTACACTGCAGGGATGGGCTCCTTGAGGGATGCGCCGTTGCCCATGGTGTGCTCGAACGGGTTGCGGTTCTTCTGCATCATCGAGGAACCTTCCTTGGTGAGGAGGTCCATGATGCCGCGGAGGGCGATACCCCAGGTCTGTGCGGAAGAATAGGTGGTGCCGTCAATTTCAATGGTGAAGTACGGCTGGTACATGGGATCGTACTGGTCCTTGCCGTCGGCATAAGCACCGCCGGAGTGAGGCACAGGTACGAAGTGGACGTTCTTCCATGCACTGTTGTTGTCGGTGCAGTGGCTGCCGTCGGCGGAGACGGTGCCCACGGTCTTTTCCCATATGTCGAGGATGCCCACGAACTGCTGCGCGAAGCCCTTCAGGGTGGCGGCGGCAGAGAGGTATTCGGTGGTTATCTCAGCGGGGAGTGCTCCGTCTTTCTTGTAGGCTGCGAGTGCACGCAGGAGGCAGACGGTCAGACGGTTGGTGGAGAAAGACAGGGGGCTCTCGTTCTTGCGGGAGATCAGTGTCCTGTTGGGGATGGTGCCGCTGGTCTTGGCTTCCTCGATGAAGCGGGCGGCGATGCTGGAAAGGTCTTCGAAGCCTTCGTCGAGGACGATGCCTCCGGTGACCTTCAGGCTGGTGCCGTCATAGCTGTCGCGGTCGGGATGCTGGGCGGGTTTGTAGCCCAGGACGATAATGTCGTCCTTCTTGTTCACGGCAAGGTCCACGAGAGCCTGCGCCAGGGCATACTGGTACTGGGGCTGCGTGAGCTCGAGGGAGCTGGCCTTGGTGATGGGCTCACCCTCGACCTTGAGAGTTTCGGGAAGCTTGGTGGCATCTTCCCATTCAGCGTAGGCCTGGGCTGCCGCGTCGATGATGGCGCTTTGCGAGACCTTGGCCATGGCTTCCTCCGGATACTCCTTCACCTTTTCGCAGGAAAGGACGGAAGAGAGCGCTATGAGCGCTGCAGAAACAAATAAAAAGAATCTTTTCATCTGGTTTTGGTGTAATTATGGTTTATATGAGGTTTTATGGTAAATCGTTCACGTCGGGGAAGGTGCCGAGGCCGTAGCGGAAGAGCACTATGCCCGTGCCGCGGGTGTCCATGAATATGTCTATGTCCTTGCGTATCTCTTCCGCGCTCATCGGAGTCACGTTGTTGTCCCCTCCGGTGTAGGTCTGGATTCCGGACCACATGCTCGCACCGCCGGAATTGTCGGCGAACCAGTTGGCTACGCTTTTGCAGGACGCGTCGGTGTAATGGTAGGAGTAGCGGTATATCATGGGCATGAGTATGTGGATGTACTTACCCATCAGCGAGGGGTTCTGGCCGTAATACTGGGTGGAGTTGACCTCCGGCATCAAGGCCGCGGATGTCACTATGCCCTCGTTGTAACTGTCCGCCACTTCGCGGATCTCGCGGCAGCATTTGTTGACGGCGCCGACTGAGTTCACCTCTGCGGAAGGATTGTGCTTGGAAGCAGTGCCGCCGAAACGTATGTAGTCCAGGTGCAGGCCCTTGACCCCGAACTCTTCGATATACTTGCGGGCGTCGTCCCTGATCCTTTCGAACACGTCTTCCTTATAACGGTTGTTCTCATCGTCGACGGGATTGACCCATCCGCCGTTGTAGAAGCACTGCAGCCAGGCGTGGACGGTCCAGCCGGTGGCCTCAGCGGCCTCCAGGAACGCCAGCGTGGTGCGGGTGTTGTTGGGATGGAAAGCCGCGTAGTTGAGCAGGATGTGACGGTAGCCGAGCTGGTAAAGATGCTTCATCATCTTGCAGTCGTCGGCCATCCAGGACGAGATGTGGCTGCTCCACACCCAGATGGCGGTATGCTTGGTCCGGGTGTAGTCGAAGAGCTCGTTTTCCCGCCCCCGGCTGTTGTAGGTGAAGGCCTGCCACCGCTCTCCTCCGTCGGGGATGCGCTGGTAGCTGCCGCGCGCGGCAAGCGTCTCGGGGCAGTCGACGGAGCGCTCGAAGGCGTCCGTGGTGACATCCTTGGTGCCGAGGCGCAGCTTGAATTCATCGTCCGAGGCTATGCCGGTGGTCAGGGAGCCGTCAGAGGTGCTGATTAACAGCCTCTCTCCGGGGCCGATGACGCCTTTGCCTGTCCATATCTGCCTGTCCTTGAAGTACTTGTCGGCAATGAAAAGGCCGGCGCCTTCCAGGTTGATCGCCTCGGTGCCGGGATTGTAAAGTTCCACCCAGCTCTCCGCGTCCACGGTCTGGTCGTGGGCGGCGATTTCGTTGATCAGCAGGCCTTTGTAGTTGTCGACCGGATCGGGCGTGACAATACCGCACGCTGCCGCGGCAAGCAGGGACAGTATTAAACTTGCGTGTTTTCTCATAAAACGCCCTGGGCTTTGAGGTATTCTTCCGCCTTCACCAGGCCCCCGGTCTTCTTGATCACTTCCTCGCAGAACTCATAGCTGAGCTGGGGGTTGCGCTCCACCATGGTGCGGGTGAGGCGGTCTATCACCTTGTTGTTGATCAGGTTGGCGCAGACCATGCGGTTGCCCTGCACGCGGCCCAGGCGCACCATGATGGTGGTGCTAATCATGTCGCACATGAGCTTCTGGGAGGTGCCTGACTTCATGCGGGTGCTGCCGGTGATGAATTCCGGACCCATCACTATTTCGATCGGGTAGTCCACATAGGAGGATATTGGCGAACCGGGATTGTTGCAGATGGAGCCGCAGGGAATGCCGTGCTCCTTGCAGGCCTTCATGGCAGCCATCACGTAGGGGGTGTTGCCGCTTGCGGAAATGCCCACCACTATGTCCTTGGGGGTGATGTGGTGCTTGTCGCGAAGGGTCAACCAGCCTTCATCGACGTCGTCTTCGGCCTCTTCGAGGTCGAGCACGAGGTTCTCGACGCCGCCGGCAAGCACGGCCTGCCAGCATTCGGGATCCACGCCGTAGGTGTTGGGCACTTCGAGCACGTCGAGCACGCCGAGCTTGCCGCCCGTGCCGGCGCCGAGCCAGAAGAAGCGGCCGCCTGCGCGGAGCTGGTTCTCGATGGCCGTGACCAGTTTTTCAATATCAGGAAGCACCGCCTCGATGGCGAGGGGCACTTTCTTGTCTTCGGTGTTGATGTCGCGCAGCAGTTCGGCCACGGACTTGGTCTCAAGATGATCGTAGAGCGAAGGTTGCTCTGTAAGTCGTACACTCATAGCTTTATCTGAATTCTTTATACTTGGTTTCACCTATCTGGCGGCCGTCGCGCACGGCGATGGCTGTGACTTTCTGCTGGGGGTTGATGGCGAAGGGGCCTTCGTAGAGCGGGGAGGCCGGCGTGGGCTGCGAGCCGTCCAGCGTGTAATGTATCTCGGCACCGGGGGCGTCAACGCTCATCGTGACCACCTTGCTGTACTCGGTGTCTTTGTGGAAATCGATGAAGGGATTCCAGAAATTGGGGCAGTAGCCCACGCCGAGGCGGTCGAGGCGGCCGAGGTGCGTCTCCAGCCTGCGGGTGAAGCCGTCCCAGTCCTTGGCGGCCGTGGTCCAGCCGGCCTCTGCGATGGCGCACATGCGCGGCCACGCCATGTACTCCACGCGGGCGGGGGTGGGCATGTACTCGGTCCACACGCAGCCCTCGACGCCGATTATGTACCGGCGCTCCTCCGGAGTCAGCACTGCGGGCACGGGCTCATATTCATACATGGTGCGGAGCAGGGTGGGGCCGCCCATTGCCAGCGGCTCGCTGTCCGGGTCGCCCTGCCAGTAGTCGAGATAGTATTTGGGATACGGCGACATCACCACCTCGTGGTGCTGCTGGGCAGCCTTGATGCCGCCTTCCTCGCCGAGCCAGGACATCACCCTGGCGTTGGGGGCAAGGCCTCCCTGGAGTATTTCATCCCAGCCGATTATCTGGCGGCCCTTGGAGTTGATGTATTTCTCCATGCGCTGGATGAACCAGCTCTGGAGCTCGAATTCGTCCTTCAGGCCAAGCTTTTTGATGAGGGCCTGGCAGTGCGGACACTTCTTCCAGCTGGCCTTTGGGCACTCGTCGCCGCCGATGTGGATGAGTTCTGAGGGGAAGAGGTCTATTATCTCATCAAAGACGTCTTCGAGGAACTTGAAGGTCTCCTCCTTGGGGCAGTAGACCTGCTTGAAGATTCCCCACTTGGTGGCGGTCTCATAGTGGTCCTCCAGGCCGCAGCTCAGCTCGGGGTAGCAGGAAATGGCTGCCAGGGAATGGCCGGGAATCTCTATTTCCGGGATTATGGTCACGTAGCGCTCGGCGGCGTACCTGATAAGGTCCCGGGCCTCCTCCTGGGTGTAGAAGCCGCCGTGGGGCTTGCCGTCGTAGACGCCGGAATGCAGGGAGCCGACCACGGTCTCCTTGCGCCACTGGCCCTTCTCGGTGAGGAGGGGGTATTTCTTGATCTCGATGCGCCAGCCCTGGTCTTCGGTGAGGTGCCAGTGGAAACGGTTCACCTTGTGGAGGGCCATCAGGTCGATGTAGCGCTTGAGGAAGGGAATGTCGAAGAAATGCAGGCAGCAGTCGAGGTGCATGCCGCGGTAGGGAAAGCGGGGCGCGTCGTCTATATCCACGCAGGGCACCGCCCAGCGCACTCCGCCCTGCCTGGTGTCCGCGAAAATGGCGTCGGGCAGCAGCTGCAGCAGGGTCTGGACTGCATAGAAGGCCCCGGCTCCGTCGCCGTACTCGGCCACGATGCGCTCGGGAGTGATTCTGAGGTTGTAGGCCTCCGCGGGCAGGCCGGCGTCCAGGAAGAAAAGTCCCCTTTCGCCTCCGTGCTGCAACGGATCCTCATCGGAAATCACCTTCAGGCTGAAGCCGGCGGCCGTCTGCAGGCGGGAGTTAAGGAAACCGACCGTGCGCAGCAGCGCGGAATCGGGGCCGTCCACGTAGACCGGCAGGCTCTTGTCGAAGGTGAAAGTCCCTTCGGTCCTTTCGAGGTGCGCGGGCTGCGGCACTATCTGCGGCTCCTGCACTTCCTGCCTGCCGGCACAGGCGGCAAGCAGCAGCACGGAGGCAAGCGTTATGAGCCTATTTCGTATCATAACTGCTGAAGAAGCGTTTTTCAGTTATCTTGCCGAGGGGCTTGCCGTCGCGGCCGAAGGCGCGCGCCTTGATCACGTCGTCCTTGCCCACCATGAAGGGATTGCCGTCATAGGCGGGACTCTGGAGCGTGGGCTCGGAGCCGTCGAGGGTGTAGTGGACCACTCCTTCGGGATAGTCGAGCTCCAGGTTCATCGGTTTGGGGAACGGGAGGCGGCGGTCGTAGTCGAAGATCACTTCGTAGTATACGGGGCAGTAGCCTATATGCTTCATTTCAAGGCGCTTGAGTATCTTGGGCATGCGCGCGCGGAAGTTCTCCCAATCCTTGTTGGGACGGCTGGTCCATGCCACCTCCGAGGCTGCGACGTTGCGCGGAAAGGCGAACCATTCTGCAGTCTTGCTGTCGGGAATGTACTCGGTCCAGAGGCAGGTCTCGTAGCCGATGATGTACTTTGCGCTCAGGTCGGGGATGGAATCCACGGCCGGATAATAGCTGTAGACCTTCTTCAGGGGCATGAACACCTCCTGGGCGAGGTCGTCCGGCTGGTCGTCCTGGTGGTTGTCGAGATAGCACCAGCGGTTGGGGGTCAGGACCACGCGGATGCCGCGGCGGATGCCGCGGGCCGCAGGGGCATGCCCCCTGTAGGACATGGCGATGGGATCCTCGAGGGCGCCGCCGTCCAGGATTTCATCCCAGCCTATGCAGGTCTTGCCATGGGCCTTGAGGAAGTCGCCTATACGCTTCACGAAGAAGGTCTGGAGCTCCTCCACGTTCTTGAGGCCAAGCACCTTCATCAGGTCCTGGCAGTACTTGCTCTCCCGATACACGTCCTTGGGGGCTTCGTCGCCGCCGATATGGTAGAGGGGCGAAGGGAAGAGCTCGAAAAGTTCCATGAACACGTCCTCAAGGAACTGGAAGGTGGTAGCCGTGGGGGCATAGAGGTTTTTCCATATGCCCCAGCGGGTCTCGACCTCATACGTGCGCTCCGGGAAGCAGCTGAGCTCCGGGTAGGCGGCTATGGCAGCGGTGCTGTGGCCGGGGATTTCCACTTCGGGAATCACGGTCACGCAGCGCCTGCGGGCGTATTCCACCACCTCGCGGATGTCGTCCTTGGTGTAATAGCCCCCATGCGGAACGCCATTGCCTATCCAGCTGTGGAACGCAGTCTCCTTGCGCCAGGAGCCTATTTCGGTGAGGCGGGGATACTTGTCGATCTGGATGCGCCAGCCCTGGTCTTCGGTCAGGTGCCAGTGGAACATGTTCTGCTTGTGCATCGCCATCAGGTCGATGAACTTCATCACCTCCTCCTTCTCGAAAAAGTAGCGGCCGCAGTCGAAGAGGAAGCCGCGGTAGGGGAACTCCGGCTTGTCGTCAACGGTGCAGCACGGAGCCTCCCATTTGACCTTCTTCACCGGGGTGTCGGAGAAAATCTCGGCAGGAAGCAGCTGCAGCAGCGTCTGGAGGCCGTAGAACGCACCCGACACGTCACTCGCCTCAACGAGCACTCCGGAAGGCTTCACAGTGAGACGGTAGGCTTCCTTGTCGAAGCCATCGGCCTTGCGGAGCGCGATGGCGGGGCCTGAGCCGGTGAGGCTGAAGCCCGTGGAAGCCTTCACGGTGGCCGCGAAGTCTTCGGCTATCTCGCTGAAAGCCGGGTCATCGACCTTCAGGCCCGTGGTCTTCCCTATCGTGAACACGCCTTCGGCCGGCACGAGGCTGCTGGGGGTGGGTACTATGTCATATCTCGGAGGCTGCGACACGGGCACAACCGCGGAGAGAAGAATTGCAAGCAGAAAGGATAGAATCATAGTGCTGAGCTTATGGTCTTTTCAACGGCTCCGGCAAAGGCCTCGGGCATTTTCTCCGAAAGCGGATAGGGAGCCTTGATGTAAACATGCATTTGGTCTATTTCATATTCGTAGCCCTTGCGGTACTCGTAGGCGTGGGCGGACGGGAGGTAAGAATTCTGGCCGTTGGTGTAGCCGGCGAAGATCACGGTGCGTCCGGGGAACTTCTTCCTGGCCTCCATCTGGTATTCGCAGAACGGCTCTCCCTGGGTGAAGAAGAACACTATGCCGCGGATGTTCACGGCGCCCATCGTGAAGTCGAGGGTGTTGTGGACCTTGCCCTGGGCGTAGCGCTCGAGCATCTGGTCCTTCCAGCCGGCCACGTCGTCCTTCCAGGAAGACGAGACCGTCTTGTCCCACTGCGAAATCTCGGCGGCGTGCTCCGTAATGGCTTCCGGGGTCACTTCGGCGATGCGGAACGGGAGCGACACGGTGTCGTTCACCACCTTGAACTCATTGCTGCAGCGCACCTTTTCAAACTGCACCTTCAGCAGCGAATCGGCAAGGCAGGCTCCGCACTCCTCTGCATACTCCACCATCTTGGGGCCGCGCGCCGGATCCATGTTGCCGGCGGCGCCGGTGAGCTGGAACACGTCGCCGCCCCAGGCCTCGCGGAGTATCTTCCCGCACACGCCCGGATAGTCGGACGACACCAGCAGGCTCCGCCAGCCCATGCACACCGGGTGACATGCAAGGTTCACTATGGACACGATGGGCGCGCCGCTGCGCTCCAGGAAGCGCACCACATAGACGTCGCGGTCCACGGGGCCGGTCTCCTTCTCGCAGCGGTTGCCGTTGATGGAGGTCTGCGCCTTGCCCACCTCCATCCTGAAGGGACGGAAGGCAGCCTCGTCGGTGATGGTCTTCACGGCGTTCGCCACCAGCGTCTCATGCAGGCGCTCCTTGTGGGTGTAGTTGCTTTCTCCCGGCTCGCAGCGCCATCCGCCGTTGCGGGGGGCAGAGTGGGTGTGGATGCAGTGCATGAAGATGCGGTCCAGCGGGAGGCCGCTCTTTTCGGCTATCTCCTTGCGCCACTCCAGCGACAGGTCGGGGGAAATCTCCATAAGGTCGTTGGAAATGATGCACACCTTGTCCGTGCCGTCGCCGACCACCAGGCAGTGGGTGTACAACGGCAGGTGGATGCCGTCGGAAAGTTCGTTGCGGGCCGCGAAGCCGGCGAGCATGGTGTGCTCGTCGGGGGTGGTGGAAATGTCGGCGGCGTTGTAGTTGCAAGTCAGCTTCCCGCCCTGTGAGCAGGAAGCCGCAAGCAATGCAGTGATGAGTAAGAGTCTGAGCTTCATACTATTTGTATCCGGGATTCTGGAGCAGCTTGCCCTCGCTCTTGGTTATCTCGTTGCGGGGGATGGGCATGAGGTAATTGCGTCCGTCCTCAGGGAAGTACCTGGGGGTGGGGTTCTGGTTGAGGATACAGTCGCCGTAGTCGATGGTGTATTCCTTGCCGAGCCACTTGTAGGTGATTATCCACTCGATGGGCTTGCCGTTGCGCTCGCCTTCGGCCGCATAGAAGTAGGTCTTGCTGGCGGCGGTGTTGGCCCAGTAGTAGTTGGTGTTGTTCTTCGTCTCGTCGTAGAGGCGGGCCACACGGTACACGGTGTCCATCTGGTTGCCGTTCTTGAGCACCATGACCTTGGCGCTGGCGGTGGGCACGTTCTCATAGAAGTCGGCCATCTTCCAGCGGCGCAGGTCGAAATAGCGGAAAGTCTCGGCGTAGAGCTCAACGCGGCGCTCGTTGACCAGGCGGTCCCAGAGGGACTCGCCGGACTCGGTCACGTCGGGCATCATCACGTCGGGACGGTGGCGTATTTTGTTGATGTACTCGCGGCACTCGCCTTCCTTGCCGAGCATGTAGGCGGCTTCGGCGAGGTTGAGGTACATCTCGGCCAGGCGGAACCATGGATAGAGTATGGTGCCGGTCTGGGATTCGGAGATGTAGGCGGTGGGGATGAACCATTTGTAGAGTTCGAGCCCGCCGTGGTTGCCGGAGGTGGTGTGCTTGGCCTTGCTGGTGTAGGAAGGCTCTTCCTTGCCCGCTGCAAAGTCGGCCTTGGTGTAGCCGTCGTAGAGGTAGTAGAGAAGCAGGTCGTCGGAAGAGGTGTTGCCGTTCTTGTCGGTGTGTTCGTACGGGTAGAACGGAGCGGCGATGCACTTGTAGAAACGGGGATCGCGGCCCTTGTAGGGGTGCTTCGGGTCATAGCCGGAGCCTTCCTCGAACCACTTCTTGCCGTTGGCCATCTCGAAGTCGATCTGGGCGGCCTGCGTGGGATGGAATGCCTCCCAGCCGTTCCAGTACTCCACGGTGTAGAGGAGCTGGGCCTTCTTGGTGTAGTTGTCGTTGGCGTCGGAGGTGGCCACGAAGTACTTGGCCCAGATGAGCTCGGGAGAGTTGCCGTCCTTCCAGATTCCGTCGTAGGTGTCGTCCAGCTGGTAGGCGCCGTCCACGTCGGCACGGTCCACTATGGCCTTGGCGGCATCATAGGCGCGCTGCCACTTGTCCTTGCTGTAGGTCCCGCGGAACACGCCTCCGTCGGGATGCTCGGGATCGTTGAAAAGCTTGGAAGCGGCCACGAGGGTGAGGCGGCTCTTGAGCGCGAGGGCTGTGTCCTTATTGACGCGGCCCTTGGCGGTCTCGCCCTTGGCAGGCAGCAGTTCCAGGGCCTTGTCGATGTCGGTGAGGATGAAATCCACGCAGTCGTCGAAATTGCGGCGGTCCACAGTGAAATTATCGTCAAGGCCGTGGGGCTTGGTGATGATGGGGACTCCCGAATAGCGCTGGATGAGGAGGAAATACGACCAGGCGCGCAGGAAATAGACCTCGCCGGTGAGCCGCTTCACGGCGGCGTCGCTCATTGCGGAGCCCTTCTCGTCGATGTACTGGAGGAAGTAGTTCATCCTGTAGATCCACTCGTAGGTGCGGTTCCAGATGTTGAGGATGGTGGTGCGGGTGTTGTGCGCGCCGCCGCCTTCCTTCATGTACATCACATTGTCCGGATCCATGTAGCCGGAAGCGATATAGCGGGTGGAGGTGCCGCCGTAGCGGAAGTAGCCTTCGTCCGTGATACAGCCGACGTTGCCTTCCTGGTATGGGTCGGGCAGGACGGTGTAGAGGGCGTTGACATAGGATTCCGCAAGGGCGTCGCTGTTGAACACCGCGTCTTCGGAAAGCTTGTCAAGAGGGGTCTTGTCCAGGAAATTGTCCTTGCAGGCGACGAGGGCAAGAGCGGCAGCCATGAGTATGTATATCTTTTTCATAAGCCCTTAGAATGAAAGTTTGACACCAGTGTTCACGATACGCATCTGCGGGTAGGTCTGATATCCTTCGTCGGAGGTCTCGGGATCCACGAACTTGAGTTCCGAGAAGGTGAGGAGGTTGAAACCGGCCACGTATATGCGAAGTCCGCGTACGCCGAGCCTGGGGGCTATCTTGCTGAACGGGATGGTGTAGCCCAGCTCGATGTTCTTGAGGCGGAGGAACGCCGCGTTGCGGGAGTAGAAGTCGGAACGGTTCACGCCTCCGTTGCTCACGGTGGAGCCTATCCTCGGATAATTGGAATCGGTGTTGTCCAGCCTCCAGGCGTTCTCGGCGGCGAAGCGGTCGAGGTTGCCGGAGACGGGATCCATCATGGGCGAATAGTAGTAGCGTGCGAGGGCCTGGCCCTGGAGCAGCATGGAGAAGTCGAAGTTCTTCCAGGTGGCGTCGGCGCTGAGGCCGAAGACTATCTGGGGCACGGTGGTCTGGTCCATGCGGTAACGGTCGAGGTTGGTGATTTCGCCGTCGTCGTCGAGGTCTTCGAACCAGAAGTCGCCGAGGGTGGCGCCGGACATCTGCTTATGGTTCTTGAGGTCGTCCTCGGTCTTGTTGATGCCGCCCACCTTGTAGTAGAGGGCCGAGCCCATGGGCATGCCTTCGAGCTTCATGTAATCGTGTCCTTCCGGCCAGGGGGCTTCGTCCATGTAGACTATGGTGTTGCGGGCATACATGAAGTTGCCGTTCACGCGGTAGCGGAGCTCTCCGTCCAGCACCTTGTTCTCGTGGGAGAGCTGGAGCTCGACGCCCTTGTTGTTCACGATACCGATGTTCTCGTCGGGCAGGTTGTTGGTGAGGCCCGTGTAGTACGGGATGGATGCGTTGCGGGTGCAGAGAATGTTGGAGCGGTTGGTGTAGAACGCTTCAAGTTCCCAGCCGAAGAGGCCGTTGCGGATGTTGCCGTCCACGCCGACGTTCCAGGTGCGGGCCACTTCCCAGGTCACGTTGGGGTTGGGGATGGTGCCAGGGATGATGAAGTTGACCTCCTTGTCGTCGAACATGGTCTTGTAGGAGTAGGCGGAGGTGTAGCCGTAGGTGGTCATGTACTGGAACGGGTCGATCTGGTCGTTACCCTGCTCGCCGTAGGAGGCGCGGATCTTCAGGTTGGTGATGTCGGGGGTGCTGTCCTTGATGAAGGGCTCCTCGGAGAGGCGCAAGCCCACGGACACGCCGGGGAAGATACCCCAGCGCTTGTCGGCCGGGAAGTTCTCGGAACCGTCGAAACGGATCAGCGCCTGGAAGAGGTACTTGCTCTTGTAGTCGTAGCCGACGCGGCCGAAGAAGGAGCGGCGGGCGGTCTCGCGGGCGTAGCCGTTGATCGCATACCAGCTCTTGTCCGCGGTGCCGGCGAAGAATTCGTCGAGGATGGAGGAGGCGTAGCTGTTGATGCCGGCCTTGAAATAGTCCAGGCGGTAGGCGTTCTGCTCGAAGCCGGCGAGGGCGGTCACGTGGTGGCCGCTGAAATCACGGTCGTAGTTGATGTTGGCGTTGATGGCCGTGTTGTGCGTATGTGTCTGGTACTCATGCAGCACAGGGGTGGGCCAGTAGGAATTGGAACGCTCCTCGAAGAGCTCGGTGATCTCGTCGTAGCTGTAGTAGTTCCAGTTCTGCTGCCAGTTCTTGTTGAACTTGCTCACCAGGTCATAGGCGAGGTGGCCGTTGACGGAGAGGCCCTTGGTGATGGAGCTGAGGTCCCAGTTGGCGGTGAAGGTGGTGTTGATGGTGTTGATCGTGGTGCGGTCGTAACCGGTGAGGTCCTGCACCAGCACAGCCGGGTTGGTGCCGCCTCGGAGCAGCCTGCCGGTCAGGCCCTGTGATGCGCCCGCTCCCTCGGGGTAGTAGGCGGCTCCGGTGGGCCTCATGCGCATGGCGATGTAGAAGATACCGTAGGAGTCGCTGGGGAAGGCGGAGTAGTTCTTGTGCTGCTGGCGGGCGTTGATGTCCACTCCGAGCTTGAGGCTCTTGGTCACCTGGATGTCGAGGTTGGAGCGCAGGTTGAACTGGCCGTAGTTGGTGGCGGAGTTGTAGTAGATACCGTCCTGGTACTGGCCGTTGAACTGCACGAAGTAGGCGGCCTTTTCGGAACCTCCGTTGATGCTCACGCCGTATTTGTGCTGAGCGGAGAGGGGCTTCACGATCTCGCCGAGCCAGTCGGTGTTGGGGTAGGAGATGGGATCGTCCTGGTCGATGTAGTGCTGTATCTGCCTGTCGTTGTAGACGGGGGCGCCGCCGGTGATGGCCAGGCCGGCGTTGTAGGCCGTGGTGTAGAGCACGGCGTCGGCGAGCTGGACCATACGGGTGGGACTCTGGAGTCCGAGGTCATAGGTGAACGCCACCTTGGGGGCTTCGTTGTACTTGCCGCGCTTGGTGGTCACGAGGATGACGCCGTTGGCGGAGCGGGCGCCGTAGATGGCGGCGGAGGCATCCTTCAGCACGGTCACGCTCTCGATTTCGTCACCGGTGAGGCGGCCGAATTCCTCGCCTCGGCCCTGCACGCCGTCGATTATGATGAGGGGGCTGTTGTCGCCGAGGGTGCTGCGGCCGCGGATGAACATCACGGCGTCGTCGCGTCCGGGCTCACCGGAACGGTTGTTGACGATGACGCCGGACATACGGCCGGCGAGACCCTGGGAGAGGTTGACGGAAGAGTTTTTGACCAGCTCATCGCCGGTGGTGCTGGCCACGGAGCCGGTGAGGGTGACCTTGCGCTGGTTGCCGTAGCCTATGGCCACGGCCTCGTCCAGCACGAGGGCGTCGTCGGCGAGGGAGAAGTCCACGGTGGTGCGGCCATCTACCTTGGCGGTCTGGTCCTGATAGCCCATGAGGCTGGCGGTGATTGACGCTTTGGGAGAGACGTTGCTCAGGGAATAACGCCCTTCCGAGTCGGTCATCGAGCCGTTCTGGGTGCCGTCCACGATGACCATGGCGCCGGGAAGCGCTTCCCCTTTGCCGTCGGTCACACGGCCCTGCACGCGGATGCGGGACTGCTGGGCCAGTGCATCAAACGACGGCCCGGCCAGCAGCGGCAGTACTGCAAGCAGGATAAGGAATAGTTGTTTTTTCATAAATATGTTTTAGAATAGTTAGATTCCAAATTCAAATATAATGGATATTTTCGAAAAATCCATATATTTACGACTATAATAATTGCGGGCGTTGCGCGTGCGGGGTTATGTGAGTGGGCGGGCGCGCCCCGCGGGCGTGGAATGAGATATGAGCCATAAACAGATATATTTTGCCGGCGGATGCTTCTGGGGCGTCGAACACTTCTTCAAGGGGGTAGACGGCGTGCTCGGCACCATGCCAGGCTATGCCAACGGGGACGTCAGCGCCCCTTCGTACGAACAGGTCTACACCGACGCCACCGGCCACGCCGAGACCGTCCAGGTCCTTTATGACCCCGGTCGGGTGGGGCTAGGCAAACTGGTGAAGCTGTTTTTCGCCAGCATCGACCCCCTGGCCCTGAACCGGCAGGGGCACGACACCGGCACCCGCTACCGCACCGGAGTATACTATGATGACATCGACGACCTTCCGGTGCTGGAGGCGGAGTTCGCCGCGGCCGGGCGGCGGCTGGGGATGCAGCCCGCGACGGAGCTGCTCCCCCTGCGCAGCTTCTGGCCCGCCGAGGAGCGCCACCGCGACTACCTCGGCAAAAACCCCTCAGGCTACTGCCACCTCGATCTGAAAGTGTTCAAGTATCTCCGTCTGTATCAAGACCTTGAGCTCCTCCTCGGCGACGAGTCCGACCCTGTCGCAAGGCA
>JAFZVQ010000082.1 GCA_017617715.1 Bacteroidales bacterium | reverse complement strand
GTATACTGGAGCCATAAACGGCCCAGGGAAAGGAAGTGCTATGCAAGACCTGTATAACAAGCAGGAGATCGAGAGAATTACCCAGGCGCTTGAAGAAATGAAGGCGGAGGCCGGAGATGCATACGACCTTGAAAAGGTAAACCTGGCCGAGCTGGAGCGCCGTACCGGCGTGTCGCGGCAGCGCCTTCGGCGGCTGAAGCTGAACCGCTTTGAGTTCCTCCCGCACGGAAATGCCGGCAAGGTTTCCCCTCGACGGGGACTTGATGGCTTCACCGGGACCCTCGACGCGCTGCTCAAGAGCGGCATCACGAATTCCGCAGTGTGTTTGGAGCGGCTCCAGGCGGTCGGCTATTCTGGCGGGGCCACCGCCATTAAGGTCTACATCGCCGCCCACAAGGAACTGGTTCCGGCGAAGCGGCATTTGGTGGAGCCGCAGGGCAGCCGCGGACAACGGTTCGAGACGAAACCGGGAGAGGCTTTCCAGATGGACTGGGGCTTCGTGTCGGTTTTGGACGCGGGCGGGAACGAATACCGGGTCGCCTGTTTCACGATCTGCTGCCATCACTGCGGCAGCATGTTCATTGAGTTTTTCCCCAATGCCAAGCAGGAGAACCTGTTCATCGGCATGATCAACGCTTTTCAATTCATGGGAGTCCCGGAATACATTCTGACGGACAACATGAAAAGCGTCGTGGATCGCCGGGACATGAGCGGCAAGCCTGTTTGGAACCGGGAGTACGAGGCGTTCATGAACACCGTCGGTTTCAAGACGAAGCTCTGCAAGCCCCGGCATCCGTACACGAAGGGGAAGGTCGAGCGCCTGGTTCGCTTCGTAAAGGGCAACTTCCTGGCGGGGCGGACCTTCTGGAATGTGACGGACCTGAATATACAGGCGCTGGAATGGTGCGACAGGCAGAACAACTCATTTCACAAGGGCCTCTATGGCCTCCCGTGGGAAACCCATCTTCACGCCTGTGCCGAGTATCTGCTGAAGATTCAGGACACGCCGGAGGTGCGGTGGTATCTCTGCCCGGTCCGAAAGATCTCCTTTGACGGCTTCGTGAACTACGAAGGCCGCCGCTTCGGCGTTCCGTACCAGTACACCGGCATGTATGCCCGCATTTCCAGGCAAGGTGCGAAGCTGTATATCTACTCCGAAGACCTGCGCTTCCTGCTGGCGACCCATGAGGTTACCTGGAGCAGGCGGGACAGCTATTGCGACGATCAGTACGCCATCCGCCCTCAGCCGGAGGAGTTCCCGACGATGCCTGTCCGGACGCAGATCAAGCAGTTGGCGGAGCCCGCTGCCTACGATGCTTTTGAGAAGTTCAACTTCTCAAAGGGGGTGTCGTGGGATGACTGAAACCTTCGGCGGAACCATCGACCAGTGCTGCAGTGTCCTCAAGCTGGACTTTTCCTCCGCAGAGCTGGCGCAACTCACATTGGAGAGAGGCTTTTCGCAGGATACTCTGAACAGTATGGCGGCACTCTTTGAATACCTCCGGGAGAAGAAGGAACAGACCACGATCCAGACCATCCTGCGCATGAGCCGGCTCCCTCAGAAGGTCCCCAAGACCTTTGAGAACTTCGACTTCAGTGTGCTCCGGGGCAAGAGCCTTACCGACCTGGAGAAGCTCCAGAGCATCCGGACCCTTGCTCCCGTCTACGCCCACCGGAACCTGGCCTTCATCGGCCTGGCCGGAACGGGCAAAACGCACCTGGCTCAGGCTTTCGGCTACGAATGCTGCAAGCACGGTCGAAGACCTATTTCATCAAGGCGTCGGAGCTTCGAGACAAGTTCACCGCCGCCCGGCGGGCGGAGAAGACGGCCTCCACGCTCACCAGCCTTGTCCGTCCTTCCTGCCTCATCATTGACGAGATCGGGCACTGCGAATTCGACAAGGAGAACACCCGCCTTTTCTTCGACCTGATCGACCGCCGCTACAACAAGGAGGGCGCTTTCAACATCGTCTTCACCAGCAACCGGAGCCCGTCCTTGTGGAGAGAGAACTTCAATGAGGAAGACTCCCTCCTGTGCGCCCTTGACCGTATCTTTGATGATGCTTCTGTCTTCAACATCATGGGCGAGAGCTTCCGGGGAAAGCGCCTGGAGACCTATGCTTTGCAGGCTGGGAAGCTTCCCGCCGCCAGCATCTGACAGATTACAAACAACTCATCTGGGCCGTTATTCTTTCGATTGGTTGAATTCACCCGACTGAGATTGGTTGAAATCTCGCGACTGGAATTGGTTGAATTCACCCGACCCGTAAATGGTTGTTTTCACCCGACGCTAACAGAATAGCAGTAACAAGGGGCTGTAGCGAAATGAAAGATGCTACAGCCCTCTTGCTATGCACCAGGGCAATGGTTATAAGCAGAAAAAGGTATTGGGCTTTGGCTGGAGATAAGGTACAATAACTTGCGCAAATTTGAATAGATAAAAAGAGACACGGTTTGCAGCCTCTGGTAGAATGGAGTTGACGAGACAACATTCTTGAAAGGAGAAAGCAAACCATGTCCGAAAAGATTGTACAGCTAAACGAGGAAGTAATCAAGGGACAGATCAAGGAATTGGTCAGGGGCAGCGTAGAAGAGACCCTGAATGAACTTCTGGAACAGGAAGCATCCAAGCTGACGCAGGCGGCTCGTTACGAGCGAAACGAAGCTCGGCAGGGCTACCGCAGCGGCCACTATGACCGGAACCTGACCACGACCTCCGGCGACGTCACGCTTCACATGCCGCGTCTGAAGGGCGTATCCTTTGAGACCGCCATCATTGAGCGCTACCGCCGCAGAGAGAGCAGCGTGGAGGAAACGCTCATCGAAATGTACCTTGCCGGCGTCTCGGTCCGGCGCGTCGAGGACATCACAGAAGCGCTTTGGGGCAGCAAGGTTTCCCCGTCTACCATCAGCGAGCTGAATAAGAAAGCGTATGTCCACATTGAGGACTGGCGGAACCGCCCTCTGCAAGGCGGCAGGTATCCGTATGTCTACGTGGACGGCATCTATCTGCGCCGCAATTGGGGCGGAGAATACGAAAATGTATCTGTCTTGGTGGCAATTGCCGTCAATGAGGACGGTTACCGTGAAGTACTGGGCGCCGCCGAGGGCATGAAAGAGGACAAGGCCAGTTGGGTCAGCTTCTTTCAGTGGCTGAAAGGGCACGGTTTGGACGGCGTAAAGCTCATCATCGGCGACAAATGCCTCGGTATGTTGGAGGCCGTGGGATAAGTCTTTCCCGACGCCAAATACCAGCGGTGCGTCGTCCACTTCTACCGCAATGTGTTCAGCGTGGTCCCAAAGTCCAAAGTGAAGATCGTCGCCAAAATGCTCAAGGCAATCCACGCGCAGGAGAGCAAGAAGGCCGCGAGGGAGAAGGCAAAGGCCATCATTGTGGAGCTGAAGGCGATGAAACTCAAAGAGGCGGCCAAGAAGGTCGAGGACGGCATCGAGGAAACGCTGACCTACTGCGACTTCCCCTCGGAGCACTGGACGCGGATCCGAACGAACAACGTCATAGAACGGCTGAATCGGGAGATCCGGCGGCGGACACGGGTGGTCGGCTGCTTTCCGGACGGGAATTCAGCCTTGATGCTGGTCTGTGCCAGACTGCGTCATGTGGCCGGGTCACAGTGGGGCAACAAGAAATACATGAGCATGAAACACCTGGAGGCGATGGACGTCTCCTTTGCCGGCTGACATAGTTCGCCGGAGGCTGCAAACAAATTTGCGAGACCATCCCAAAAATTGTGTAAACCTCCGAAGTGGTGTAGAATAGGAGCACCAGATCGGAGGTTTACTAATGAGTGGCAGCAGAAAGAACCGCAGTCCGGAAGAGCAAGCCCGGCGGGCAAAAATCCGGGAACTCCTG
>JAFZVQ010000081.1 GCA_017617715.1 Bacteroidales bacterium | reverse complement strand
TTCTGTCAATTTTTGGTATATTTGCAATCATGAGACTTCAGACCAATCCTTTCGCTCCAGATTCGCTGATGGCCAGAAGGGCGGATTCCCTCCGGACTGCGGCAAACGATTTCGCGGAGACCCTTGTCACAGACCCTTCCGCCGCGCTGCACCAGGTGGCGGTGGACTCCATACATTTCGGGCTTAAGATGATGGTGGCCATATTGATATATGTTGTCGGCATCTGGCTGATAAGCCTTATCAAGAGGGCGTTGAAGCGCTATTTCGACGTCCGTAAGACCGACAGGACGGTGGCGTCTTTCGTGACCAGTTTCACCTCCGTCGTGCTCACCATCGCGCTGATAGTCATTGCCATCAGCACGCTCGGCGTGAACACCACTTCGCTGGCCGCCCTTCTGGCCGGCGGCGGCGTGGCCATAGGTATGGCGCTCAGCGGCACGCTACAGAATTTCTCCGGGGGCCTTCTGATCCTGGCCTTCAAGCCTTTCAAGGTGGGGGATTTCATCGAGGCCCAGGGCTATGCCGGCACCGTGACAGAAATGTCCATAATCAGCACTCGCCTCACTCTCCCGGACAACCGCAGCGTCACCATCCCGCACGGCCCCCTTGCCAACGGCAACATCAACAATTACACCCGCAACCCCATACGCCGCCTGGAATGGAAGATAGGCATGGAGTACGGTGTGGATGCCGACGCCTTGAAAGCCAAGCTGTTGGAGATAGCGGGAGAGAATGAAAAGGTGCTTGACTCGTCCACGCCCGGAGCGGCCGCCCCGTTCGCGGCGGTGTCGGGCCTGGAGTCCAGCTCCGTGGTCTTTATCCTCCGTGCCTGGGTGCGTAACGCCGACTACTGGGACGTCTATTTCTCAGTCAACGACGTCATCTACCGGGAACTTCCTGCCGCCGGCTTCCCGTTCCCGTTCCCCCAGATGGACATCCACGTCAAGTCCTAAAAGCCGTAGCGTGCGGAAATGACGGACCAGTCGACTATCTGCCAGAGAGCGGCAAGATGGTCGGGGCGGCGGTTCTGGTAGTCGAGGTAGTAGGCGTGCTCCCATACGTCGAAGGTGAGGAGTGGCTTGAGGCCGCGGCGGACAGGGTTGCCGGCATTGACCTCCTGGACTATCTGCAGACGGCCTTCGGCGTCGGATGCGAGCCAGACCCAGCCGGAGCCGAAGAGTCCGGCGCCTTTCTTCTGGAATTCAGCCTTGAATGCCTCGAATGAACCGAAATCGCGGGCTATAGCCCCGGCGAGTGCTCCTTCGGGAGCGGACTCTGCGCCGGCGGGCTTGAGCTGGGTGAAATACAGGGTGTGGTTCAACACCTGGCCGGCATTGTTGAAGATGCCGCCTTCGGCCGTGCGCACTATCTCTTCCAGCTCTTTTCCTTCGAAACCGCTGCCGGGGAGGGCTGCATTGAGGTTGTTGATATAGGCCTGGAGATGCTTGCCATAGTGGAATGCTATGGTCTCGGGGCTGATGACGGGGGCGAGGGCGTCCTGGGCGTAAGGCAGGGCGACGGGGGTGAAGATGCTGTTGTCCATTGTGCTTAATTGATGATTAGTATTGCAAATATAATGGTTTTTGCTTACATTTGGGAATATATGGAAAATACTCACCGTTTCCTTGCCTTCGATTGCGGCGCCACCAGCGGCAGAGCCCTGCTCGGCACCTTCTCCGAAGGCGTTTTTTCGATGGAGGAAGTATGCCGTTTCCCCAACCGCCCCCTGAAAAAGGACGGAAAGCTCTTCTGGGATCTGGATGCCATACGGAACCACTTCCTGGAGTGCCTCAAAGACCTTGGCACAAAAGGCGTCAGGCTTGACTCCATCGGCATCGACACCTGGGGCGTGGATTTCGGCTGCATCGCTCCGGACGGCACCCTCGCCGGCCTTCCCCGCGCCTACCGTGACCCTTATACGAAAGGCATTCCCGAAGAGGTGTTCGGCATCGTGCCCCGCAGGGAACTGTATGCCGCTACGGGCATACAGATAATGGATTTCAACACCGTTTTCCAGCTCTATGCCCAGACCCGTGCGGGCGAGCCGGCGCTGCGGAAGGCGGGCAGCATACTCTTCATGCCCGACTTGCTCGCCTGGACGCTTACCGGCAGGCAGGTCTGCGAATACACCGACGCCTCCACTTCCGGCATGATGGACCAGAAGACACGCAGTTTCGACAAGCGGCTGCTCGAGCGTCTCGGCATCCGCACCGATGTTCTTCTCCCCATCGTGCAGCCCGGCACCGTGATTGGCCCGCTGAAGCCTGAAATCGCGGAACTGACGGGCCTCGGCCCCGTGCCGGTGGTTGCAGTGGCGGGCCACGATACCGCCTCCGCCGTGGCTGCCGTGCCCGCCGCCGACGAGCGCTTCGCCTACCTGAGCAGCGGCACCTGGAGCCTTATGGGCATTGAGGTGCCGGCCCCCGTCATAGACGAACGCAGCGAAGCCGCCAATTTCACCAACGAAGGCGGCATCGAAGGCACCACCCGTTTCCTGAAAAACATCACCGGGATGTGGCTCCTGGAACAATGCCGCGAGGTCTGGAAGGCGCAGGGCAAGGATTATTCCTATCCCGAGCTCGTTGCGATGGCCCGCCGCGAGGAGGATTTCCCCGGCCGCATCAACCCCGACGACCCCCGCTTCGCCGCGCCCGCCGACATGGTGGAGGAGATCCTTCGCTCCGCTCAGGATGACACACTGTCCGACGCTCAGGTGGTAAGCTGCATCTTCCATTCCCTTGCCGAACGGTACAAGGAGGTCCTGGGCATACTGCAGGGCTTCGCTCCCTTCAAAATAGAAAAGCTCCACGTCATCGGCGGCGGCAGCGCCAACGACCTCCTGAACCAATGGACGGCCGATGCCATAGGGCTGCCGGTGGTTGCCGGCCCCGTGGAGGCCACGGCCATAGGCAACCTTCTCCTCCAGGCGAAGGCCGCAGGCCTGATAGCCGACCGCTGGGAAATGCGCCGCATCATTTCCGCGTCCTTCCCCGTAAAAGAATTCAAACCTGCAAAGCATTAATATCGCGATGAAAGAGCAACAGATCCTTAAAGCCTACGAGATAGCTAAAGAACGCTATGCCGAACTTGGAGTCGACACCGACAAGGCCATAGACATCTTAGAGAAAACCCCCATTTCCCTCCACTGCTGGCAGACCGACGACGTGGTGGGCTTCGAGCGTGGCCAGGCCCTCTCCGGCGGCATCCAGGCCACCGGCAACTACCCGGGCCGTGCCCGCAACATAGAAGAAGTCCGCTCGGACGTGAAGTTCGCCAAAAGCCTGCTTGCCGGCGTCCAGAGGCTTAATCTCCATGAAATCTACGGCGATTTCGGCGGCAAGTTCGTGGACCGCGACGAAGTGGAGCCCAGGCACTTTGAAAGCTGGATGCAGTGGGCCAGGGAGAATGACATGAAACTGGATTTCAACTCCACATCGTTCTCCCATCCCAAGAGCGGCGACCTCTCCCTGTCCAATCCCGACCCCGAAATCCGCAATTTCTGGATCGAGCACACGATACGCTGCCGCCGCATTGCCGATGCGATGGGCAAGGCCCAGGGCGATCCCTGCATCATGAACATCTGGGTCCACGACGGCAGCAAGGACCTCACCGTGGAGCGCAAGCGCTACCGCGAACTTCTCGCCGAATCCCTGGACGAAATCCTCGCCGAGCCCCTTCCCGGCATGAAGACATGTGTGGAGGCAAAGCTCTTCGGCATAGGCCTGGAGAGCTACACCGTAGGCTCCATGGACTTCTTCGAAGGCTACTGCGCCACACGCAAGGTCATGTACACCCTCGACACCGGCCATTATGAGCCCACGGAAAACGTGTCCGACAAGGTGGCGGCGCTGCTGCTTTTCGTGCCCGAGCTGATGCTCCATGTGAGCCGCCCTGTGCGCTGGGATTCCGACCATGTGACCATCATGAACGACCCCACCCTCGACCTCTTCAAGGAAATCGTGCGCGCCAGCGCCCTGGACCGCGCCCACATAGGGCTCGACTATTTCGACGCTTCCATCAACCGCATAGGCGCATACGTAATCGGCACCCGCGCCACCCAGAAATGCCTGCTTTCCGCACTCCTGGAGCCCATCGACAAGCTGCGCGGTTACGAAGACGGCGGCTGCGGCTTCCAGCGCCTCGCCCTTCTGGAAGAGGCCAAGACGCTCCCGTTCGGCGCCGTGTATGACTACTTCAACCTCCGCGGCGGCGTGCCGGTGGGCGCTGAATTCATTCCTGAGATCGAGCGCTACGAGCGTGAAGTCACTTCCAAACGCTGAGATTGGCCCGGAACTTGAATATTTGCTCCCGGTTTACTATATTTGCGACAATTGATCACATTTTTAAAACAATACTGAAATGAAAAAATTCACATTGATTCTCGCCGCTATGCTGGCAGTTTCTGCAATGCAGCCTGTTTCCGCCCAGTCGGGAATGCTCCGTTCCCTTGGCAACAAAGTGACCGGAGCCGCCCAGAATGCGGCCAACAAGGGTGTCCAGAACGCCAAAGAGGGCATCAAACAGAATGCAGCCGACAAAGCGGCCGAAAAGGCCCGTGCCAACGTCCGTCAGGGCAACACCTGGTATGTGAGCGTGTCCACCGGTTCCGCCCGCGCAGACGGCACTGCCCCTACCTCGGCGCTGAAAGACCTCCAGAAGGCCATCGACAAGGCTGAGGAGAACGACCAGATCCTCGTGGCCGAAGGCAACTATCTCGGCAACATGGACCGCGGATATGTGGAGTGCGGCAAATTTGCCGACGCCACCCACGAACCCGGCAAGTTCATCAGCATCTACGGCGGCTATTCCACCGACTTCAGCGAGCGCGACGTCATCAAGCACGTGACCAAGATCCAGCCCACCGACCAGAAATTCATCGCTCCCCTGATGAACATCAACGCAAGGCGTCCCTACGGCTACGTCGGACCTGTCGGCACCGTAGTGATCGACGGCTTCACCTTCGATCTTGGAGAGAACAACCGCTACTTTGTGAAGAACGTTAAGCTGGAAGCCACCGGCACTCCCAACGAAGGTGTCCTCACCGGCCGTTTCGTCGAGCCCGACGCTAACCCCAATTATCCTCTCGAGGGTTATTCCAGCGGCGATGAATACGCCCTTCACATGGATGTGGAAGGCAATGTCCGCGTGTCCAACTGCGTCTTCGTGAACTGCCGCGACTATGGTATCATGGCCATGATGGGCAAGGGCCACATGGAAATCTGCAACAACGTATTCGTCTCCTGCCGCTATGCCGCCTGCCAGGTCAGGGGCAACGTGAAGGATTCCGACATCGAATTCGTCTCCCTCGATTTCCACCACAACACCGTCATGTTCACCTGGACACGCACCAAGGCATTCGAAGACATGGGCCAGGGCTTCCGTTTCATGAACGGCATCCGCACTATCGACGTCCACAACAACATCTTCGGCTGCAACAGTAACTGCGGTGTGGAGCGTGTGTTCTATGAAGCCAACAAGGAATTGGAGAAACTCAAGGAGAGCAACCTCTACGACAACTACTATTTCGCCAACAAGCGCGATCTGGAAATCGCTTCCATGGGCGCTGCGACCATTTCCGTCCCCGCCTCCCGTATCGAGGAAGCCGAGCAGATCGGTCCCAAGTATGAGGGCAACAAAGACCTTCCCGAGAGCGAGAAAGCCTTCATCGATGCTATCGACAAGCCTTATCTCGAGGGCTACATGTCCCTCAAGATCATACAGTCCGAGAGCTACAACGCCAACTCCGCAGCCAACCAGGTCAACCGCATGTTCGGCCTGAACCAGCAGGGCTCCGAGATTGTGCGCCCGAGCATGTACTGCAACAAGTATCCTTGGGAGAAAGCCAAAGACCTCTTCGGCAAAGTCGCCGGCTACGGCGCCCAGATTCCCGAGTAATCGTAGTCCAGCGCCTACAAAAAAGA
>JAFZVQ010000080.1 GCA_017617715.1 Bacteroidales bacterium | reverse complement strand
TGATTTGCACTAAAGCCTTTGTTGTAATACAAATCAATGGCTCTTTCGTAACTCTCCTGTTGTTTCTTGGTGTGTGGTACGAACATTTTTAACTCGTGTTTACGAGTCAACTTTTTTCAGGGAAAGACAACCTTCCCCAAACCGTCCAAACACCATGACATTCGCCCGGGTGTAAAACCGCCTCTCCCACACCCGACACCCCAAATTCTTGTGTTCCCGGGTGTAAATTTGGCCTCCCTGCACCCGAGCCGGCGGATTTGACCAGTCAACGGGGACCGGGAGAGGCGACCTTGGTCCCAGCGGCGGGGGGTGACGGGCGGGGAAGGTTCCGAGCGACTTTGAAATTGCGAGCGGAGGCAAAGCAATTTTGTAGCAGGAGCGAGGGGCCTTTCCCGACCGGGAGATTCTTCGCTGACCGGGAGATTCTTCGCTTCGCTCAGAATGACAGCCGAAGGAATTCCCGATCAGGTCGGGAATGACGGAGGCGAAGCCGACAGATTCTTCGCTGACCGGGAGATTCTTCGCTTCGCTCAGAATGACAAATAAGCCGGGGCAGACGGGGGTCTGCTCCGGCCGGGAAATAAAATCTTGCGAAAATTACTCCGTAGGAGTCTCGGTGCTGGGGGAAGTCTGGTCCACGGGGGCTGTCGGGAAAGCCGGCAGCTCTTCGGTGGCGGTGGTGTTCTCGATGCGGTCGGTCACGTCCAGGCCGGCGCTGCTGTTGCCGGTGGAGAAGGATGCGATCACGGACACGACGATGATGAAGGCCACGAGCCCCCAGGTGATTTTCTCGAGGATGTCGGCGGTCTGGCGCACACCGAAAGTCTGGTTGCCGGCGACGAAGTTGCTGGCCATCCCCTGTCCCTTACCGTTCTGAAGCAGCACCACAAGGATAAGAAGCACGGCTGCGATAACGATAAGCACTGTCAAAATGGTGAATAATACGTTCATATCTCAGTTTTTGTCTAATTTTTCAATAAGGGCTGCAAAGTAAACACTTTTTTCCGGATATAGCAAACTTAGTTTCGAATAAATTTGCTTTGCTTCATCGATATAGCCCTGGTCGGCATATATTTCGGCCAGCGTCTCGGTGCAGAAATCGAAGCTTTCTTCCGGGACTTCTTCCGGCAAATCTTCGCGCGAAGAGGATGCAAATCCCGAGAAAATTGAGTCGTCCTCGCGACGCACCTCCCGGTATTGCGCCGAGGAGAAATAGTCTCCGCCCACCACGAAGATGCGGCCCGGATCGGGCGCCGGGGGCGTCTCGATGACGGTTTTCACCTGCGTGCGCACCTCGGTGTCGGAATAGTCGGCATCGACGTTCCGGCGCACGAGCGAGTGCAGTATGCGGCGCGAACCTATATATAAAGACGCCTGCGAGAGCTGCTGGCGGCTCAGCGTGCCGTCCGCGGCCATCCGGGCGCACAGCTCCTTGCGCGCGCCGGCATACCAGGGATAGATGCTCACCACCCCGAGCAGTTCCTCCAGGTTGAGGCGCTTTATGTCTATCGAACTTACCATTGTGCCACTGCTGCGTTGAAGATGTCTTCCACCAGTTTCTCGATTATTTCGGCGCAGAGCGAGGACTCCACGGCGTCGATGGTGTTGTTGGAATCGTATTCCGAATAGGCGGAGAAGCTCTTGTCGAAGTCCTCCTCGGGGTGTTTCTTGTCGGAGAACTGGATCTTCACCGTGACCGTGAGCTTGTTGCGGGCCGCGACTTCGTCGGCCGTCACGGCGGCGGGGGTGATTTCGTAGCCCGTGACCTCGCCGGAGAGCTCCATGTCGCCGTCGTGCTCCACCTGCTCGAGCCGTGTCATACGGCGGAACTGGTTGCGTATCGCCTCCGTGAACTCGTTGCTGAAAGCCGGGTTGACACGCAGGGCGCGGTACTCTATGTAGTTGATCGTGATGGTGTTGACATCGGGCTGGATGGACGTGCCGGAGAAGGAGTAGATTCCGCAGGACGTCATCGTGAACAATAGCGCAAGAACTGGTAGCAGGCGTCTCATTGGGCTTTCTTTTTTGCGGCAAGTTTACGGTAGATGGTGCGTTCGGAGATGCCGAGCTCCCGCGCCGCCATGGCCACGTTGCCTTCGTGGCGCAGCAGGGCGCGCTCGATGAGCTCGTCGCGCATCTGTTTCATGTCCAGGGGCTGCTGCGGCTCCGAATCATCGCCCCCGGAAATCTGTTCCTCCGGGTCTTCGATGTGGGACACGGGGAAGTGCTGGGCGTGGATCTGCGGCGGCACGGACTCGGCCGGCACGGTGGCGACCGCACGCTTGAGGTCGTCCACCTCGCGCTTGAGGTCCAGGATGGCCTTGATGATGGCGGCCTTCTCGTCCGGGTTCATCGCGCCCTGCTGCGCCGCGGGGGACGCCTGGGCGGGAAGAAGCGTGTCCTGCTCGTCCGGAAGATAGCGGGAAAGGGCTTCGGGGCCGATTTCCACCTTATCGACGCCGGCGCGCACCGGGCGGCTCTCCAGGGCGGACACGGTCTCGGCCACGTTCTTCAGCTGGCGGATGTTGCCGGGCCAGCGGTAGGAGGAAAGCAGCGAGATGGCGTTCAGGTCGAGGGCCACGCGGGCGCTGCCGTACTTCTGGGCGAAGTCGGCCGCGAACTTGCGGAACAGCAGGTAGATGTCGCTCTTGCGCTCACGCAGGGGCGGCAGCTTTATCTGGATGGAGTTGATTCGGAAGTAGAGGTCCTGGCGGAACTTGCCGGTGGCGACGGCGTACGACAGGTTCACGTTGGTGGCGCAGATCACGCGCACGTCGGTCTTTTCGACCTTGGAGGAACCCACTTTCAGGTATTCGCCGTTCTGGAGCACGCGGAGGAGCATCGCCTGCGTATCCTTGGGCAACTCGCCGATTTCATCGAGGAACAGGGTGCCGCCGTTGGCCTCCTCGAAGTAGCCCTTGCGCTCGCCGACGGCCCCGGTGAACGCGCCTTTTTCGTGGCCGAAGAGCTCGGCGTTGATGGTGCCCTCGGGGAGCGCGCCGCAGTTGACTGCCAGGAAGCGGCCCGTCTTGCGGCGGCTGTACTGGTGGATTATCTGGGGAATAACCTCCTTTCCGGTGCCGCTTTCGCCTTCGATGAGGACGGTCAGGTCGGTCGGTGCTATGGCTACGGCCGTCTCCAGCGCCCTGTTGAGCGCCGGATCGTTGCCGATTATGTCGTATCGGTTCTTTAGTATTTGAAGCTCTTGTGCGTCCATATCCGTGCAAAGTTATGAAAAAATCTTATCTTTGTGGTTCTGCAAAAGAAACATTTAAAATATAAGTATGAAAAGAATAGCTGTAACCGTGGCGCTCGCCGCCCTCGCCGTGCTGGGTTCCTCCTGCGACAAGTCGATGATGGAGAAGATGAAACTGGCGGAAAACGTGGACATTCAGTGCACCCCCGCGCTGCTCGAAATAGTCGGCGGCCAGATTCCCGCCACCGTGACCGTGACCTGCCCCAAGGGCTACTTCCACTCCAAGGCCACCATGGACGTGACGCCCGTGCTCGTGTATGAGGGAGGCGAAATCCCCTTCAAGACCCTCCAGTACCAGGGCGACAAGGTGAAGGACAACTTCAAAGTGGTCTCTTCTGCCGGCGCCACCATCACCGAAAAGCTCAGCTTCCGCTACAAGCCCGGCTGCGAAAAGGCGCACCTGGAGCTCCGCAGCACCATCCATTTCAAGAACAAGGACTACCCCGTGGACCCGGTGAAAGTGGCCGACGGCTGCATAGCCGACTACCAGCTCGCCGACATGGGCGGCCTCTATGAGGTCAAGCCCGACGGCTACCAGGCCGTGCTGCAGCGCACCACCGAGGGCCGCATCCTCTACGACGTGGGCTCCGACAAGGTGCGCAAGGACCAGTTCGAGACCAACTCCATGGTCAACTACAAGAACTCCCTCGACTACCTGAAGGAAGACGAGCGCACCACCATAAAGGGCACACAGATAGTGGCTTACGCTTCCCCTGAGGGCGGCAAGGACTACAACGCCAAGCTCTCCGACAAGCGCGCCGACACCGCCCAGAAGGCTCTCGACAAGGTGGCTGCCGACATCGAGCTCACCGGCACCGAAATCAAGAGCGTCGGCCAGGACTGGGAAGGCTTCCAGGAGGCCGTGGCCAAGTCCAACATCGAAGACAAGGACCTGATACTCCGCGTGCTCTCCATGTACAGCGACCCGGCCGTCCGCGAAAGCGAAATCCGCAACCTCTCCCAGATCTACTCCGAAATCAACAAGCGCGTCTTCCCCGAGCTCCGCAGGGCCCGCCTGGTCACGAGCACCGAGTTCCGCAACTGGTCCGACGAGGAACTGGTGGAACGCTCACAGAAGGGACTGGACCGCTTCGACGAGCCCTCCGTGCTAAGGCTCGCCACCATCGCCGAGACCCCCGAAAGCAAGGAGACGCTCTACAAATACGCCATTCAGGAGTTCAACTCCGACACCGCCCGCTACAACCTGGCGATGCTCTACCTCGACCAGGGCAAGACCTCCCTGGGCGGCGCCTACCTCAGCAAGATAAAGGACGCTGACGCCGACGTGCTCAACGCCACCGGCGTGGTGGCCATGCGCAACGGTGACTACGAGCTCGCGGCCCGGTGCTTCGAGAAGGCCGGCGGGGCCAAGGCCCGGGAGAACTCCGCCATCATGAACATAATCAAGGGTGACTACAAGGCCGCAGCTGCGTGCGCCAAGGGTCTGAAGGGCGACAACGCAGCCCTCGCCAACCTGCTCGCAGGCGATGCCGCAGCCGCAGCCGACGCACTCGAAGGCGACGCCCCCAGGACCGACTACATCCGCGCCATCCTCGCCGCCCGCAAGGGCGAGACGGCCCAGGCCCGGAGGCTTCTGGATGCCGCCTGCAGCAAGGACGAGGCCCTGAAAGCGCGCGCGCAGAACGATATTGAGTTCGCCGCGCTTGCTAATTAACGAATTTTTTGTAACTTTGCAGCCCCTTTTTTTGGAGGGGATTGTATATATTATTTATTAACAAACACTTATGCCCACAATTCAACAATTGGTCCGCAAAGGACGCGAGATGGCTGAAATAAAGAGCAAGTCTCGCGCGTTGGATGCTTGTCCTCAGAAGCGTGGCGTATGCCTCAGGGTCTACACAACGACCCCGAAGAAACCTAACTCAGCAATGCGTAAGGTTGCCCGTGTACGTCTGACGAACGCCAAAGAGGTCAACGCCTACATCCCCGGCGAGGGTCACAACCTCCAGGAGCACTCCATCGTGCTCGTACGTGGCGGTCGTGTGAAAGACCTTCCGGGTGTACGTTACCACATCCTTCGTGGCGCTTTGGATACCGCTGGCGTGGAGGGCAGGACCCAGTCCCGCTCCCTCTATGGTGCCAAGAGGCCCAAGAAGTAGCCGCAGGGTGTTTTAATTTCTTAATTTTTCAAAACAATGAGAAAGTCAAAGCCTAAGAAGAGGATTCTACTTCCTGATCCTAAGTTCCACGACACGATGGTTACTCGTTTCGTGAACAACCTTATGTTGCAGGGGAAGAAGAGTATCGCGTATTCTATTTTTTACGATGCCAT